>BNUH01000024.1 GCA_025997215.1 Clostridia bacterium
TTATAAAAGAATACTGTGTATGAATATAGAATCGTATGACTCCCGGGTACGCTCCACACGCGGCGGGGAGCCAATCCCGGCGGCATCGGCCATACTCACGGAGCTTGCGCAAAGGCGCAACGTCCGTGTCGGTGAATCGTGAATAGGCGCGCGTCACCGCCGCCGTTAATGCCGCGCCGTCAAACCCCGGCAGCAGTTTGGTCAGAATCCACACGGCGCGTTCGGCGTAGGGCAAAGCCGCCATCGCCTCGATATCAGCCAACGGTATGAACGGGAATTTCACCGAAACATACAGCCCGCCATCCTGCGCAAGCCCCGTGAGTATGGCCGATGCCGCCGGGATTGGCTCCCCGCCGCGTGTGGAGCGTACCCGGGAGTCATACGATTCTATATTCATACACAGTATTCTTTTATAAAGTCGGGGCAGGTGTCCGGGTCGCCGCTGACGCTTAGCACGAAATCCACGGAATGCTGCGAACCGATCTGCTTCAATTTATCAAACAGCCATCCCAAACCCTTGATCGCAGCCTCGCCGCCCTTGGCGCATCCGGTCAGCTTCAGGAACGCGTCCACAAAAATCAGGCTCACATCGAAGTTCTGCGCCAGCAACCCGCCCACGAACCCATAAAACGTATCGCCCGAATGCACGCCGTATTCGCCAGCGTTTATGAATCGTATCTCATGCCTTAGGTCGAACATGTACCTATTGTCGTCGTCCAGGAATAATACGTCGCCCTTCTGCTCCTTGATGGACTCATTGGCCAGGTCGATGATGCGCTTGGTTTTCCCGGAGCCCTTCTTACCATAAATTACCTTGATCAATTTGCTCCCTCCCTTTAATCCATATTAATCGATCCCGTGCTGCGGATCGGCACCGCACGCCGTGTCCGCGTATGGCTTCTGCTCCCAGTATACAGCATCTTGGGATTTCGCGCCACTATTTTCGTTCGCGCGATAAAGCCACGGTTTAACTCGCGAAGTTTCGCGAAATACCGTTAGTTACATCGCGCGTATTTGCTTGATTTTATCGCGATCGATGGTATAATATTGTAAGGGATATACCCTGAAACGAGAGGAGTCCTGACCTATGTTTGCCGCAAGACGTCGATTTATGTGCCTGTTGCTGTGCGCGGTGCTGTTATGCGCGCTAAGCCCCGCGAATAGCGCCGGCGCGGACGCGCCCAGACCCGCCGGCGGCGATCCGGTGCACTGGCGGCTGACCGAGGCCGGGGCGCGTACGGATGCGTTCGCCTCCGACGCGCTGGGCGGACAGATAGAGGCCTCGCCCCATGGATTCGCAGCGGATCCGTCGCAGGCCGGGCTGACCGTCGCCCAAGTGGGGGCCGACGGCAGTACAACGCATGCCCAATACGCCTGGACCGCCATGCCCCTGGTGATGGATCAGGGCGTTACAAACACCATTGCAGTCAGCGGTTGGATTTCCAACGCCGAGGAGGAACCGCTGTCAGAAGATGCCAACCTTCAAACTGTCGTCGATATAGCGATCAATGACGAGCACGTGCGCCGCGTCAGCGCGACCGGGGTTTCCCAATCCGAAACCAGCGTTTCATTTGAACTTACCGCACCCAAGGGGACGCCGGAACGCTTCACGGTTGTATTCACATTGCACAACTACCGCACTAGCGCGGATGCCAAGATATATTACCAGTATGACCGCTACGACGGCCCAGCGCCCGCCGAACCGCAGGGCGGTCTGTTCGCGCCCGGCTGGACGGACGCCGCGCCCGAGTATTATATAGCAATCCCACAGATCAAAGGGCTTTATGAGTTAGCCGGGAGCGATCCCTCCGAGTACCGCCGATTTGGTACGCCATTTGGCGGCGCACCGGGATTCTACCCAGCCGACGATCAAGGGAATATTTTAGCTGAATCGCCTATCGATCCCACCGCTGAACAGCCCGTCTCCGATCCGCGCTTCCAGGCCGCAGTGCCGCCGTCGCCCAACGGTTATGAGGTGATAGGCGATGGTCTGTATGGTTTCATGGATGAGACTGGCAAGTTGGTCTACCGCGTGTATGGTTCATATCCCGGCAGTCCGATAGGGTTCTACCCGGCAGATTCGCTGGGCATACCCATCGCTAAGGAGCCCGTCGATCCCACCAAGGACGGCCCGAAACCCACCCCGCAACCCGTAGGATTTGTGCCCATGTATCCCGATGCGCCAGCATACGCAGGCCAGCCTGAAGATGCGTCGGGTTCGCTGTTCTGCTTCAAAGACCGCGCCGGGAACGTGCTCTACCGCGCGTATGGCAGTTTGAATGGCGGCGCGCCGGGTTACTATCCATCCGACGCGGCGGGTTCTGTCGCGCCGGATGCCGTGCCCGTCACGCCCGAGGATGATTACACCAACTATATAGAAGGCTTCGGCAGCGCGGTGCCGCCGTCCAGCCCGCCCACATTCTACACGCCGTACATCGCCCAGGATGGCACTCCCTACTGGGGATTCACCGATAAGGCTGGCGAGGCGGTGTACCGCGCTTACGGTCGGCTGAACGGCCAAGGCCCGGCTTATTACCCTGCTGAAGTTAGCAAGGATGATCAAGGGAACGTCAGTCTGACCGTCGCGGACGGCGCGCAGTCGGTGACGCCCGAGCAGGATTTCGACGAATACTTCCGGGGATTCGACAAGATCCCGTATACTCTAAGCGAATTCGACATATATGAACCCGTGCCCGACGTCGACGGCACGCTCTTCCGCTTCCTCAACAGCGAAGGCGAGTACGAGTATCGCGTGTACGGCTCGATGAACCGCGGCGAACCTGCGTTCTATCCCGCCGATCCATCCGGCAGCGTCGCCTCGGATGCCACTCCCGTGACACGCGGCGGCGACCGCGCGGCCCAGCCCATATTCACTCCCGCCGAACCTGAAAGCGCCGCGCCATACTACTACCAGCCCATCGACGGCGAGCAGTCCGCGTACCGCGTGCTGGGCAGCGACACGCCGGAATACCGCGCCTACGGTTCGTGGAGCTACAGCGAGCTGGGCTACTACCCGTCCGACGCCAAGGGCGGCGTGACAATCGGGGCTGAATCCATCGATCCTCAAGCGGATTTCGAACAGTTTGCGCAAGGCTTTATAGCCGCCGCGCCTGACGCCGACGAGGTTCCTTGGTTCTACGAAACCATCGTGGACGGACAGCGTTGGGCCGTGTCGGATAATGACGGCGGCGAACACCCGCGCGTGTACGGCTATCTGAAGGGTGAAGGCCCGGACTTCTACCCCGCCGACCAGGTGGGGAATGTCGAGGACGGCACCGCGCCCGTTACTCCTGACGAGGATTTTGACGAATTCGTGAAGGGTTTCGTCGCTAAGGCGCCCGACGAAATTCCGCCGTATTACCATGATAATGACGGCGGCGTGTGGGCGTTTGAGTATGACGGCGGCGATCAGTACCGCGTATACGGCTCGGTGGATCGCCAAACCCCGGCGTATTACGCCGCGACCGCCGATGGCGAACCCGCCGACACCACGAAACCCATTGACTTGACCGCTGAATTCGCCGACATGGTGGAAGGTCTGCGTCCGACGAAGGATCAGCCCGCCATGCCTTACTACTATGAACCCGCCGGAGATGGCGTCTACCGCGTTGACGACGGCGGCGGGAATGCGCTCTACCGCGTGTATGGTTCGCTGGACGGCAATCCGCCCGCACTCTATGCCACGGATGGCGAGGGCGATTGGCTGGGCGATACGACGCTTGTCAACCCACAGCAGGATTACGAGGACTATGTGAAGGGGTTCATTCCGGAGACGCCCGCCGAGCTGCCTGAATTCTACCGCGAGATTACAGACGGGGTATGGGCGATACTGGATTCAACTGGCAAGGTTCTCTACCGCGTGTATGGTTCGCTGGATCGGCTGCCGCCTCAATTCTTTGAAGCGGATAGTCATGGCGCGCCGCTCTCCGATCCGCCGACGCCCGCCGACATCGCCAGCGATGCCGCAAACCATGTCGAAGGCTTCATCCCGATGATACCTCCGGCGGATCTGGTACCCGATTTCTACCAATTGGTGTCGCCAGCGGACAGCGCCGACGCACAACTTTATACATTCAGAAACGGTATGGGCGAAGTACAATACCGCGCGTTCGGCAGGTTAGGCGATGCGGCGCCCGCATTCTACGACGCCACTGCCGACGGCGCTGTGACCGACGGTGCGCAGCCCATCGAAAAGGTTAACGACATAATCAGTCTTGCAACACCAACCCCGACACCGACGCCAACGCCAACACCGACACCGACGCCGACGCCAACGCCAACCCCGACGCCATCATCGGCACCAACCCCGACACCGACGCCAACGCCGACACCGACGCCGTCGCCAACCATAGCGCCCACGTCAGAACCAACCCCCACCGCTGAACCCCAAGCGCTCGTAACGAGCACAGGTCAAACGGTTAACGTGAGCACGCAAGGTTCAATCACAACCGATGTGCAGCCAACGTTCAGTCCGCTGAAAGCTGCCACCGATACACCCACGCCGCAGCCCACGTCAACGCCGACACCTACGGCCGCGCCGACCGCGACGCCGTCACCCACACCAACCCCGACGCCCATCCCAACCGCGTCGCCGACAGCCGTACCAACGGCATCGCCGACAACCGTTCCAACGTCAACGCCGACGGCATCTCCGACCGCGACCGCGACGATAGCGCCAACGTCCACGCCAACGGCGTCGCCGACATCAACCCCGACGGCCGCGCCGACGGCGACGCCATCTCCCGTGCCGACGAATACCCCCACCGCCGCGCCAACGCCGTCGCCCACCGCAACCCCAACGGCAGCGCCAACACCCACTGCGGAACCCACCGCCACAGCCGAGCCTTCGAATGAGCCTTCAAGTGAACCCTCGCCGGAGCCTTCACCAGAACCCACGCCCTCCGAGGCCGTGACCAAGGTTGAAGAGACGACGGCCAATTCGCTGACTGTCGTATGGGTTGTGCTGGCCGCACTGGTCGCCGTCGGGTTGGTCTGGCTGTTAAGCAGACGCAACAAGCGTTCATAATTATCCACGCATAACTTGCGAAGGCCACGGCATGCCGTGGCCTTCCCCAGCTACGGAGGTATCCTTATGCGTAATAATAATCGCGAAAGGCAGTACACCGGCGGCACCGTCGCGCTGGCGTGTCTATTCATTATTCTGATGCGTTGGCTTAGTCCGGCGATTAACGCGGGGTTCGACTGGATCGCGCTGGGCCTGGCAGCGATAGCCGCCGTCGGCGTGCTGCTGCCGGTATTCATGCCGGATAAATCCGCGCGTCCAGCAAATTCGACGGATCTCGCCGAGCCAAATACACCCGCGCGCTCGGAAGCCGCCCACATTCTCCGCAAGCGCGCTAATCAACTGGGCTGGCAGACACCCGAAGGCGGCGTCTACGACGCCCTCATCAAACTCTCGCGCCGCAACGCTTACGCCGCAATCAGCGGCGCGTACGCCACAATGATGCTTCTGCTTAATCAATCCGATTCCACTGCCGAACCCACCGCGGCCATTCAATCCCTCGTCCGCACAAAGCGCATGCGCGAACCGGAAGCGGAGCTGCTGAACGGTCTCATCGGCCAGTTGGATGAGCAGTGCTCGTTCGGTGCCGCGCCGATAGACGAGCCATCCCAGACCGCGCTGCTCGATGCCGCGCTAAGCGCCGTTGCGTTTCTGGAGCGAGTGTCCTGAAACGAGGAGATTCTTACAAAATTATTCCGGAAAGGGGTGAGGCGGCGTGCGTAAAGGCGATTCCCGGCGCAGTCAGATAATTGAATCCGCAGAACGGCTGTTCTACCGCAACGGGTACGAGCAGACCTCCGTGCAGGACATCATTGACGCGCTCGCATATTCAAAGGGCGGATTCTATCACCACTTTGAATCCAAGCTCGCGCTGCTCACCGCCATCTGCGAATCCCGCGCCGAGCAGACACGCGTAGCAGCCCAAGCCGCCGTGGACGCGTGTAAAGGCGGCCCTGTCGAGAAGCTAAACGCGCTATTCGAATCCACATCGTTATATCAGGAGAATAACCTGGACTACATCAGCCTGCTGCTGCGCGTGGCCTACCGCGAGGACGGCGCGCTGATGCGCGAGAAGATCAAGGCCTACTCGCTCAAGGCCAACCAACCGATCCTCGATGCCATCATAGGGGAGGGAGTGCGCGAGCGCGTATTCTTCGTGCCGCACGCGAACCTGGCCAGCGAATTGATACTGCGCCTAGGCGCGCAGTTCACCGACGAGATAGCGTTCCAGCTGAATACGCGCCCGACGGAGGACATTTTCCTGCCGATGCTGCTGGAGAAGCTGGAATTATACCGCCACGCGATCGAACGGATACTCGAAGCGCCGTTCGGCAGCGTGATCCTGTTCAGCCTCGAACGGCTGACGATGGTTTGCAGGACGATCCTGTCGCATACGTAAAGTTAATAACTGAAGCGCAACCCGCCGCATAGGTTCAGCTTCCAGCAGACCTTGGTGTACGCATTCAACCCGCCGCATAGTTTCCAACCAGGACGGCGGCTTTTCGCGTGACGGCACCAGCCGACCACGCGCAGCGGTGCGCCCTTGCACCGCGCCATGCTCAATATCATCCCGTCGGGAGCCGTCTCAAACGGATGTTTTTCAGGACAGAGGAACGGCCGGGCTTGCTCTAATTCCCTGGCCCATTGGGGATTACACGCAAGCAGGCACGTCCCCGGATCGGTGCTATGCCCTTCCGAGCACGCGGGGAACAGCTTCCCGGTGTTCGTGCCGTCGGGAATCTCCTCAAACTGCAGGTTTTTCGCGTCCTCAAGGTCCTGGCAGTAACTAGGCTTCGGGTCGTTGAATCGGCAAGCCAGCTTGCAGTTGCCCGGGTTATCGTCCGGGTTGTCATTCTCCGTTTCGCATCTGGAACCATATCGACCTGTAATCTCGCCGTCGCCGATTTCCTCGAATTCAAGCGGCTCTTCGCATAACCAATTTGGCGGTCCGTCGTCGGGTGGGTATGTGCAGTCGCAATTCGCGGGCAGGTCGGTGCAGCCGCCGTACCGCGAATCGCCATAGATCGGGTAAATGTGAGACACCCGCCGCCCGTTATAACACCTGCCTGTGCCGCAGCCGCAGCGCGGATCCATTCTTTCCGGTGAGCAATCGCCCTGCATATTCTTACCCCCTTTATTTACTTGAATCGTCAGCGCCGTTCATGCCTCGGATGCGTTCCGCCGCCGTCGCCGCGGAAGATATGGATTCCCCCTGCAGTTTGTCAATGCCCAACTGTGCGTCGTCGCCCAGCACGGGCGACTCCTGGTAACGCACTCCCCCCAACGCCGTGTTGTCGCCCTGGAGCAGCGTGCCGCGATCCGCTTGCGCGGATAAGTTGGTCGCGCCTGGCGAATCCTCGCCGCCTAACACGCGGTGCACGCCATACGCCCCCTGCACGTGAGTGCCCGAGGCCAGCGCGTCCAGGATCGAATTCCTCCGCGCGTTTTCGCCAATAGTGTTCGTGAACCCCGCATAACCCGCGATCCCGCCGACATACGCGCCCATCGCCGAACGGATACAACCCCAGTTGACGCAACGCTCCAAACGCACGCCGTCCAGCATCCGACCTGCTATGCCTCCGGCGGCTTGTGCGCCGCCCTCTACGTCGCCGTGATTTTCGCAGGATATTAGGACGCATAACGGTTCGGCGTCCGCCTTGCCCGAATCCCGCGCGCCTCCGACGATGCCGCCGACCTCGCCCGCCATGCAATGCACGAATCCCTCATTCACACAACCGCGCATCTCGCCGTCCACCAGCCGCCCGACCAGGCCGCCCGTATACGGGCAGTCGGAGCAGATGGTCATCTTATTCGTGCACTGGAAAAAGCTGCCAAACGATATGGCCGCGCCCGCGATCCCGCCCGCGCATGACGAAGGCGGCCCGCCGCGTCCCGCTACGGATTCGTCGGACAAACATATCAAATCATAATTGATGCAGTATTCGACCGCACCGTCCAGGGCGATGTCGGCGTCGCCTTCACCCAGGCCGACGATGCCGCCGATGTACGCGCCGCCGCAAACCTTATTCTGATTATAACATTCTGAAATATAACAAGGCCGCTGCGCGTGGCCGACGATGCCCCCGAAGCGCATGTTGCCGTCCAGAGCGCGCTGGCCCGTGCTGCCGCATGTGATCTCGCCGAAATTGCCGCACCAGAGCATGGTGAACGGCGCGGCTTCCGCGTCGCCTTGCCTGGCGATGCGTCCGACGATCCCGCCCGCGTCGGCGTAGGACTCGATAGCGCCGCGGTTCGTGCAGAATTCGATGAAGGGCTCGCGCGGATCCTGTTCATGCGCGCGCATGGCGGGGGTTTCCTGGCCGATGATGCCGCCGGATACGCCGCGCGGCGCGTTGATAAGGCCGCCGATAGCCGCGATGCGGCCATGGTTCCAGCAATCCTTGTACCGATTCCCTCGGCCTAAGCCCGCGACGCCACCCACGATCCCGGCGATCGCCGTTACATTGGAATAGTTGTGCAGTCCCCAAATATCCGAGTCGATCAGTTCGCCGAAGAATCCGCCCACGCGAACGATCCCCGTGATGCTGCCGTACGACTCGCACGCGTCCATATCCACGCTGTCGCCGCGCCGGGCCAGGCCTCCCACGCAGAATGAATCCATGTCAGTATTCTCCGTGCGCGCGTCGATGCGCAGCTCCAGCCGCACATGCTGGACGACGGCATGCGACAGCGACTCGAATAGCGGCGCGCTAAGCGGGCCTATCCAGTAGCCCTCGCCGTACAACTCAAGCCCCGTAGCCGGCGGCAGCGACTGCCATGGATCCGTGATCTGGATATCGCCCCGGATTGTGTAAACGCCATCCGAGGGATACTCCGGGTCCAAACCAATTTTCGCCAGCTCATCGGCTGAACGTATGTCACGTCGCACACCCATGTCCACGCCTCCATGTGAATTCCTTGTAAACTAGACTATGTAGGAAGCGGCGTGCGGTGCTTCCGGCGGCCGATGCCCAATTATAGATGCAAACATAATAATAAGGACTGGCGATCGCCGCCAGTCCTTTACATGCGTGTTTCACTTATGCCTCAACGGAAAATTCAGCATCCGAATCTCATCGACCCTTTCGCTGCCCAGATGCAGCGAACCGTTTTCACCCAGGCGCACTACCGGTTTTGCGGATATACCCGTCATCCGTTTGGGGTATGATGCTTGAGCAACCTGGTACGTGCCGGGGCTTAACGGCGCGAAAGCCGCGCGGCCTTCGTTATCCGACTGCGCTGAGGCGATGTGCCGATTATCCTGATATAGGTCAAGCTGTACCTTGGGGATGCCCGCGCCTGTTTCGGCGTTTAGGACGCGCAGGTCCAGACGCGGCGCGGACGTGTCCCGCCTGTTGTCATTCATCAGTTACGCCCCCCAGCGTAAGGGTTCCACAATATATGTACGCGCCCGCGCTCAGGGCGTGTAAAATGTACATTAAGTTATCATATATACGCCAACCCCGACGGCTCCGACTTGCGGATCACGCTCATGAGCGTGGGCTGGAAGCAGTCGATTACCCCGACGCGGCCCGTCAGCCTATCCATGTAACACGCCATGCGTCCTATGGGCGTGATATTATCGGGCAAGCCCTGCACGATCATCCGCCAGCGGGTTTCGCGGTGCTGGAGGTTCAGCAGCGTGATCGTGTTGAGGTGTCCGACCAGCAGCCCATTCATGCCCATGGAGAAACACGCGGGCATGCCCGGCAACTCCCATATGGGTTCATAATTACCATGGGATAACGGAATAATCCCCACGACCGAGAACGGCTCATAATCAGCGCTCTCAGCAAGAGTAACCAATCCATCGGCGGCAAAGAACGCGCCGACCGCCGTGCCATCCACGGGATACTCGGCCTGCGTCTCAAATGTATCGGCATCCAACACCAACACGCTGCCCGATCCGCCGCCAGCCACGACCAAACTGCGGCCCGAACGATCCAACCGCATGTCTCGCGGACGCACTCCGACTGGCGCGCTCATCAGCCACTCGCCCGTGTTCGCGTCCAGCATCAGCACGGTATCCGCGCCGGACAGCAGTGCGTACAGCTTCTGGCCGTCATATGAGACAAACATCCGCTCGATGTCCGCGCCCGCCGCAAATTCCCGATCCACGGTCAGGTCGGCGAGGTTGAGGCGCAGGATGCTCTGCTCTGCCTCGTCGGGCATTACCGCGCAATATAGGAATCCTCCGCGCGCGAAAAGACACCCGGGGCTGGCATCCAACCGCACCGAATGCATCTCGGTCAGATCCACCGGCGTATGCGCGGATACCAAGGCACTGGCGCAGTCTGAAATCATCACCCGTCCTTGCATAGGCGAACCTCCCCGAGCAGTTTGGTGTATCGTATGCCGTGGGTGGGATCGGGGTGAGGTTTGCGCATTTATGGTAAAAATACGGCGGATGCTTACCCTATTCGACAGTGAATGCACACGCGAACAGCGCCAGCATACCGTACCAGTAGCGGGCCTATCGCAATGTTGTACAACAAATGAGGCGCCGCTGGAGGTACTACATGGAATCATTACTAACGGCCCCGTCCGTCGCGGATTGGGACCAAGCGGGCATCGCGCCCGATATATCCACGCGTGAATATGCCGCGCCGCAAACCACGGCGATTGCTCTTATTCCCGTGCCTACGCCCGAACCCGCACCAGAACCCCAACCCGCCGCTCCGGTAAGCCGTCAGGCGCGAACCGAGGAAATACTCGGAACGATGAATGGTGATCGCACCATAACCATCGCCGTACAGACCGTACCCGTCGCCGCCGCTGCCGCCGCTAAGCCCCAGACCGAGGCCGCAGCACCTTACGCCGCAGGATTCGACGCTAGTGCGGCGGGGTTCAACCCCGGCTGCTGTCCCGGCTACTATCCGGGATACGTGTCCAGCTATCAGCGCCAGCCACGGCCCTGCATGCCGCAATGCCCGCCGGGTTTCCGCTTCAGCGCGCTGTGGGATGCATGCGTGCCCATCGCGCCGTCGCCGTGCTTCGCCGACACCTGCCGCTCCACGCCCGTCGTCACAGGATGCGGCTGCGCCAAGCAATTCCCCACGCACCACAAGCAGGGTTACGGCAGCGTGTCGAATTGTTACTATCCCGGCGCGAACAGCACCTGCGCTCCCGGTTATACACGCGTTGGCGACAAATGCGTGTGGACTAAATGGTGATACAACAACAAGCGCCGGGTAATTCCGGCGCTTGCTTACCAATTAATTTGGATAATTAGGAAAGGACTGAACCTACATGACTAACCAGAACCTTAACATCCGCATCAGCGTCGATCAGCCGGGTGAGGCCGAACGGACTTACACATTCCCCATCGACGCTAAACGCGAAGCGGATCCAGCCGAGCTGGACGGCAGCGCGCCAGGCACGGGCGCACCCTGGAATATGTACGGATACTGCGGCGCGCACCGCTGTCCGCCGGGCATGCATTACAGCGAGACGTTCGGCGGATGCGTTTACCCGCGCCGCTGCGACGGCAGCTGCCCGTCCGGCACCGTCGCCAATGACAAGACCGCCGACTGTATCGCCGCCCTGAAAGCCGACGGCACCTGCCAGGATCACGCTACGTACAACGCCGAGGTGGGAGGCTGCATCATCGATCCGCTGCCTGCCGACCCGGTCAACCCGTACTACCCGTGGTTTCCGGGCTTCCCATACCCAGGGTATCCGGGCTATCCGAATTATTTCGGCGGTTACTGCGGCGGCTATCCGCAGTTCCCGTATTATTCGCCTTGCCACAAGCGTCAGGGCGGCTACGGCTGCGGCTGCCCGGGATACAACGGCTATAATAATTATAATGGGTACAATGGTTATAATTACGGCAACTATGGCGGCTGCGGCTGCAACGGTTATACGGCTACGCCGTATCAAGCTCAATCGTATACCCCTTCAACCAACCCATACCTGAACATCGCCGCGCAGAGCATGGGTTATACTGTTTAATTATAAGGTATTATGATATAATAAAAAGCCTGATGCGCTAAGCGTCAGGCCTTATCATTATCCGGCAATGCCTCCGGTTCAGCAACGCCGCTCGGATTCACTCCAGACAACTTGAGAATTGACCTCGGCAGCGCGTCCTTGGACGTGCCCCACGGCTTGTCAAAATTGCGGTAGTCGAATTTCAGCGTGAACCATTCCAGTTCCTTTTCAATCCGCCGCAGGTTGTGCATCTCCAGATTCATCAGCGCGTTGCGGAATTCATCGTCGTCGGTGGAATCCATCAGTGCTTGGGCGTGCGTCACGCAGAAGCCCAGCGATTCATTGAACTTAATCCGGAACTTGACGTCGCCGCGCCACAGCCATACGGTCGTCTCGACATAACGCTCCATTGTGTCGTCAAGCCGATCGCATAAGGCGCAGCTATGCCGATGGCCCGCCGCCAACTTGCGCGCATCGACCCCGGATGCACCGCCCTTATGGGTCAAGCGGTCGAATAAGCTGCGCTTTTCCTTGCCGCGCCAACGAATGTCCAGCGCTTGGATGGTGTCCTTCAGATGCGAGTGGGCCATCAACGCCAAGCCCAGGCGATTCCCCGCCGCGTATAGCTGGGTAAAATGCCTCGCGCAAAATCCCTTCTCGTTGACCAGCACGCGCGAGGCCGGCTCCATCACCGAACCGCCCAGGAACTGCTCCAGATAACCGGCCTCCGTCTGATCCCTCAACGCGCACAAAGGGCATTCGCCGCCAGCGGCGAATGCCTCCAACACGGGCGCGGTGTCGATGTGCTTATTCATTATAATGGATTACCCACGGCTGGCGGCGGTGTAGATCGCCTTCGCGTCCTCGTATCCTATGATCTTGAAGTTGGCGAACGGCCCGTCCTTCGTGGAGTTGCGCGCCATGAAGTCGATATCCTCCGGCGTTATGCCCAACTTCAGATCGGCGATACTGACGGGCATATCCAATTTCTTAAAATATGCGACCTGCGCGTCGATGCCCTGCCGGGCGCACTTGCCGATGTTCGGCTCGCTGATGCCAAACACGTCGCGCGCGAACTTGGCGAACCGCTCCGGTTCCTCATCCAGAACATGTTCAGCCCACGCACGCCATACGGCGGTCAGGCTCGCGCCGTGGGGCACGTCATACTTCGCGCTCAACTCGTGGCCCAGCTTATGCGGCCCGAAGTCCGTCACAGCGCCCAGCCCGGTCAGCCCATTATGGGAGACGCTGCCGCACCACATCAAGTCGCTCATCGCATCGTAATCGTGTATGTTCTCATAAATTTTACGGCCCGCATCCATCGTTACCTTCAGCAGCGATTCCGCGAACGCGTCCGTCAAAGGGTTGCCTTTGGTGTGGGTAAAATAACGATCCAGCGTATGCATGAGTATGTCGCATGTGCCGTACGCTATCTGTTCCTTGGGCAAAGTCATGGCCAGCGCGGGATTCATGATCGCAAACGCCGGGCGATTCTGCGGCACGCTAAGCCCGCGCTTCACTCCGATGGCGTGGTTGGTCAGCACGGATGAGTCGCTGGTCTCGCTGCCCGCCGCCGGGATCGTCAGGATCACCCCGACTGGGATGGTCTTGGAGAACGGCTTCACGCCCGTCCACATATCCCATATGCTTGCATCCGGGTTGGCCACACCGTGCGCGATGGCCTTCGCCGTGTCGATAGCGCTGCCGCCTCCGACCGCGAGCACCGCGTCAACGCCGAAGGCTTTGGCCTTAGCCGAGCCTTCCTCGGCGAATTCCAGCCAAGGGTTCGGGCGCACGCCGCCGAATTCCTGATACGCAATATTCGCGCCCTTTAACGCTTCCTCGACGCGGCCCAGCAAACCGCTGCGTACGACGCTGCCGCCGCCGTATACGATCAGCACGCGGTTCGCGCCGAGTTCAGCTAACAATTCCCCGACGCGGCTTTCCTTATCCTTGCCAAATACGATCTTAGTAGGTGTCCAAAACTCGAAATCCCTCAAAGTTTGTCACTCCTTAAGTGCACCTTAACACTACCTGATAAAATTCGTCCGTGCTCTCTCTTCGCTTTCGGGATAGTTAATTCCTGCCTTCTTTCCCGCGTCGATGCACTTTAACAGCCACGCCATATTCCGACCCAGCACGCGCATGACCTGCAGACCTTCCTCATCCTTGCGCACATCCTCCGGCGTGTAGCCGTGCACGCTGTTCCAGTATTGGCTGGATACGACGGGCATGCTGGAAATGGTCAGGTACTTATTCAGCTGGTCGAATGTGGAGGACGCGCCGCCGCGCCTGCACGAGACGACAACCGCGCCGGGCTTGCCGCTGAATTTCGGCCCGGAATAGAAGAATCTATCCAGGAACGAGGTCATGCCGCCCGACGCCGCCGCGTAATGCACCGGGCTGCCGAATATGAATCCGTCGGCCGTCTCCGCCTTCTCCAGCGCGCGGTTGACCACGTCGTCGTCAAAAACACAGCGGTCGTTGAGGTTGGAACAGGCGTGACAGGCTATGCAGCCACGGATGGGCTTTGTCCCAATCTGGAATATCTCCCACTCGACGCCCGCTTCAGTCAAAGTCTTGCCGATCTCGGTAAGCGCGGTGTAGGTGCAACCCCCCGCGTGCGGACTTCCGTTGACCATCAATACCTTCATTAGTTTCACGCTCCTTTAAGCTAGTTGGGTTATTAAAGTACCGTCTGCGCCAGCCACTTATCGCCTTTGAACCGCCAGATGAAGAACCCCGAGCGCACTATCCAGTCGATATACATCGCCAGCCACACGCCCGACAACCCCATCCCGAACGCACCGCCTAGCAGGTATGAGAAGCCGACGCGAAAGACCATCATCGAGCCGATCGATACGACCATCGTGAACCGTGCGTCGCCGGCACCGCGCAGCGCGTTGGGCAGCGCAAATGAAGGCGTCCACGTCAGCCACGTATGGATTAGGTATACGGTCATAATCGACCAGGCGAGGCCCAGCGAAGCGTCCGACAGGTTGAACATGCGGATCATTGGCCCGCGCAATATCAGCATCACCACGGCGATCACCGCCATAGCCGCCGACGCGAATCCTAACAGCTTGAGCGCGTTCCGCCGCGCCTGGCTGTAAGCCTTAGCGCCGACGCACTGGCCCACGACCGTGATCATGGCCATGCTCGCCGCGCTGCCCGGCATCACCGCGAACCCGGCCAGACTGTTGCCCACCGCGTTCGCCGCGATCGCGGCCAGGCCCATCGAGGATACCAGCCGCATGACGACCAGCTTGCCGACCTGGAACACGCCGTTCTCCAGCCCGTTCGGGACGCCAATCTTCAGGATCCGCTTCACGTTCGCCAGATTCACCCGCACTCGAGGGATATGCTCTATGAATAGCTCCTGATGCGGTTTTGTTATGAGGACAATGAATACCGCAGCCCCGGCCACACGCGAAAGCGTCGTCGCTATCGCAGCGCCCGCCACACCCCAGCCGAACCCGTATATGGTCAGTGCGTTGCCGCCGATATTCACAGCGTTCATGAGTATGGCTATATATAACGATATCTTGCTGTTGCCCATCGCCCGGAACAGCGCGGCCCCGGCGCAGTACAGCGCGTAAAAGGGCAGCGATATGGCCGTTATCGTCAGGTATGTGAGGGAAAACGACATCAGTTGCGGATCCAGCGCGCCGTAGAGTAACGAGAGCATCCGATTGCCAAGCGTTAACGTTAGCGTCATTACAACTAAACTGATTGCAAACGTGGTCTGGTACAACTGACGCGCCGCATCACATCCGGCGAGTCGATCCTGCCGGCCGATGTACTGCGCAGCGACCACCGCGCCGCCCGTGGCCAAAGAGCTGAATACCTGCAGCAGCAGAATATTCAGCTGATCCACCAGCGACACGCCCGATATGGCAGCCTCGCCCAAGCCAGCAACCATCACGGTGTCGGCCATGCCGATCGTTATGGTTAATATCTGTTCGAGTATCAGCGGCAGCATCAGCCGCGTTAGGCTGCGGTTGTCGAATAGGACGCGCTCCGGTTCAAGGCTAACAGTGGATGACGTAAACGATCGCCTCCAATTGGAATGGGGCAATAATAATCAGGCCGTATGGCGTGACGTTCTCATCGTCAGGTAACTGATTGGGATCGTGGCCGCCGCCGCAATCCAGAACAGCAAGTCGAAGTATTTCTGCACCCAGTTTACAATCGCCTGAACCGTTTCGATCCATTTCCCGAGCATGTTGGGCGAGGTGATCAGCACCGCCTGGCCGTACTCAACGACGCTGTTGAAATCATTGATGAACGCGTAGATGACAGGAAGCACGAATACGACGAATCCCAGCACCGGCAGCCCAATGCTCAACCCAATCGTCCAGCCCTTCCACCGCTGAAGCAGACAGCCGTAACAATACCCGAATAGTCCCGCCGATATGAAATCCGTGATGCCCCGCCAGATAGTAGGCAGCGTCGCGGACGGCGTGAACGTCTCCCACGCGCTGTAGCCTCGTTCCGCCGCGAACTGATAGATATCAGGCCGAATATCGGTCAGCGCTATCGCCGCGTAATAGCTGATCAGCGCGAACGCGGTGCGCAGGATCGCCAACCCAAGCGTCAGCAGCACAAGATTCGCCATCAGCCCCAGCCAAACATTCCGGCGCGCTATCGGCCGAGATATCAAGAAAACCGTATCCTTCCTGGACGCGCGCATCATCGTGAAAAATACAAATATTGCGAACACGCCGGAGTCGGATATGCCGTTATACTCCAGCGTCGATTGAGGCAAAATTGCTGGAATCACAAACATGCCCAGCAGTATAACGATCATCATGATCGTCAGCAGCATAACTCCCCGCCGATTCGAACGGTGTTCATAATGAAGAATACCCGCAAATGCTTGCATAATTATACCTCTCCCGCATCAGCGTTCCGACGCGCTCTCGACCAGCAGCACGAACAATCGTTGTAATGAAACCGTGGCGACCGTCACGTTCGGCGGCACGGGATCGGGAGCCTTACCTTGACAGGTCAATGTCATCAATCCCTCGTGCACATCCCGGCGCAGCACCTTAAGCCCTGGCAAATCCGGCACAGCAGGGCCCGTCATCGTGAAAGCGCCGCTCGTCAGTTCCGCAACAGTACCTTGCGCCAGCAACCGTCCGTTGTCGATCATGCACACCGTGTCCAGTGTGCGCGCGGCCTCCTCGATGAGGTGCGTCGACACGAGGAAACTACGGTCGGTCTTGTAGCGCGTCTCAATCAGTATATTATAGAAGCGTTCGCGCATAACGGCGTCCAGCCCCAGCGACGGTTCGTCAAAGAGCGTCAAATCCGCGCCGGATGCTAAGCCGATCATAAGCGCAAGCGAGGTGTGCATACCGCGTGACAACGCCTTGAGTTTCTTGCGCGTGTCCAATTCAAATAGCTTCAGCAGCCGCTGCGCAAATTCGTCGTCCCATTTGGGATAAGCCGCGCGGCTGACCGCCAGCAGATCCTCCACCCCGCGCAGCGCGCCGTAATCCGGATGATCCTGCACCAGGCACACGCGCGAGAGTACGCGAGGATTGTCGAATGGATCCTCACCAAACAGCCGCACCTGCCCCGACGTCGGCAAGTCCTGCCCGATCAGGATGCGCAGCAACGTGCTCTTCCCAGCACCGTTGCGCCCCAGAAACCCTACGATCCCGCGCTCCTTGACGTCGAATGTCAGCGCATCCAGCGCGGTTTTGTCGCCGTATTTGCGTGTTGCACCCTCGACTGACAACCATGATATGTCGTTCATACAATCACCCCTTGTGCCTTCCCGCTAATTCGGCAAAAATATCCTCCGGCGTCAAGCCCTGCTGATACAGCAACACCAGCAGGTGGTACATCAAGTCCGCCGCCTCGTAGCGCACCTCGTCCGGCGCGCCCTTGACCGCAGCGATAATCGTCTCGCTGGCCTCTTCGCCGATCTTTTTGCTGATCTTCTCAACGCCTTTATCTAACAAATAATTGGTGTAGCTCCCTGGTTTCGGAGACGCCGCACGGTCGCGTATGACGTCGAACACCTCGCGCAATATGGTAGAATCCGCAGGTTTTTCGTCCAACTCCGGCGTAACAACATCAAGAATTCTGTAAAAACATACCTTCTCACCTGTGTGGCACGCAGCCCCCGTCTGATCCACCTGCAATAATAATGAATCCCCATCGCAATCGACGGCGATCGACGACACCCGTTGAGTGTGTCCGCTGGTCTCGCCCTTCTTCCACAACCGCTGCCGACTGCGGCTCCAGTATGTAGCATAACCCGTATCCAGCGTTAACGACAACGATTCAGCGTTCATATAGGCCAGCATCAACACCGTACCGTCGGCGTTTTGAGCGATAACAGGCACCAGCCCGCTGGCATCCCACCGCACAGTCGCCAGCAATTCATCCCTATTGATCGATATATTAGTTATATTCATCAAAATTCTCCTGCCTGAATGGCGTCCTCTAGCGAAAACCTATGCTCATACAGCGCCTTGCCTACGATAACCCCTGCGCATCCAATATTCTTTAACGCTATAATATCGTCAAGGCTCCCTACTCCTCCAGAACCTATGACATTTAATCCACCTATCGCGACCAGACGCGCCGTCTGTTCCACGTTTACACCGCTCAACGTGCCGTCCTTGGATATATCTGTATAAACAACCCATTCGACGCCCGCGTCCCGCATATCTCGCGCCAGTTCGACGGCATCCGCGCCGGAGGTTTCCGTCCAACCCTTGACTGCTACCTTGCCACCCCTCGCGTCAATCCCGCACACGATCCGCCCAGGGAATCTCCGGCATGCCTCGCGAACCAGCCCAGGATTCGTCAGCGCGACGGTGCCCAGTATAACTCGCGCCGCGCCTAAACCAAACCGTTGTTCGATATCAGCCATACTGCGAATGCCGCCGCCGATCTGTACGGGTACACACAACGCGCATATCGACGCGAAGGGCTTGAACCGCACCGCTGCTTCCACTTCCGTATAATTATTCATCGCGCCGTCCAGATCAACCACGTGTAAGACGGCTGCTCCGTGCTCGATCCACCGCCGCGCCACCGTCTCCGGATCCCCGTAATCCGTCGAATCCTCGGCGCGTCCCTGCAGCAGCCGCACACAGCGTCCGCTCATTATATCTATCGCGGGATATATAACCATTATAATACACCCTTCGTCGACGGAATAACGTCGGCGGTGCGTTCGTCTATCCGCTTCGCATCGTCCAGCGTGCGGCCGAATGCCTTGCACAACGCCTCCGCCATGTGATGAACGTTGCGTCCCGTAACGCGCATATGGCAGGTCAGGCCCGCCTTCTGGCACACCGCGCGGAAGAATTCCTCCAACAATTGCGCGGACATCCCGCCGACCATCTCCGTGGGCAGCGGCGTATCGATAACGTAAAACGCCCGCCCGCACACGTCCAACGCCACGAACCCCAGCGCCTCATCCATCGGCACGAACGCGGACGACACCCGCCGTATTCCCCGCTGCGCCCCAAACGCCTCGCCGATGGCCTGACCCATGCACAGCCCAACATCCTCGACCGTATGGTGCGCATCCACGTGCAAGTCACCCTTACACTTGACCGCCAGATCCAGCATACCGAATCGGCACAGCGCATCCAGCATGTGTTCAAAGAAGCCGATGCCCGTGTCCAGGTCGGTCAGCCCCGTGCCGTCCAGGTTTAATTCTAACGCGATATCCGTTTCGCGGGTAACGCGCGTCACTTCAGCTTTACGCATAATTATGCATTCCTTTGAACAGAACTTCGCACGGTTACGGCGTAGGCGTGTGCGTCCAACCCTTCTGTAAGCGCGAGTATCTCGATGTCCGATGCCGACGCTGCCAACGCTTCCGGCGAGAAGTTAAGGATGCTGGACTTCTTCAAGAAGTCGTCCACCGACAGCGGCGAAAAGAACCGCGCAGTCCCGTTCGTGGGCAGCACATGGTTCGGCCCGGCGTAATAATCCCCGACCGACTCCGGCGTGTTGTGGCCCAGGAACACCGCCCCGGCGTTGCGCACCTTCCCCAACAGCGCGAAAGGATCAGCCACGCACAATTCCAAATGCTCCGGCGCGACACGATTCGACAGCGTTAGCGCGGCGTTTATATCCTTAACTATAACGATTGCGGCGTTGTTAGCCAACGACAACCGTAAGACTTCTTGACGTTTCCGCATGGCGAACTGCTCCACAACCGCTGCTCGTACCGCCTGCGCCAATGCTTCGGACGGTGTGACCAGCATCGCCGCCGCGTCCGGATCGTGCTCGGCCTGCGCCAGCAAATCCGCCGCGACCCACTCCGCGCGCGCCGTATCATCCGCGATCACCAGTATTTCGCTCGGCCCGGCCACGCTGTCCAGCCCTACCTGGCCGAATACCATCCGCTTCGCGCCTTGCACGTATACGTTGCCCGGCCCGACAATCTTGTCCACGGCGGGCACAGGCCCCGCGCCGTACGCCAGCGCCGCGACACCCTGCGCGCCGCCCAGCTTGAATATCCTGTCCACGCCCGCCACATCCGCCGCTATCAGCGACGCCGGGTACGACGCCCGCCCATCCGATCCGGGCGGTGTAACCATTATGATTTCATCAACGCCAGCGACCTTTGCCGGAATCGCATTCATCAGCACCGTCGATGGATAACCCGCGCGGCCGCCCGGCGCGTATATGCCCGCGCGCTCGATGGGCAGAATCAGCTGCCCCATCGCCCGATCGCACTGGAAGTCGATCCAGGTCGTGCGCTTCTGCTTCTCATGATAAACGCGAATGTTGTGGGCCGCCCGCTTCAGCGCCTCGACGAACGCCGGATCCGCGGCGTCGTACGCCTCCTGAATCTCCGCGCGCGTAATCTCGACCGTCTCCGGCGTCAGCTTTGCAAGGTCAAACTTTTCCGTAAACTCCAGCGCGGCGGCGACGCCCCGCTCGCGCACCGCCTCGACGATCTCCCGCACGCTGGCCTGAACCTCGTCATCGCGTTCCTGCTTGCGCTTAAGAAGGCTTGATATATCCGCGACATCATCACCATTTATAATCCGAATCATTATATACCTCTTTATGCTATGGCTCCAACGCCTTCAACAACGCTCGGATGGATTCTGTTTTAGTTTTAAGTGACACGCGGTTCACGACCAGCCGCGCGCTGACTGGGCATATTTCCTCTAAAACCTCCAGGCCGTTGGCCTTCAACGTGCCGCCGCTCTCAACGATATCCAGAATTACGTCGGATAAGCCGACCAGCGGCGCGAGTTCAACCGAACCGCCCAGCGGAATTATCTCAATCGCCTGGCCTCGCCTGGCGTAAAACTCTTTCGCGATGTTCGGATACTTCGTAGCCACACGATAGACCGCGCCGCGCAAGACCTCCGGATGCTTCAGCGGATCGCCCGCCACGCATAGGCGGCACACGCCCACACCCAAATCGAGCAGCTCGTACAACTGGCGGTTCTCTTCCATGAGAGTATCCTTGCCAGCCACACCCGCGTCGGCGACACCGTGATCCACATACGTAGGAACATCCACGGGTTTTACGAGCATGAATCGAATCCGCCCCGACGGATCGTCCACGATCAGTTTGCGGCCCGGCGCGCGCGCTTCGGTGCAATCGATGCCCGCCGCTTCCAGGCGCGCGAACGTGTCCAGCGCAAGGCGGCCCTTCGCGACGGCCAGCGTGATAGGCGGCACCGTCTCCGTCCGAAGCCTGACGCCTCCACCATTCCCCGACGCCTGCGCAGCTTCCCGTTCCTGCGCCGTCAGCAGCTGCTCCAACTTTATCGCAAATCCAACCGCGCCCATCGGCCGTCCCAGCGCCGCCGGCAGCGCGTCGTAACGCCCGCCCGAGAGCAGCGGCTGTCCCAGATGTCCCGTCAATCCACGAAATACTATTCCAGTATAATAGTTAATCGAGTGTACCATTCCCAGGTCGATCGATATATAACGATCCAAGCCGTCCGCGCGCAATAATTGATATACTGTATGAAGATTATCCAATGCATCCTGGCAGCGCGGATGGCTGGACATGCGCCTCGCCTCGTCCAACACCTCTATGCCACCGAACAGCGTCGGCAATTTCTGCAGCCGCGACGCGATCCGCGAGCGTTCGCCTTCGCTTCGCACCCGCGCTTCCTTCAGCGCCAACGTGATTCCTAGTGAATTCTTGGCCTCGATCAGCGCGCGCATCTGTTCCGCGTCCGCCTCGGCCAGCCCCGCTTCCTCCATCAATCCCTTGAAAAATCCAACCTGCCCAATGTCTATCTGGAAACTGGACAATCCCGCCGTCCGTAACGCCTCTATCGCCAGCGCGATCACTTCCGCGTCAGCCCCGGGCGCTGTCTCGCCGAGGAGTTCCACCCCAGCCTGACGACTTTCGACAGGTTCCGCACGATTCCCATCAGGGTATCGCAACACCGTTTGAATGTAATGCAATCGGATCGGCAGCGCAGCATCCGCCAGCCTGGTGCATGCCAGCCGCACCGCCGGGGTTGTATTATCCGGTCGAACGACCAGCATGGAACCGTCCGGCGCCTGGGTTTTCCAAAGCTGGCCCTCCGGCAGCCGACTGGGACCCGAGCGAAACAGCTCCAACGATTCAAACGTAGGCGTCTCGATCCCGCTGTATCCTCTATCCGAGAACAATTGGCTCAAACGCTCACGCAAACGCACTGCCCGAACTAAATCATCCGGCAGTGTATCGGCCAATCCTTGAGACGGCAGCCATCCTTTTCCAAAAAAATCCAAAACCGAACCGCCACCTCCTATGGAATCATTCGCAACGCGATCCGCGCCTCGATGGCGTCCAGCATGGCTACACCCACGTACAACCGTCCAGCGTACAATCGGTACAACCCTTCAGGCGCGTCGGGCGTGGACAGCATCAGCCGTTTCAACGGATTCCCTGAACGCAGCACCTTTTCGGCGGCGGGATGTACGGCGTCGAGCTTCGGCAGATCCATCACCGGGGTATCCAGCGGCATCAGCATCGTCCGGAAGCGCTTGAGGTACGGGCCGTCCTTCTGGATGACGGCGAGGATTTCCTCCAGCGTGCGGCTGTCCTCTATGGAAAACAACCCCGCTCGCGACCGCAGCAGGAACCCCATGTGCGCCGCGCACCCGACCGCCGCGCCGATATCCTCACACAGCGCGCGCACATACACGCCCCGCCCGCACACCACGCGCAGCATACGCCCGCGCTCCGTCTCGCCCAGCCATTCCAAGCGGTCGATGTTGACCAGCCTCGGCTGTATCTCCACCTGCTCGCCGCGCCTGGCCCGCTCATACAGCGGCACGCCATCCTGTTTTATCGCAGAATAAGCGGACGGTGTCTGCTCTATCTCGCCGACAAACCGCGCCAAAACCTCATCCAGTGCATGTTTATCTGGAACTTCTTGTGAAGTTTTAATGATTCTCCCCGTTGCATCCTGGGTATCAGTAACAACGCCGGGCACCCATTCGGCGATATACTCCTTCTGTTTGCCCGTCAGATAATCGAATAGCCGCGTCCCGCGTCCCAGCATGATCGGCAGCACACCCGCCGCCTCCGGATCCAGCGTCCCCGCGTGGCCGATGGCCAGGTTGGGTTCGCGGTTGCGAAGCGCGCGTTTGAGTGTGGTCACAGCGTCGTTGGACGTCATGCCCGGCGGCTTCAACAGGTTCAGAAACCCAGCCAGCGGTTCGGGTTTAGGCAGCTGCAGTGTCCTCGCTGGCGGCTTGATCGACGGCTGCATAATTATAAATTCACAACGGGTTCCAACCCGTTCACAAGCTCGCCTAACGCATCCAGAACTAAGTCAATCGCCCCATCCAGGCTGGCATCGATCGTGCAACCGGACGCCAGCGCGTGCCCGCCGCCGCCGAACCGCAGCGCCACCGCCGCCACATCCAGCGGCGGCCTTGCCCGGAGCGATATCTTTATCCCATCAGAACGTTCCGACGCGAGCACGGCGGCCAGCGTCCCCTTGACGTTGATGCCAAAGTCGATGATCGCCTCGGAGTCGTCGTAGCTGGTGTCGGTCCGCGTGAAATCCGCCTCGGTCAGGCGCATTACGGTCACCTTGCCGTCGAATCGTGTCTCCAGCGAGTTCAGCGCCAGTGTGATCAAGCGGGTTTTTTTGAGCGAACGCAGTTTGTGCAGCTTCTCGGACAACTCGGCGATGTCAACGCCCGCATCCACGCATTCAGCGGCCACGGCCAGGCATTCCGCGTCGGTATTTCGCTGGGAGAAGTGGCCCGTGTCGGTGGACAGCGCGGTCAGCAGGCACGTGGCCGCCTCGATGTCCAGCTCCAGCTCCAGCTCCTCGGCGAGTCGGTATATCAGGCAGCCTGTCGCCGCCGCTTCCTTGTCTATCCAGTTGACCCGCGCGATGCCGTCGTTGGTGGTGTGGTGGTCGATCACCAGCGAATCCCGCGCGTGTTCAAATAATCCCGCGCATCCGCCCAGCCGATCGCAGCTGGACGAATCCACCGCAATGATCAGGTCGAACGGCCCGCCCTTAGGCTCTCCGGCGGCGATGGCGTCCGCTTGAGCTGCGCCCAAAACCGCATCTGCGCCTGGCAGGAATCGGAAGATCGGCGCCAACGGCGTCGGGCAGAACACATCCGCTTTCTTACCTAAGCGCTCGCATACGCGCTTGAGCGCGAGGGAACTGCCAATCGCGTCGCCATCCGAATTCACATGCGGCACGATGGCGATCCGGTCGGACTTCTGGATCACCTTGGCCGCGTCCTCGACCGTGGCATTGGGTATGGATGGCGGCGGTGTCACCGTTTTGAGGACGCTGGCGATATGCGCACCATACGCTATATTGTCGTCCAGTTCAAACAACAACTCCGGTGTGTAGCGCAGCCTGAGAGCGTGTCCCAATTTGAGCCGCAGGAAACCCGCGGCGTGTTTCAGCGCGTCCAGCATGGGTTCGCGCTTATCCGCCTCCAGCACGCTGAAGCGAACGCGCGCATAGCGCAGGTCGCGCGTCACATCGGCGTGGGTGAGGCTGTATGTCCCGGAGACCCGCGCGTCGCGCAGTTCATCCCGTATGATCCGATCCAGTTCGCGGCGCAGTTCCTCACTGATCCGGTCCGTCCGCGCGTACGCCAAACCCCTCGCCTCCCCACTATTACCTACGTCGTTAGCCGCAGTATAACACATCCCAACCCAGAATACAACCGTCAGTTTTCACAAACTTCAAGCGCAACGGTTGTGCATTATCCCAATCAGCGCACAATCTCCTCGTTCGTGTAGCATTCGATCTCGTCGCCTTCCTTGACGTCGTTGAACCGTTCCAGCCCAACGCCGCACTCGAAGCCCTGTGCAATCTCACGAACATCGTCTTTCAGATGTTTCAGGGAGGAAATCTTCCCTTCGAATACGGTGACATGGTCGCGGATCAGCCGTACGCTTGAACTGCGGACGATCTTGCCCTCCACGACATAACACCCGGCGATTGTGCCCACGCCCGTCACCTTGAACGTCATGCGCACCTGCGCCTTGCCCAGCGAGACTTCCTTGAACTGCGGCGAGAGTAGGCCCTTCATAGCCTTCTCAACGTCGTTTATAGCCTCATAAATGATACGATACAACCGTATATCGATGCCTTCGCGCTTAGCCAGATCAGCCGAGCCGCTGTCAGGCCGCACGCCAAATCCGATGATAATCGCGTTGGCGGTTGTGGCCAGCATGACGTCGTTTTCTGTAATCGCCCCGACCCCGCCGTGGATCACGCGCACCCGCACCTCATCCATCGATAGCCGCTCCAGCGATTGCTTGACAGCCTCGACCGAACCTTGCACGTCGGCCTTGACGATGAGGTTGAGATCCTTGACCTGCCCCTCTGAAATCTGGGTGAACAGGTCGTCGAGCGACACCTTCGCGGATGAACTCTTGACCAACGCCGTCCGCACGCGGTTCTTGCGTTCCTCGGCGACCAAGCGGCTCAGGCTCGCGTCCTCGACCGCGCTGATCTCGTCGCCCGCGTCCGGCACCTCGCCAAATCCGATTATCTCAACCGGCATGGACGGCCCAACCTCGTCAACGCGTTCGCCTCGGTCGTTCATCATCGCGCGCACTCTACCATATGATGTGCCCGCAACCACCGTATCCCCAACTCGCAGCGTACCATTCTGTACCAGAGCGGTAGCCACCGGGCCGCGGCCCTTGTCGAGCCGGGCTTCGATGATCACGCCGCGAGCGAGGCGCTTCGGATTCGCGCGCAGCTGCAGCACATCGGCCTGGAGTAATATCATTTCGAGCAGTGTATCGACGTTCTCGCCCGTGACGCCTGATACGGGCGTCATGATCGTGTCGCCGCCCCATTCCTCGGGCTGCAGTCCACGGTTTGTCAACTCCTGCCGAATCCTGTCAAGATTCTTTGTACGGTCCGCCGCATGAGGCAGTCGATCGATCATGGTAATGGCTACGATGATCGGCACCTCGGCGGCCTTGGCGTGGCTGATGGCCTCGATAGTCTGCGGCATCACGCCGTCCGTCGCCGCGATAACCAGTATCGCGATGTCCGTCGCCTGAGCGCCGCGCGCTCGCATGGCCGTGAACGCCTCATGGCCCGGCGTATCAAGGAATGTGATCTGCCTACCCTGGGCCTCGACCGTGTACGCACCGATGTGCTGGGTGATGCCGCCCGCCTCGCCCGCTGCCACATGAGTGTTGCGGATATAGTCGAGCAGTGTCGTCTTGCCGTGATCGACGTGGCCCATGATGGTAACAACCGGCGGGCGTTCGATCAGCAGGTCGTCGGTGTCGTCGAAGTCCTCGTCCGACAGCGCGTCCTCGGCGGTCTTGTTCAGCTTCATCTCCAGCTCTACGCCGAACTCGGAGCAGACCAGCTGCGCCGTGTCGAAGTCCAGCTCCTGGTTGATCGTGGCCATGGTGCCCAGCAGCATCAACTTCTTCATGATCTCGCCAGCGGATTTGCCGATGCGTTCGGTCAAGTCCTTGACCGTAATCGTTTCAGCCGTCATGTACGCCTTCTCGATGCGGATCGGATCCATCATCTGCTGGGCGGACATGTCGCGCTTGCGCCGACGGCCGCCGCGCATCACATCGTCGTCCTGCATGGGCGAACCGACGTCGCGGGCTAACTGTTTGCGGTTGCGCGCTATGCGCTCCGGGTCATGCTGGCGCTGATACAACTTCTTGTTGGGATCGTAATTGGATACGCGCTCTTTTTCGACAGTAGGCGTCAATTCGGGACCCTTGCGGCCGAAGCCGCTGCGTCCCGCTCCACCCGCCATCGGCGGCCGACCAACCCCGGCTCCAACGCCGCCCGGTCTCGGTGCGCCTGGACGGAATCCGCCCGCCGCGCCGCCAACGCCCGCCCCGAAAGGCCGCGCTCCCGGTGCGCCCTGCATGCCCGGTCTGGGTGGTGGCTGGCCATACGGCCTGGCCTGAATCGCGCCCGAACTCCCGACGGGTCTGGGTGGCGGCTGACCATACGGCCTTGGCCCTGGCAACGGTGCGCCTCCGGCCATCGGACGAAGGCCTGGGGCTACGGCGCCTGGCGGAGGATTCCCATACGGTCTGGCAATGGGCGTAATCCGCTGTGCCTGCGGTGAACCGGGTTGAATCCCCGGTCTTAACCCGTTCGCGCCGACTGGCGGCGGTGTAATCCCCGGACGCGGCGGCGCTTGGATACCCGGACGCAATGCGGGCGGCTGCCCCGGAACACCCGGCGTTCCAATTCCGCTAGCACCACCGACTCCACCTGCGGCAGTCGCACCGCTAACGCCTGTTGAGGCGGCGGGCTTAATCGCTCCCGCCGAACCCGGCATTGGCGCGGTTTGCGGCGCGGCGCGCGTGATGAACTGACCCCTGCGCACCGGCTCAGAGATGGTGGCTTGGGCGGCGGCTTCGGCGGCGCGGGCAGCGGCGCGTTCGCGTTCGCGCTGTCGGCGCGACTTGCCCTGACCCGGCTGCCCTGGCTGACCGGGAGCGGCGGCGGCTTGACCCGCAGCGCTTTGACCCGGCTGGCCTGTCGCGGCGGCACGGGCCGGCTGGCCCGCAACTGCCTCGGCTTTCGGTGGAACGCCGGATGAATCCGCGAGAGCGGCAGGCTTGGCGGCCTGGGTTGATCCAACCGCCGCCTGATCCGGAGCGGAGACAGCTGCAGCCTTAGCTGTGGCTGATTCGCCCAACACGGCGGGTTTCGCGGTTTCTTGCGGAGATGCTTCGGCAAGTTTCGCCGCCGCGTCAGGCGCGGCCTCGGCCGCCCGAACGCTAGGCGCAGCGGGTTCAACCGCCACGGAATCCGCCCGCACTCCAAAGGCATCGGCGATGCCCTCGGCCCCTTCGGTCTCGGCCATCAGCGCCGCGTCGTCGGGATCGGGCATAATCCAGGCGGTTTTCTGCTTCTCCAGCAGTTGCCGATGCGCTTCTAAGCGCGCATCTTCCCTGCGCTTCTCCTCAAGTTTGAGGAACCCCGCCTCGATGCGTTTGAGGTACTGCAAGGTCTCGGATGCTGATTTCCGTATCCGCACCACACTCTCCAGCAATACGCCCGCTGTCGTGCTAAGTTCCTTCGCCGTTTCCTGAACCTTGAGTTTTGCCATTGTGCGCTCGCACCCCCGCAATCATTCCGCCATAACAGTTATAGGATTAAGGTATTCCAAAGCCGACCCTTTTATCGCCTCGCTGATCGAATCCGCCAGCGATCCTTTGCGCACGGCCGCGACCATGCGGCCTGGTTGACCTATCGCCTTGCCCAGCGCGCCTTCCGGCAGCCAGGCCAGCATCACCTTGTGGAACCTGCACGCGTCGGTCAGGCGCTTGCTGGTATTCGGCCCGGTGGATTGATCCATCAGCGCCAGCGCCGCATTCCCCTTGCGGATCAATAGCAGCGCGCCTTCTTCGCCGCTGGATACCTGCCGTGCCCGTGTCGCCAGGCCCAGCAGACCCGTCACGCCGCCGATCCCGCCCGGATCAGCCATCGGCCAGGGCCTTTCGGAGCGACTCATATACGGATTCGTCGATGGCCGTCTCCAGCGCGCGCTCCAGCTGGCGCTGCTTTTGAGCGCGGGTCAGGCACGCGGCGTCTCGGCAGACATATGCGCCGCGGCCGGGCATCTTGCCGATCCGATCCAGTGAGATGGCGCCCAGCGGGGATCTGACCACGCGGACCAGTTCCTTCTTAGGCTTCATCTCGCGGCAGCCTACGCACATCCGCATGGGTATCTTGCGCGGCTTAAGGCCTTTCTGTGCTGGCAACGCGGTTCCTCCTACGGCCTTTGCGCCCCGTATATCCCGGCTGCGGCATACGCGGCTGCGAGTTCATTCTGCTGATCCTCATCGACCTCGCCCTCATCCTCGTCGGCCTGCGTCTCGCCCGACATCAGCGCCTCGGCCTGGGATTGGCTCTTGATGTCTATGCGCCAGCCCGTCAGCCGCGCGGCAAGCCGGGCGTTTAGGCCCTCCTTGCCGATGGCCAGCGACAGCTGGGAGTCGGGCACGACCACGCGGCAGGCTTTCTCGGCCTCGGATATGAAAACGTTCAGCGCCCTGGCCGGATTCAGTGCGTTGGCGATGAATTCCGCCGGATCGCTGGACCACTTGATGATGTCGACCTTCTCATTGTACAACTCCGTTATGACATTTTCCACCCGGAGTCCGCGCGGTCCAACGCAGGCGCCTACCGGATCGATCGTGGCATCCGTGGCGTGCACGGCGATCTTGGTCCGGACGCCCGCTTCGCGCGCAATCGACTTAATCTGCACAGCGCCGCTCTGGATCTCGGGCACCTCCATCTCAAACAGCCGCTTGATAAGCCATGGATGGGTGCGCGAGACCTTGACCTGCGGGCCTTTGGACGTCTTGATGACGTCCAGCACGTATACCTTCATACGCGCGCCGACCCTGTAAGTCTCGCCCGGTATCTGCTGAGTCGGCTCCAGCACGCCCTCGGTGGCGCCGATGGCCACGTAGAATGTGCGGCCATCCTGACGGTCGAGGATGGCGGTGAGAACCTCGTTCTCCTTCTCGGCCACGGATTGGTACTCGTTGCCGCGCTCGGCCTCGCGGATGCGCTGGACTATGACCTGTTTCGCGGTCTGCGCCGCGACGCGGCCGAAATCGCGGGGCGTAATCTCTATTTCAACAATATCCCCCGGTTCATAGCCCGGTTGGATCCTGCGGGCGTCCTCGATGCTGATCTCCTGGCTGTCGTCCATCACGGATTCGACGACTATCTTGCGCGCATACACCGTCACAGCACCGTTATCGCGGTCGATCGCCACGCGGACATTCTGCGCGTTGGCCGTGTTGCGCTTGAAGTTTCGCTTGTACGCGGACTTGAGCGCCTCCTCGATGGCGTTGAACAGCACTTCCTTGGCGATACCCTTTTCACGCGCTAAAGCGCGGATCGCTTCTATCACTTCACCATTCATATTCAATCCCCCCAATCAGAAATCATTATCCTGTGTATTTATTTCATCCAGCGAGACCCAGGGCCTTGCAATGGCGATGGATCGGCGCTGCAAAGTGCGCTCGACCTGCGGTGTAAGCAGCGTGACGGCATCCTTGTCGAATGATAGCAGCACGCCGCGCCAATGCTTGGCACCTTGTTCGGCTTTATACAGGTTTATCTCTATATCGGTATTGACGGCCTTAGCGAATTCCTCGTCCGTCTGAATAGGCCTATCCGCGCCGGGGGATTCTACCTCCAGCGTGTCGTACTCGACCGACTCCACGAGCGGAATCAGCGCGCGGTGGAACGCCTCGCAATCCGACAGCGTAACCCCTCCCGGTTGCCCGGGTCTGTCGATCGTGATGCGGAGCACCTGTCCGTGCGGTTCGCGAACAAAAGCGGCGTCAACTATCACGTCGCCCATTCCGTCCGCCAGCGCTGTGAGGCGCGGCAGCAATCCTTGAACCACGGACCCGCCGCTGGACTTGCGGGCCGATCCCTTGCTCGGCGAATCCGCCGATTGAGTAGCGCGCCTAGACGGATTAGACTTGATAGCCAAAGCCCTCCCAGTTGGTTACAACCGACGGTGTGTCACAACAAAATAGAGCGGATTCTAACCGCTCCGCTCCACACCAATCCACACATCATTGCTAGTATACCACGAAAAATGGAAATTACAAGAGGCTTTTTAGCGGCGGATAAAAATTAGCACAAGAAAATTAATACGAATAAGTCACGTTACTGCTTGAAAATTTTCATTATTTTGGTTATACTGGGAATCGATGGAAGAGGATGCGAAAGTCCGGCGGCTGCCGAAGGTTAAACCCGCCGCAGATCCTGGCGAAAAAAGGCGCAGGCGCATCGCCATTATAGGTTTGGCGGCGATCCTGCTGCTGTTGGCAGTCGGCGCGGTCGCGATCGGCGCGCCGCTGATCCGCTGGGTTACGGATCCGGCGCAGTTCCGCGCGTGGGCACAGGGCCACGGCGCCGCCGCAAAGTGGGCCATGCTGGGCATTGCCGCCGTGCAGGTCGTGCTGGCGTTCATCCCGGGCGAGCCGATCCAGATCGCAGCGGGTATGGCGTTCGGCACATGGTGGGGCGTAATGCTGGTGATGGCCGGCATCGGGTTGGGCCAGGCTGTCGTATTCGCGCTGGTCAAGCGGTACGGCATGCGGTTTGTCGAATTATTTTTCGACAAGGAGTCGATATACAACCTGCCTTTGTTTCAGAACCATAAACGTCTGGATTCGCTGATATTCCTGCTGTTCTTTATACCCGGCATGCCAAAGGATCTGTTCACATACGCGGCCGCGCTCACACCGATCGGTATATGGCAATTCCTGGGCCTTAGCATGCTCGCGCGCAGCCCCGCCATGTTCGCCTCGGCCTGGGGCGGCAGCGCGATCAGCGGCAGCAGGTGGAAAACCGCTGGCATCGTCCTGGGTGTCACCGCGTTGATCGGGCTAGGAGGAATCATTTATTACCGCAGAATTCAACAACGGCGTGAATCTAAGGCGAATCCATCTTCTAAAGAACTGCAGAACTCCACCGATACTCACGAAAATCACAGAAATACATGAAACATTAGTCGAATCCATGGCGAACGATGACGAGAGCGCGAAAATTCATGACGATTCTGCTAAATATTGGGAGTTTGCAGGGAATTCCTGGGAGATGCCGAAATAGACACAAGCGAAGTCGGGTGAACAGCCCTGAGGGGGTTTGGGGTTGTGGAGCCTGATTCGATAGTTATATATGCAATGGCATGGGGGTGGACGTGATGAACGCCCAAGGCAGGAGCCAACGCCCGGGCACAAACGCCTCGCGCGAGGCGAATACCGCGCGCTCGGCGTTATCGATGAGAGACGGGCAGTTTGAGGCCCCCTTTATACGGTTTGGCCGCGCTGAAGAGGCCGCTCAAGAGGCGCAGAAGCTCGAGGCCGCGCGCCGCGCTGTCGAACGCCAGGCCCAGCTGAACGCGTATGACGCGGAGACGGCGCGGATGCGCCAGGCTTCAGCCGTGCCCGTGGGTTCCGCAATACCCAACAGCGGGCAAGGTTTGCGCACCGCCACAGGCGAAGAGTATCCGGCTTACGGCGGGGCTTCTTCGATCAGCGAATCCACAGCGAGGGCTTCGACGTCCGCAGCGCGTGTAACATCGCCGCAGCATTACCCAACACCTTACGCGAACGGCGTAGCGCGCGGCGTTTCGGCTGCTCAACCCAATCCACATATGCCTAATCAACAACGTCTGAATCGCACCGCATCCACATCAGCGGCGCTCCGTCCGCGTGATCCTGTTCAGCGTGCGAAGCCTCGACGCAGACGCCAGCGGTTTGCGTTGCTATTCTTTAGTCTAATACTGATCGCTGTCGCGTTAATACGTACGCTCGTGTTCGGCGCGGCAATCGAGTCGGGCATCCGCCAAAACCTGCAGAGCACGGAGGCGTTGGCCCAGTTCCTCATGGATAATCATGTCGAGCTGATGGGCGTTACCCAAGGTTCCGCTTGGGCAGAACTGCGGCTATTCATCATCGCGCTGTGCGTTGGCTTTACGCTTAACGTATTCGCTTGGCACCAATCTAATAGGCCAAACAAGCCTCTGGCCGTGCTGACTACGTTGTGCTACGTGCTGGCCATATTCACGGCACCATACCGCAACTTCGCGCCGACAATCTGCCTGACTATACTGCCGTCGCTGATGTTCAGCGCGGTTTCGTTATATGGTATAATGATGACGCCCGTGCGTAAGGCTGTAGGTTCACCTAACAAATCCCGCGCGAAAAGGGCTCCTCCGAGGCGTAATACGCAATCAAACTCCACACGCTTCCTATAAACTGACAGCAAATACCAGCCGCTCAACTAACCCTGACGTCCGCGCCAGGGTTTTACTTTGCCGGAATGTATGATATAATCGTCGTTGCACGCGGAAAATTCGCCAGAATAAGGAGGCGTCGACCACGCTTTACGACAATAAATTCAAGCTCGTCGCGCCGTACACGCCGCGCGGCGACCAGCCCCAGGCCATCGATTCGCTTGTGGCGGGACTGGCCGAGGCCAAGCGGGATCAAGTATTGCTGGGCGTGACAGGCTCGGGCAAGACGTTCACCATGGCCAGCGTAATCGAGCGCGCGCAGCGTCCGGCGTTGGTTATAGCGCACAATAAGACGCTGGCCGCACAGCTGTGCGCCGAGTTTAAGTCATTCTTTCCAGAAAACGCTGTGGAATATTTTGTCAGCTATTATGATTACTACCAGCCCGAGGCTTACATAGCTTCATCCGACACCTATATCGAGAAGGACGCGTCGATCAATGAGGAGATAGAACGCCTCCGCCACAGCGCGACGGCGGCACTGCGCGAACGGCGGGATGTGATTATAGTCTCATCCGTATCGTGCATCTATTCGATGGGCGATCCGAGCGAGTATGAAGGCCTGGCGCTATCGCTCCGACCCGGCATGCCGATCGGCCGGGATAATCTGCTGCGGCAAATGGTGGAGATCCAGTTCACGCGCAACGACATAGCGTTCGAGCGCGGCACATTCCGCGTGCGCGGAGATACAGTTGAAGTGATTCCGGCATCCGAGCGCGAGAAGGCGCTGCGGATAGAGTTCTTTGGCGAGGAGATCGACCGGATTAGCGAGATCGAGATAACCACGGGCAAGATGCTGCGCACGCTGCAGCACGCGATGGTGTTCCCAAACTCCCACTACGCGAATTCCCGCGAATCCGTTGACGCCGCGCTGAACGAAATCGAGCAGGATTTGGCCAAACGTGTCGTCGAATTCCGTGACGATAACCGTTTGTTGGAGGCGCAGCGGCTGGAACAGCGCACCCATTATGATTTAGAAATGTTACGCGAGATCGGATACTGCAATGGTATAGAGAATTATTCGCGCTACTTTGACGGACGCTCGCCGGGTGACCCGCCGTTCACGCTGATGGACTATTTCCCTAAGGATTTCATGGTATTCATAGACGAATCGCACGTTACGGTGCCGCAGGTGCGCGCCATGTTCAACGGCGACCGCGCGAGAAAGACTGCGCTCGTGGATTATGGATTCCGCTTGCCCTCGGCGTTTGACAATAGGCCGCTGAGGTTCGCGGAATTCGCGGAGCGCATCGGCCAAACGGTCTATGTCAGCGCGACGCCTTCCCAGTATGAGTTAGAACGCGCGGGGAATATTGTCGAACAGATCATACGTCCAACCGGACTGATCGATCCTCTAGTAATCATTAGACCGGCGCAGGGCCAGGTGGATGATCTGCTGGGCGAATGCCGCACAATCGCCGAGCGCGGCCAGCGCGTGCTGGTTACAACATTAACCAAGCGGATGGCCGAGAGTTTGACCGTTTATTTTGAAGAGATGCGCATCCGCGTGCGCTACCTGCATTCCGACATCGAGACGCTGGAGCGCACGAAAATCCTCCGCGACCTGCGGCTGGGCGAGTTTGACGTGCTGGTGGGTATTAATCTGCTCCGCGAAGGCCTGGACCTGCCGGAAGTGGCGCTCGTGGCCATCCTGGACGCGGACAAGGAAGGCTTCCTCCGCTCCGAAACCTCGTTGATCCAAACGATAGGCCGCGCCGCGCGCAACGTCGAGGGCCGCGTAATCCTATACGCCGACTCACTGACGGATAGTATGTCCAAGGCCATCAACGAAACCAACCGCCGCCGCGCGCTGCAGCAGGCCTACAATGAAGCCCACAGCATCACGCCCGAATCCATCCAAACGGCGGTGCGCGCGCTGCTGGAAATCACCAGCGAAGCGGTGGCTTCCGCGCCCGCCGACCTCGATCCCGAGGAAAAGAGGATGCTCGCGGCCAAGCTGGAGGATCAGATGCTCCAAGCCGCAGCCGAGCTGGACTTCGAGAAGGCCGCCAAACTGCGCGACGAACTCCTTCGTCTGCGCGGCCAGCAGCCCGCCGAGAAACCACAGATGACCGCGAAGCAAAAGTTTCACAAAGAGCGCTCGCGGAAAACGTCGCGACGTTCATAATTAAGGAGGTATTTTCTACATGGCAGATCATTGGGAGACAATATATGAAAACACTACGAAATCTGACCAATACGTGGTGCTTCATAACCGGCTTATGGACGCGTATCAGGTTGTTACTGTAAGTCCTGGTAGTGATATTGTTACTATAAATAACAATAAGCAGATAATCGAGTGTTATGGCAGTCAGGAAGCTGCCGAGATACGATGCATGCGTGAAGAATTAAAGTCGCGCTGATAATTAAGGAGGCCACCCTTGATAGACGCCCTGACCGTCCGCGGCGCGCGCGAGCATAACCTCAAGAATATCAACATCACGATCCCGCGCAATAAGCTGGTCGTGTTCACGGGACTATCCGGCAGCGGCAAATCCTCGCTGGCGTTCGACACCATCTACGCGGAAGGCCAGCGGCGTTATGTCGAATCGCTGTCGGCGTACGCGCGCCAATTCCTGGGCCAGATGGAGAAGCCGGACGTGGACGGCATCGAAGGCCTATCGCCCGCCATATCCATCGATCAAAAAACGACAAGCCGCAATCCGCGCTCCACGGTTGGCACGGTTACAGAAATCAATGATTACTTGAGACTGCTGTATGCGCGCGTAGGCATACCACACTGCCACAAGTGCGGCCGTGAGATCGCACAGCAGTCGGTGGATCAGATGGTGGATCAGATCATGTCGCTGCCCGAGGGCGCGCGTCTGACCATATTCGCGCCAATAGTTAGGAAGCGCAAGGGCGAGCACGTCAAGATGTTCGAGGACTTGCGCAAGGAGGGTTACGTTCGGGTACGCATCGATGGGGAGTTATATGAGACGGACGATGTGCCGTCGTTGGATAAGCAGAAGAATCATTTTATAGATGTCGTTATAGATAGGATCATAAATAAACCCGGCATCAACTCACGCCTGACGGATTCGCTCGAGAGCGCGCTGAAGCTGGCCAATGGTTTGGTATCGGTGGATGCTGCCGAACTGGGCGAAACGTTATACTCGCAGAATTACGCCTGCCCCGAGTGCGGCGTCAGCATTGAGGATTTGACGCCTCGGATGTTCTCGTTCAACAGCCCGTTCGGGGCGTGCCCCACGTGCACAGGGCTGGGCATGCTGCGCCGCGTCGATCCGGACGCGGTGCTCAAGGACAAGTCGCTCACGTTACGCCAAGGGGCGATATCCGTCAGCGGCTGGAACAACGCCAAGGACGAGGACAGCATCGCGGCCATTTATATAGATGCGCTGGCCAAGCAGTATGGATTCTCAACGGATATACCCGTGCGCGACCTGCCGGAATCCGCCATAAACCTGCTGCTGTACGGCACCAACGGCGAGAAGGTGAAGATCACCTATCAGCGTGAGAATGGCGGCGGCTCGTACATGGCGCCGTTTGAGGGCATCGTCAACAACTTGGAACGCCGTTACCGCGAAACCCAATCCGAGGGCATGAAGGATGCGCTCGAACAGCTGATGCTCGACCTGCCTTGCCCGGACTGCGGCGGTAGGCGTCTCAAACCAGAGACGCTCGCAGTGACGGTTGGCGGCCGCTCCATCTCGGCTGTGTCGGATGATTCCGTCGTCGATGCGCGTGAATTCTTCGACAAACTGCGGTTGAGCGAACAGCACATGATGATAGCGGAGCTTATACTGAAAGAAATAAAATCGCGGCTGGGATTCCTGGCGAACGTAGGCCTGTCATACCTGACGCTCTCGCGCGCGGCGGGTTCGCTGTCGGGCGGCGAGGCGCAGCGGATTCGACTGGCAACACAGATAGGCTCCAGTTTGGTTGGGGTATTATATATATTGGATGAGCCATCCATTGGCCTTCATCAACGTGATAATGAGAAACTGTTACACGCGCTGAAGGGTTTGCGCGACTTGGGGAATTCATTGATCGTCGTCGAGCACGACGAGGAGACTATGTTCGCCGCCGACCACATCGTCGACATTGGCCCTGGCGCGGGCATCCACGGCGGCTGCGTCATCGCGCAGGGCACCGTCGATGAGATTATGCAAAACCCCAATTCGCTGACAGGCCTATACCTCAGCGGCAAGAAGTCCATCGCCATACCCCAGAAACGCCGCAAGCCCAGCGGTTATCTCACCATAAAATCCGCCCGCGCGAACAACCTTACGGGCATGGACGCTCGTATCCCGCTGGGGGTATTCACGTGCGTGACGGGCGTATCAGGCAGCGGCAAATCCTCGCTGGTAAATGAAATATTATACAAAGCGCTGGCCCGCGACCTGAACCGAGCCAAGTCGCGCCCCGGTCCGCACGGCGGTATAGATGGATTAGAACAGTTGGATAAAATAATCAGTATAGACCAATCACCGATCGGACGGACGCCGCGTTCCAACCCGGCGACGTATACGGGCGTATTCGACCAAATCCGCCGGGTATTCGCCGCGACGAACGAGGCCAAAGCGCGCGGATATAAGGAGAATCGCTTCTCATTCAATGTGAAGGGCGGGCGTTGCGAGGCGTGCGGCGGCGACGGGATACTCAAGATCGAGATGCACTTCCTGCCGGATATATACGTGCCGTGCGAGGTGTGCAAGGGCAAACGTTATAACCGTGAAACGTTAGAAGTCAAGTATAGGGATAAAAGTATATTCGATGTGCTGGATATGACGGTCGAGGATGCGCTGGAATTCTTTGAGCACCATAGGACAGTTATGCAGGTGATGCGCACGCTGTATGACGTCGGGCTGGGTTATATCAAGCTGGGCCAGCCCTCGACGACGCTGTCAGGCGGCGAGGCTCAGCGGGTCAAGCTGGCGACGGAATTGAGCCGCAAGGCCACGGGCCGCACCATTTATGTGCTGGACGAGCCGACGACCGGGCTGCATGTCGCGGACGTGGCGCGGCTGATCGACGTGCTGCAGCGGCTGACCGACCAGGGCAACTCGGTGGTGGTCATCGAGCATAACCTGGACGTCATCAAGTGCGCGGACTATTGCATCGACATGGGGCCCGAGGGCGGCACGGGCGGCGGGCAGATTGTGGCCAGCGGCACGCCCGAGGAATTATGTAAGATTGAGGATAGTTATACGGGGCAATTCCTGCGAAAGGCATTGAAATAGCATGGACATCAAAAATACTATGGACGATAAATGGTATTCACTTGAAACGGTTATTCCAGCAGAATCCTGCGGCGCGGACGGCTGTGCGCGGCTGGACGCGTGGTTCCCATTATTCCAATGGATTGCGAGCGAGCACTGCGAGGCGATCCGCTGCGGCCATGAAACGGATCTGCCCAACTCAACCTTATGGATATTATACGGCGCTCACACCGAATGGACCGCGACTGTCAGGGCAGGCGACCGTCTGACGCTGGCCTCCGTACCCACGATGACCGCGCACGGCATGTATCAGCGCAGCACGGTTGTCACGGCTGCGGATGGAAAGCCCGTCGCGTCGCACGTGGGTTACTGGACGCTGATGGATCGCGCCACGCGCAAACGGGTTCGCAACGAACTGATTGAACAGCGTCACATCGATGCCCAGGTGAAGCAATGGTTCAGGCCTATCCCATTTGAACGGCTGGACGCGCCGGATGAACCGTGGGCATATACGCCCGGCGAGATCGACATAGATGAGAATGGACATGTCAACAACGCGCGTTATATCCACTGGTTGTCAGTAGCGATGGGTTCGCCGTCGGGCATCTCGACGCTGGACGTGTGGTACTCGTCGGAGATAATGCCCGGTGAAAACATTACCGGGCGTCTGGCAAGGCTGGGCGAACGTTTCACATTCGAGGTATTCCGCGCGGGTGAAGAGAAGGCGGCGTTCACCGCGACTGGGACAACAAAGCGTTAAGCCATCGCCGCATTAGCCCGCAGCGTCACCCGCCCCATGGCCATCTTTAATGCGCGCGCACTCATCAACAGCTGGATTATCAATCCTGCCTGCGTTGCGATGGCTACCCCGGTGAGCCGCAGCTCAGGCCGCGCGGCCAATACAAAATTCAGTCCAACGGTTATGAGGCTGCCCGTCAGTGACGCGTATAACGCCTGCCGCTGCTGACCCAGTCCGGCCATTAGCCCGCTGATTACCTGTTGTATACCCATAAGTAATACACACGGGCTGAGTATTCTCAATAACGATTCCAGCTCGGACTGACGGTACAACACTCGCGCGCAGAACGGCGCGCCCAGCCACAGCACAACCATCGACGCCAGCGAGACGAGCACCGCCGGACCCATCACACGCAGCAGTAAGCGCCGCATCGCGGTGGGATCATTCTCGCGCGCGGTAATGGCCGGCGCTGAAACCATCGCCAGCGCGCCTGTGAACACGGCTGGCAGCATGATCAGCGACATGGCCATGCCGTAGTACATGCCCAGCTTAGCAGTCGCTTCAGCCGCCGAAAGCCCGGAAACGCGCAGCCGCATGGGGATCAGCGCCGCGTTGACCGTGCGCATCAAGGTATTGCTGACCCGCATGCACGTCATCGGGAACGCCAAACGCCATAACTTTTTCATTAACCCATCGGGAATCTTGATAGAGCGTTCGGGCAGCGACGGCCGCAGCATCAGCACGGCAATCAGCAACCCTAACCCTTCGCCAATGGCCACGCCGAACGCCGGCACCGCCGCCGAATAAGCGGCGTGCATCGCAGGAATCGCAGCCAATACGACAACACATACCGCGAATCGCGTAACCTGTTCGACCAATTCCGTAGCGGCTGGAACGGCCGTATTCCCCGAACCGTAGCAATAACCGTTGTAAACGGCGGACATCGCAAGAATCGGTAAGCACGGCAGATACATGAGCAGTGTTGGCAGCGTCCGCGAATCTCCGAGTATTCTGGCGATCCATGGCGAAAGTATGAGCATCGCGGCCAGCATCGGCCATGCTATTATCCGCGCCAGCTTCTTTCCCGCCGCCAGCGTCTGGCGCATGCGCAGTTCGTCTCCGGCGGCGGAGGCTTGGGCGGTGTACCGCGACACGGCCATGGGCAGGCCGCTGGTTACAGGCGCGAGCCACAGCATGTGCGCGGAGCTGGCCAGCTCCATTATCCCTACCGATTCCGCGCCCAGCGTTCGAGAGAGCCATATGCGCATGCCAAATCCTATCGCGCGTACGACGACATTCGTCGATGTCAGCAATACGGTCTGGGTTAATAATGATTGCCGCTTCATACTAATCCTCCCGCTGATTGTCCCAAACGAAGGTATGCGGTGGATTGTACTAATAATGCGGCATTATTTTCTGATTAATGTAGAAGGAATTGGCGCGTCCATGTTGAATTAATGAGTGTGTAATAATTGCCTTCAATGCAAAAGGAGGACAGACCATGCCATTCATTTCAATCACGACCAACCAGACGCTCACTATTCCCGCGAAGTCGAAACTAAAATCCGAGGCAGGGCGTTTAATCAGCATCATCCCGACCAAATCCGAGGCGCATTTGATGGTAAGTATTGCCGATGCGCAGTACATGACGTTCGGCGGAACCGAAAAGCCGTGCGCGTTTATCGCCGTGCATCTGTACACCGCCGCACCGCAGGATTCGAAGCGCAAGTTCGTCGAGGTGTTTGTCCCGGCCGCGTCTACGCTGATGGGCGTGCCAGTTGGGGATATATTCGTAAACATTATGGAACATGATCACTGGGGCAGCGGCGGAACGTTCCACTAATTCCGCTAATCTCCTACGATTCCTACAAAAGGGGCAGGTGACTAATGAGCCGAGCGCTTCGTGATAAGATCCAGGAGTCCCTGCGTTCTGTGCTGCCGATCACTGCCGTGGTATGTGCGCTGTGCTTTTTTTTCGTACCGCTGCGGCTGGATGCCATGCTGCTGTTCCTTGTCGGGGCTGGTCTGCTGATCGTCGGCCTGGGATTCTTTACCCTCGGCGCGGACATGGCCATGACCCTCATGGGCGAACGCATCGGCGCTTACGTGACTAAGCGCCGGAATCTGCCCTTACTCATGGGCGTAGCGTTCCTCGTAGGTTTCATCGTAACTATCGCGGAACCCGATCTAACCGTACTGGCCGAAAAGTTCCAGGCGGTTTCCAATTGGACGCTGATCATAGTAGTCGCCCTAGGTGTCAGCATATTCATGGCCATCGCGATGTGGCGTATGGTCCATCGGGTGTCGCTGCGGATGCTGCTGCTGATCTGCTACGCGGCGTTGATAATTCTGTCATTCTTTGTCCCGGCCAACTTCCTGTCCGCGTCGTTCGATGCGGGCGGGGTTACAACCGGGGCCATCACCGTGCCATTCATGCTGGCGATGGGCGCGGGCGTCGCGTCGGTCCGCTCGGACAATGAATCCACGAGCGACAGCTTCGGCATCGTCGCGCTCTGTTCGATCGGGCCAATCATTGTGATGATGTTGATGGGGTTGATAATCCACCCCGAAGCCACTGAATACGCACGCGTGTCGCTGCCGCTGATCACCGACACGACGGTGCTGTTCTCTGAATTCTTACACAGCAGCGTGGATTATTTCAAAGAGGTCGCC
>BNUH01000025.1 GCA_025997215.1 Clostridia bacterium
CGCCCAGCCAGATAACGTATGTGCTTTCGACACGATTCACACCGGATAGGGGTTACGTGATCGAGTCGCGGCGCGGCGGCGGGGGCTTCGTCAGGATCCAGCGGATGCGCAAGACGAAGGCCGACTACCTGCTCTTCTTGATCAACCAGCGGATCGGTGCCGCCGTATCCGCGCAGGATTCCGCCATCGTGGTTGCCCAGCTTGCCGAGCAAGGCATCGTCACCGCGCAGGAGGCCGCGCTCATGCAAGCCGCGACATCCGCGCGCGCGATCAACCTGCCCATAACGCTAAAGGATACGCTCCGTGCCAGCGTTCTGCGGGAAATGTTGCTGCAGATTGCGCTGCACCAAAAGGAGGCTTAATCATATATGCTGTGTGAAAACTGTCACCAACAGCCGGCTACCGTACACCTGACCACCATCGCGGGCGGTGAAAAAACCGAGCAGCACCTGTGCGCAGCTTGCTGCCAAAAACATAAGCAGGCGCTGACCATGGCCGGTATGAGCACGCTGTTGCTCAACCTGCTCCAAGGCGCGGCCGTCCATACCGACGAGCATCCGACCATCCGCTGCGACACGTGCGGCCAGACCTACGATGAATTCCAGAAAACGGGCATGCTCGGCTGCCCCAAGTGCTACGAATCATTCAGGAGCCAGCTGACACCCTTGCTAAACCGCATCCACGGCAAGGCCCAGCACACGGGCCGCGCTCCCTCCCGCACCGAGGAGGAATCCCACGTCCGCCGCCGTATGGAGTCGCTCAAGCGCGAGATGGATCGCGCTGTCGCCGACGAGGACTTCGAGCTGGCGGCCCAGATCCGCGACGAATTGCGAGCGATGACTCCCGCACAGGAGGGCGATAGGCATGGCTGATTCAAAGAATTCCCAGGGAAACCAACAGTTGAACCCCTTCGAGGGCATGTCGCCCGAGAGCGACGTCGTATTGACTAGCCGCGTCAGGCTGGCGCGCAACCACGCCGACCTGCCATTCCCCGGCTTCCTCGACCCGGAGAAGGCCCAGGAGAGTATCCGCCGAGCGGCGGAGACCTTCGCGCCGCACGGCCTGCGTCTGCTAAGGATGGACGCGCTGACCTCGCTCCAGCGTCAGACGATGGTCGAGCGTCATTTGATAAGCCGCGACCTGCTGCGCGCGCCCGAGCGCACCGCCGTCCTGCTGTCCGAGTATGAACTGACGGACGACCGCTTCGACCCGAACGCAGACCTGCCCTCCAAGATGTTATCCGTCATGATCAACGAGGAGGATCATCTGCGCGTACAAGCGTTCGTCAATGAATTCAACCTGAACGAGGCCGCCAGGATCGCGTTTGAGGCCGATCAATGGATCACGGAAAAGCTGGCCGTTGCATATGATGAGGAGTTTGGGTATCTGACCGCGTGCCCCACGAATACCGGCACGGGCATGCGCGCCTCGACCATGCTCCACCTGCCCGCGCTGACCTGGTCGGGCGAGATGGGCAAGGTTACGCAAGCCGTGTCGAAATTAGGCTTAACTTTGCGCGGTTTGTATGGGGAAGGCACCGAGGCTTTGGGCGACCTTTACCAATTATCCAATCAAGTAACCCTAGGCCGCACGGAGCAGGAGATAATCGACGACATGCAGTCGGCGGCCAGCCAGATGCTGGATTGGGAGCGCAAGGTTCGCGTAGCCTTGCATGCGGGCGACCGAATAGCTCTGGAGGATCGCCTGATGCGCGCTCAAGGTGTGATGGAACGCGCGCGCAAGATAAGCGCGAAGGAATTCATGCAGCGGTGGTCGTGCCTGCGCCTGGGCGCGTGTATGAAGCTGATCCCGCTTCAGCTGTCAGCCTTGGATCGGCTGCTGGTGTCGGCCCAGCCCGCCAGCCTTCAACTATCGGCCGGGGAGACGCTGTCCGACGAACAGCGCGACGTGCGCCGCGCATCGCTGGTTCAAACCATATTCCAACCGTAATCCAAACGCAACTCAACCGCAACCCAACCGTAACGATGTTCCCCTTATCTCACCGCAGGAGGAGTGACTGACTATGCCATCATCATTCGCAGGCAAGTTCACGGAGCGCGCTCAGCGCTGCCTAAGCATGGCGCAAGAATCGGCGCAGAAAATGAACCACAATTATGTCGGCACCGAGCACCTGTTACTCGGTTTATTAAGCGAGCAAGGCGGCCCTATGCACAAACTGCTGGGCGGCATCAAATATGATACGGCCATGGCCACGGCCCAGAAGCTAGTCGGCAGCGGTGAAGGCAGTATCCCCGGCCAGATGAGCTACACGCCGCGCACCAAGAAGATACTCGAGGTCAGCGTCATGGAGGCGCGGCAGTTGGGTCACGCCTTCGTGGGTACGGAACATCTGTGGCTGGCGATGCTTAGGGAAGGTGAGGGCGTTGCGGCGCGCATACTACAAGCGCTGGGCATGGATATTGGCGCAGCGCGCGCGGCGTTGGAACGTTCACTGCGCGGCGAATCCGGCGGCGATATTCAATCCATACCCACGCCCGCGCTGGACGCGTTCTCCCGAGACCTAACCCGCGCTGCCGAACGGGATGAATTGGATCCCGTCGTCGGCCGCACCACCGAGATCGAGCGCATCGTCCAAATCCTCATCCGCCGCACTAAGAATAACCCCGTACTCATCGGCGAGCCGGGCGTTGGCAAATCCGCCATCGTGGAGGGGCTAGCCCAGCGGATCGTGAACGGATCAATACCGCACCTACTGCGCGGGAAGCGGCTGGTCTCGCTGGATATAGCGTCCATGATCGCCGGGAGCAAGTACCGCGGCGAGTTTGAGGAACGATTCAAGAACGCGTTGGCTGACATAAAGAAGGCCGGCAATGTGATCCTATTCATAGACGAGATGCACACGCTCATCGGCGCGGGCAATGCAGAGGGCGCGCTGGATGCGTCCAACATGATTAAGCCCGCTCTGGCGCGCGGCGAAATCCAGTGCGTTGGAGCCACGACGATAGACGAATACCGCAAGCATATCGAGAAGGACGCCGCATTGGAGCGCCGGTTCCAACCCGTGATGGTTGGCGAACCGACCAAGGACGAGGCGGTCAAGATTATATTCGGCTTGCGCGATAAGTACGAGGCGCATCACAAGGTGCGCATCACGGACGAGGCAGTCAAGGCTGCGGTCAATCTGGCCGATCGTTATATTTCAGATAGGTTCTTACCCGATAAGGCCATCGACCTGATGGATGAGGCGGCATCCCGCGTGCGCATCAAATCCTTCACGCCGCCGCCTGATCTGAAGGAGCTTGAAGCCAAGATCGAGAACCTGGAAAAGGAGAAGCAGGAGGCCATATCCCACCAGGACTTCGAAGGCGCAGCAAAGCTGCGCGACAGCGAGAAGTACCTGCGCATGGAGATGGACGCGCGTCAGGATCAGTGGGAGCACGGCATCGAATCAGGAACTGAGGAGGTTGGCGAGGAGGAAATCGCCCAGATCGTCGCATCCTGGACTGGGATTCCCGTAGCGCGCCTGACCGAGGATGAATCCTCGCGCCTGCTCCGTCTCGAGGATGAGCTGCACACCCGCCTGATCAGTCAGGATGAGGCGGTCACGGCGGTCTCGCGTGCGATTCGCCGCGCCAGGGCCGGACTGAAGGATCCCAAGCGGCCCATCGGATCGTTCCTATTCCTGGGACCGACGGGCGTGGGTAAGACGGAGCTGTGCCGCGCGCTGGGCGCGTCGTTATTTGGCGATGAAAGCTCGCTCGTTCGACTGGATATGTCCGAATATATGGAGAAACACACGGTTTCGCGCATGATCGGTTCACCGCCGGGCTATATCGGCCATGACGAAGGCGGGCAGCTGACGGAGGCCGTACGCCGCAAGCCGTATTGCGTCATACTACTGGATGAGGTGGAGAAAGCCCATCAGGATGTGTTCAACATCCTCCTGCAGATTCTGGAGGATGGCCGACTCACCGACTCGAAGGGCCGCGTGGTCAGTTTCCAGAATACAGTGGTCGTTATGACAAGCAACATCGGCGCGCACGAGATAGCCAGCGCGAAGCGCATGGGCTTTGGCGACAGCGGCGGCGCGGCCGATTATGAGAGCATGAAAACCAGCGTCACGGCTGAAGTGAAGCGGTTCTTCCGCCCCGAATTCCTGAATCGGCTGGATGAGATGATCGTGTTCCACGCGCTGGATCAGGATCACATCCGCCAGATCGCGCACCTGATGCTCAAGCAGGTGGCCGAGCGGCTGAAGGAGCGCGGCGTAGCGCTCACATTCACCGACGAAGCTGTTGAACTACTGTGCGAACAGGGCTACGATCCGGCGTTTGGCGCGCGGCCATTGCGCCGCACGATCCAGCGTATGGTCGAGGACGCGCTCAGCGAGGAGCTACTGGCCGGCCGCCTGAAGCTGGGCACATCGCTGGAAGTCTCCCGCGACGCCGAAACCCTAGGTTTCAAACAGTTGGAAGATTTGCAAAATCTGCCCGACGCCGCGGCAGATATGGCGCCCACCATCAGCGCGCAGGTTTAACCCGGGGTTCCTCAAACCTGCGGCACCAACCCGCGTCTGTCAAGGGTAGGGTGGAGATTTTTTACTGCCGTGTCCGCCCGGCAGTGAAAAATACTACCCGACCTTGACAGACCTAATGCTAACACCAAAAATGGAAACAGGGTTTGTTGTAACCTTAGTTACAACAAACCCTTGATTGAACCGTAACCCCGTAACTTAATCCCAGTTAGTTATGCTGCCGACGCGACCTCGCGAACAGCACCGCAATACCCGCCAGTGATATCAGCCCGATAGCGATCCACAGCCCCGGCATGTCGCCGTCCGCCGTGATGTGCTCGTACGCAGCGTTGTGCATCTCGACTGTGGCCACCAGCCCGCCTTCTACCGAGGCGATCTTGTCCGCCGGGATGATGTAGTTCATCGATGCGTTGTCGCGGATTTCGTGTACCGTGTATTCGCCGACCGCCAGATCGTCAATGATGATCTCGCCCGTTTTGGACGTCACGAATACCTTGTCGTATTCGAGCGGCCCAGTCACGCGGAACGAGAATCCTTCCACCGGACCATCTTTGTCGGTAGTCTTAATTATGCGCAGCTTGCCCAGCTCGACCTTATCCAGCTCGGTTTCCAGCTTGAAGTATCCGATTAACTCATCCGCTTCATAGCCCTGCGCGAATGTAACCTTCTGCCGCTGATCCTTCGGATCGTCGCTCACGATCGGCTTGCCCCAGACCACGACACCCCTGCGGGAATTAGCCTCGCGAGATACCGTCACCAATATCTGCTCGGTGATCGGCTCAACACTGGTCAGCTTGATCGATCGGTCGGTCGTCTCGATGTTCAGGCCCTCGATATCCCACTTGTAGTTCAGACGATCCGCCACGAAGTTCTCATCCTCGATGATCACTTCGTATTCGCTTCCATTCCAGGTGAGCGTATACACTGGCGCGTCCGATGCGCTGGCTTCCGCGAAGCTGGGCAGTTTATCCACCGAATGCGCCTGAACCGCGTCCACGATGCGGTTGTAGTGTTCCATTATCTCCGTGTAACACGGATGGTCCGGGCTGATCATGTCCAGCATCAGATCCACCTCGTACGCGGACGGCTCGTACTTCTGGAAACCTTCACTGCGCTCGCCCACGATCGTCTCCCAGATCAGCAGTTGAGTGGCAATCTCCTCGCCGATCACGCTGCGGTCGGCGGCCTTCGCGGAATCCCAGCTGGTGCTGTTGTTGCCGTTGTATCCGTATAACAGTATCCTGCCGATAAAGACCTTGATGGTTTCGGCATCGATGACGTCGTTCTTGTCGGATGGATAATTATCCCAGAACGATTCGTCGTATTCCAGTTCATCATTCGTGTACAGGTGAATGCCAGGCTCGATGCAATACACCACCGGGCCGCCGTATGAACCCAGCGCCTTCGCCGCAAATGAGTTGGTCTCGCCGGATGTCCAGCCGTTCATGAGGCTGAACGCGGGGTGTCCCCAGTTGTTCTGGTTTTTGTCGTCTCTCAACGGCAAGGGCATGATAAATACTTTGGCCTTTTCAGCGGCCGTGGCCTGCGGTAAGGTTACAGACCGCAAAGCTGGCGTCTGAACAGCCGCATTGCTGGACGCCGCAATAGACGCCAGATCGTCATCAGTACCGACGCCATCCGCCATCACGGGAATGGAGACCCCCATCATGGTCAGACACATCATAAGGCAAAGGATCCATAGGCACGCGCGCCGTAGGTTATGTATCATTAACAACCCTCCTTCGTAGCTCCGGTTACCCCGGTTTGTTTTTGCTGCACTGGAAATATTCTCCATCAGTTTGCGGATTCCTGCAGGACACTCCATTTTTTTGTGGAAATATTATTTGAGCAAATGCTCGGCAGAATAACACTATTATGGCGAGGTGTCACAATGAAAAGCAGTACCTTTACCCGGATCGGCATGGCGGTCTGCGCGTTTGCGCTGGCCGTGAGCGTATTCATGCTCGTCCGCTACTATACCGACAGCGCTGAAAGCTCAGCGTTGTTTGACGAATTATCCGAGCTGCGGGATAACGCGGCCATTCCATCCGAATCCCCACTAAACCCGGAGGAATCCAAATCAACCCACATCATGATCGTCATCCCACAACCCGCGGCTGCGGCGGCTCCGGCCGTGGCCGTAGTCACCCAGGCCGCGCCTTCATCTTCACCTAGTCCTACTCCCACTCCATCGCCCAGCCCGACGCCTACTCCCACTCCATCGCCAACCCCAACGCCTTCACCCACTCCAACACCCAAACCCACGCCGGCACCGACCCCTCGCGCCATTCTGCAAAAATACCAGGCGCTGTACGAGCGAAACTCGGACATGATCGGCTGGCTGACCATCCCCGGCACGAAGATCGATTATCCGATCATGCAGACGCCGGAAGAGCCAGAGTATTACCTGGATCATAACTTTGATAAAGTCAAAAAGAAAGCCGGCGTGCCGTTCGCCCAAGCCAACAGCGCTGTCGATGATTGTGATAACATAATTATTCATGGTCATCACATGAAGGATGGCACCATGTTCGCCAAGCTGGAGTCGTACCGCACGATGGGTTTCTATAACGAACATAAGACCATAATCTTTGACACCCTCTACGAGTCGCGCACGTACGAGGTGATCGCGGCATTCAAGGTGTCGGCCACTGCCCAGGATGCATTCCAATATACCCAGATGGTATTCGCCGCCGATGAAGCCGAGTTCGACGCATACATCGAGCAGGTCAAGGCGCTGGCAATGTATGACACTGGCATTACAGCGCATTACGGTGAGCAATTGCTTACGCTCTCCACCTGCGAGTATACCCTGCGCGACGGACGATTCGTCGTAGTGGCGAAACGTGTCGAAAAGAATTAATGTAGAATCCAAGTAAAACCAAAGCGCGGGCACAACCATGCCCGCGCTTATAACTAATAATTATACATTTACGGCCCATGGTTGACGGGCCCGAACCAGTAGCAATTGGGATACAACAGCGGGTCGGGGTTGATGTTGGGGGATTGGACGATGGGCAGGGGCCGACCCGTGCTGTATGTGTAATCCGGGCACGGGAATCCCCCCAGCTCCCATGGCCACGTCCAAGGTATGTCATTACCAGGACCAAGCAGGCCTTCGTTAAACAGGCCGCGTTGGATATCCTGCGCGTACCTGAACGAGTGGTACACAGCCTCCCACAGCTTATCAAATAGCGCCTCGCACTCGGCGTCGTTGCAGTCGCCGTTAGGACCTGTCGGGCCTGGCTCCGCATAGCCTGGCGGACCTACGCCGCCGCGATCGCCTCTGGGGCCTCGAGCGCCTTGATCCCCTGGCAGGCCTTGCTCTCCGGCCGGCCCAGGGTTCCCCGATCCGCCTGGTAAGCCTTGCGGGCCTTGCACGCCCTGCGGCCCTCGCGGGCCAGCCGGGCCTCGCGGACCCTTTGGTCCTGCCGGACCTGCAGGGCCTGTTACGATGCCAGTCGGTCCTGGCCAACCGGCAGGGCCTTGTGGCCCTTGAGGGCCCATCGGGCCTGTCGGCCCCGTATCCCCAATAGGCCCGATGTCAAAATCACCCTTGACACCCTTCGGGCCTGTGGCCCCCATCGGCCCGGCACAGCCGCGATTACCCTCCAGACCGGGCTGCGGCGGGCATGTGCAGGTATTGGTGAAGGCGGGCGGCATAGTAGGCAGGTTCAGGTGGTAATAGATGTCTAGCATCTCTGTCAGATTCATGTTGCCCCTCCTTCAGCATGCCGACGTGTTGGCAGACGGCGTACCGAAGCCGTCGAACAAGCGGCCCGGGCATTCGAAGCCATATAACGCAGGCGGCCATTGATAGTACGGCACGTCGGATGTAAACCCCGACAAAATTCGCAGATATCTGAACGTGTGGTAGATGGCCTCCCACAGCTGCTCTATATCAGGACAATTCACGCAGTTGCCGGGAGGACCTGCCGGACCTACACCGCCATTAGGCCCTTGCGGACCTTCGGGTCCCGTAAAACCGCGCGGGCCTTGCGGGCCTCTCGGGCCTACGGGGCCTTGCGGGCCTCGTATACCCACCCCGCCGTAGTTGCCCGGTTCGCCGTCCTCGCCCTTCAGCCCCTTCGGGCCTTGAGGCCCCGGATCCCCCTGCGGCCCGGCTGGGCCTCGCGGGCCTCGCGGCCCGGCCGGGCCTGGTGGGCCTTCATCGCCGCCCACGCCTATCGGCCCAGTAGCGCCGCGCGGCCCGGCCGGACCGACTGGGCCTGTGCAGCCATCCCCGTCGTCGCCCTTCTCGCCGCGCGGCCCGCGCGGACCCAGCGGGCCCCTGCATCCCGCCGGGCCTATGGGGCCGCGCGGAATCGGGCACGGCGGCTGGCATGGCTCTAATGCTAATGGCGGCGCGTTCTCGGCAGCGCCTTTGCATGATAATTCATTATCCATAATCCGCTACCTCATTAACAAAACTTTAGGTACATGACGTCGGGCGATACTGCTGCGCTCCGCCTGGATCATACCGATAATCCGGACACACGAATCCAAAGTCCGTGGGCCAGCGCCAAGCGTCTTGATTGAAATGGATGGTGTCGAACGCTTGCGCATATTGGAATGTGAGATACACCGCCTCCCACAGCTTAGTCATCTGGGAGCAGTTCGTGCATGAACCGCGCGGACCTGGCGGGCCTGTCGTACCCGTATCCCCGATCGGGCCAACAGGGCCTGTCATGCCCACATCACCTACCGCGCCGACGGGACCCTTTATCCCCCGAGGGCCGACTGGGCCTGGCTGCCCAACATCGCCCGCCGGACCGCGTTCGCCGGGATCGCCTTGGGGTCCGACAGGCCCAGCAGGCCCAGCGGGGCCTATCGGGCCAACCGGGCCCGCTGGACCCGCAGGCCCCATGGGTCCAGGCAGACCACGGCTGCCGCGCGGCCCAGTCGCACCCGCCGCACCCATCGGCCCGACGGGGCCTTGATCGCCCACGCCAGGATCACCCTTTTCGCCCCTCGGCCCCATGATGCCCACGCGTCCGGTGCAGCCCGTAGGACCGACTGGCCCACGCGGACAATCACAGGGCGGCCCGCAGGGTTCCGATACTCTATCCATATTATCCATATACAAAAACGCGAAATCTTCACTCATACAGATAAGTTTCTCCTTTTCTGTAGGATTCATCGCTGCTGTAGAGTATGGTGTTGGGAATGATAAGTGCTTGTATGCCGAGCAGGTGGGGACACGGCCGCTTGACAAACCCGCCTTCATAGCTTATCTTGACTTATTCCACCATAATGATTGGAGAGCATTCCAAATGGCTGAACACGTAATCCACACGTGCGATTTGCGCAAAACATATAGGCGTTTCGAGAAGGAAGCGGGGCTTCGCGGAAGCCTCAAGTCGTTATTCAACCGTAAGTATGTTGAGAAACATGCCGTGGTTGACTTCAACCTGGACATTGGGCGCGGCGAGTTTGTCGGACTGATTGGGCCGAACGGCGCAGGCAAGACCACGCTAGTCAAGATGCTGACGGGGATCATCGCGCCGTCCGGCGGCGAGATCGACGTGCTGGGCTTCTATCCGAACCGATTGCAGAATGAGTTAAAACGCCAGTACGCCGTCGTGATGGGGCAGAAGAGCCAGCTGTTCTTTGAGCTGACAACGGCCGACACGCTCCAGTTATTCCAGACGCTGTACGCCATACCCCAGGCCGAATACCTGCGCAACGTCGGATATTTTGTCGAATTATTCGACGTCAAGCCGTTGCTGGATGTGCAGGTGCGAACGCTCTCACTGGGCGAGCGGATGAAGATGGAGCTGATCGTCGCGCTGCTGCACGATCCCGCCGTGTTATTCCTGGATGAGCCGACGATCGGCTTGGACGCGGCCGCCCAGCGCCAGATACGCCAATTCCTCAAGGAAGTCAACCAAACCAAGCATACGACAATTCTATTGACTTCACACTATATGGAGGATGTGCGCAGTCTGTGTCCCCGGAGCGTCGTGATCAACGGCGGGCAGAAGCTGTATGACGGCGACACCGAGGCGTTGTTTGAAGCATATCAAACTCATAGAAAAATAACGGTTCGATTTAATAACGAAACGGACTTCACGCTGCCCACGGATGCTACGCTCCTGGAACGCGACGCCCATCGCCTGTCATTCATGCTGCCCAAGGAACGCGCGCCCATCGTGCTGTCGGAGCTGACGCGCGGTTACTCGCTGGCCGACATCTCCATCGAGGAGGAGGATATCGGCAGCGTGGTGGAGCGCATTTACGCGGGCGAGATGCTTAAGATAGGCGAGGCAAGGGAGGCGCGGCTATGAGCGAACGAGCTGCGCCATCCACACTCGCGCAGATGCTAGCCGTCGCGAGGATCACGTTCAAGATTCAAATTACATATCGTTTTGACGTTATAATGAACGCGGTCGCGGTGATCAGCCGCGTGCTGTTTGCGTGGATACTGTGGGGCGTGGTATTCACGAGCCGGGAGACGGTCGCGGGGTTTACGTACCCCGCCATGCTGTCGTATTATGTCGTATCCTCGTTCCTCACCTCGCTGGATCTGTCGCAGGAGGTCGGCTTTGAGATCGCGGCACGCGTGCGCGGCGGAACATTTACGAAGTTCATGGTTATACCGATCCATCCGCAGCTGCATTTCCTGGCGTCCACGATCGGGGCCAGCGTGTATTACGCGCTGTTCACGCTGTTGGCCGCGGCGGTTTCGGCGCTGATGTTCTCGCCGTTCGGATTGGCGTTGCCAGATATTGGCGCAGCAGTATGCGCGTTGGTTATGATTCCAGCAGGGTTGACGTTCATGATCGCGTTCTACTTCATAGTGGGGATACTCTCGCTAAAACTGCAGGATGTAGGCGCTCACATGTGGGGCAACATCGTGTCATTCTGCACCGGATCGATGATCCCGCTGACGCTGCTGCCCGGTTGGGCGCAGGATGGGTTGGCCTGGCTGCCATTCCCCTACGTCACGTATACTCCGTCGATGCTGCTGACGGGACGCTTGGACGCCGCGCAAGGTATGCGCGGTTTGATAATCATAATAATCTGGATGGTACCTGCCCTACTCATCGGACGCTTCCTCTACAACCACCTTCGCGCAAGTCACGAGGGGGTCGGGTTATGAACGAGGGCAAACTCCACGGCCTACGCCGCAACCTGCGCTTCATAGCCCACCTAATCCGGCTGCATATCACCCGGACGATGATGTTTCGGTTCAGTTTCTTCGAGGCGTTCTTCGCCGACTCGATGCTGTTCATCATGCAGCTGTTGGTATTCCAGGCGATATATGGAGCGGTTGACTCGATCGGCGGCTGGTCGCGCGGGCAGATGCTGATATTCATAGGCACGTTCTCGATGATCAACGCTTTGAACATGACGATCTACTTCTTCGGCGTGATCCAGATACCCGGGCTGATTCGCGAGGGCGGGCTGGATCTATACCTGACCAAGCCAGGCAACGCACTGCTCCGCCTGTCGTTTGAACGCGTGGATCTAGGCGGCTCGCCGCTGCTGATCCTAAGCGCGCTGATCATCGCCTACGGGGTCGGCGTATCCGGCGTGGCAGTCAGCCTGGCCACGGCCATAGGTTATACCATATTAGTGCTGTTAATGACACTATTATGGTATGATATGGAAGTGATCCTGCGCACGCTGCCGTTCTTCTTCATATCCACGACCGCCGCCGATAGGCTCGAGGGCGAGATGCTCAACCTGAACTTCAAGACCCCCGGCATATTCTACAAAGGCGCGCTGAAGCTCCTATTCTACTTCATACTACCGTATGGCGTGATGTCCACCGTGCCGACCCAGCTTATCACGGGCGCGCTGACGCCGGGCGGGTTGATACAGGGCGTGAGTATTGTTATAATATTCACGGCGTTCGCGCTGTGGTTCTGGCGGCTGGGGCTGAAACATTATAAGAGCGCAAGCAGTTAAGGGAGGATCATCATTATGAACGATACCAATGGAGTGGTAAAGACCAAACTGGTAACGCAGGTGGGGTTCATCGTAAAGGACATCGAGGTGACGAAGGCGAAATGGGCGCAATTCCTAGGCGTGACGCCGCCGCCGACCGTGGGCTGCGGGGATTACGCGGTAACGCAGACGACATTCAATGGCCAGCCCGCGCCGGAAGCCACCGCAAAGCTGTGCTTCTTCGACGTTGGACCCGGTCTGCAGCTGGAGTTGATCGAGCCGAACGAAGCGCCATCCACCTGGCGCAACTACCTGAACGAGCACGGCGAAGGCCCGCACCACCTGGCCTTCGCGGTCAAGGGCATGAAGGACGCCGTCGCAGCGTGCGAGGCCTTCGGCGGCAAGCTGGAACAGGCCGGGGAGTACGGCAGCGGCGACGGCCGTTACGCCTACGTCAACATGAATGATTCACTCAAGGTGCTGGTCGAATTGCTGGAGAGCGATAAGTAACGCGCAACGGAGAGCAAACCCCAACGTATTCGAGCGTTGGGGTTTCATTTTGATTTTCACTTTTATAATTATCTTTATTTTCTCACCGCATTCTCATTATACTATTTCCATTCTCCCAAGCGGAACGAGGCGCTGCGGAGTATACTAATCATGTCGGGACAAACGAATAACCGATCGAAAATATCGTTGATCACAATAACGTTGATTAAGGAAGGATGGTACGCATGATGGATATCAGCCATGAGACCAAGGAGACATTGGATAAGGTCGAATACCTCCGCTCGAAGGCGGACATCAGCTATGAGGAAGCGCTCTCCATGCTCGAACGCTTCGACGGCGATCTCACGCGCGTGTTGATTGAATTGGAGCGCGCGAACCGCATCCGCCCTGCCGCGCCGCAGTTCGCGAATTGCGGGCCCGCTTTCCGGCAGTATGCGCCGCACTCGCGCGTTGGCTTCGGCACCGACCAGGCCCTGCCGCCGCGCAGACACCGCAACCATTTTGAAAGGGTGGTTAAGATGCTGTTTCACAACAACCTCCAGGTTACCCGCGACGGGGATATGATCATGAACCTGCCCGTGATATGCTATATCGTGCTGCTGTTATTCGCGCCGCACATTACGATCATCGGCGTGGTGCTGATTCTGCTGTTCGGCTGCCACATTGGGATGAAGCGGATGCCGCGCAGCTTCAGCCAGCAGGACGTGGCGGATTTTGCCAGCCATGCCGTGGAGAACGTGCATAGCACCATAAACAATATATCGGAGAACATTCGCAAGGGATTTGACAATACGGATCGGCACGACGATAATAATTCCGGCGAGGGCGGGGAGTTTACGGTGGATTAGAATTGGCTTTGATTCAATGCGGAGGTTCGTATGCCTAAAGTATTGGTCGTCGAGGACGAGGCGAAGATTGCAAGGTTCTTGGAATTAGAGTTAACCCATGAAGGTTATCAAGTTAAGGCGGTGGGCGACGGCCGGATGGGTTTGACCCAGGCCACGGATTGGAAGCCGGACATCATGATACTGGACCTGATGCTGCCAGGACTGTCGGGCATCGAAGTGTGCCGCAGGATTCGACAGCAGGAGAAGGGTTCACGGCTGCCGATCCTCATGCTCACCGCCAAAGACGACATATCCGACAAGGTGATGGGGTTGGATATGGGCGCAGATGATTATATGACGAAACCCTTTGCCATTGAAGAAGTATTGGCGCGGCTGCGGGTTATGACCGCACGCAAGGAACGCGGCAAGACCGCCTCCGAGGAGACGCTGGCCAGCGGCGGCCTCACTTTGACCCCTCGAAGCCATGAGGCCACGCTGGACGGCCAGCCGCTGACGCTGACTAAGAAGGAATACGACCTGCTGTTGTGTCTGATGCGCCACGCGGACGAGGCGCTGACGCGCGACTTCCTGCTGGAAAATGTGTGGGGATATTCCTATGATGGGGATAACAACGTCGTGGATGTGTACGTGCGGTACTTGAGGAACAAGATCGATTCTGTAAGCGGCGATCGGTATATCCACACTATCCGCGGGGTGGGGTATATGTTCAGGTTTGAGCGGGATACCTCATTGGGATGAAGTGTGGAGCATCGGTGGTGTAATGAAGTGAGCAAGAGTATCGACGCGGCGCGGGATAATCCGTCAAAACGATCAGTGCGATCCGGGCATTCTAGCCGGAAGGCTTATAAAGCTGCCCAGAAAGCCGCGCGCAAAGAGTCGAAACGGCATCGGAATCCAGCGGCGGTTACGCCTCCGGAGGAATGGATCGATCCGATCAGGCCGCCGGACGGCGCTAAACCCACGCCGGAGATGGTATTCAACGGCGTCAGCGCGCATGTTCACAATGTAACGGCGCGGGTTGCGGGTTCGTTCCGATTCTCGATAAAGCTGCGCATCGCGATGGGGCATATCGCGCTGCTGATGGGCCGGATGTTCCTGGCCGCGACGCTGATAACCATCGTCGTCGGCTGGATGTATTGGCCGACATATTACGGCGGGTTTACGGCGGCGCGCCAGGCCATCGAGCGGTATGATATGGATGCGGTGGGTTCATATTCGCCATATGTTCAGGTGGAATATCGGGAAGATGGCGTTGATGCCGAGGATTCTGCAGCACAACCGCTGGTTACGATAGAGGGCTGGAGCCTTGAGAGTTATCCGGCGGCGGTAAGGGGAAATGGGATTGGACGCTTAGCGCTGCCGAATTTGAGCGTGGCCTATACCCAGGATGGGTTTCGGATAGTGATGGATATCGGCCAGGCGGTCGCGGCGCTGATATGGTGCGGATTCGCGCTGGCGGTGTACTGGTTGGTGGCGGCGCTGGCGGTGCTCCGCGACGGTCAGGGCATCAGCGCGCGGCTGCTCGCGCCGATCACACATATAGCCAATACCGCAGAACAGTTATCAGAGCAGAATCTATCTATGCGCATAAACGTTGCTGGCACTCAAAACGAATTGCGGAATCTGGCGATGATGGTCAACGGCATGCTGGACCGGATCGAATCGGCGTATAACCGTCAGAAACAGTTCGTGTCGGATGCGTCGCATGAGTTGAGGACGCCGATCGCGGTGCTGCAGGGTTACGCAGACCTGCTCGCGCGATGGGGCAAGGACGCGCCGGACGTGCGCGACGAGGCGATCACGGCGATCCAATCCGAAACGCGCTCGATGAAGGAGCTGGTCGAAAACCTGCTGTACATCGCGCGCCATGACAAGGGTACGCTGAAGCTGAACCCGGAGCCATTCTCCCCGGTGGAGCTGATCCAGGAGACCGTCCGAGAAACGTCGCTGATCGCCAGGGATCACCACATCGAGACGGGCGGGCTGGAGGATTGCGTGCTGGTGGCGGATCGCGCGGCGATCAAGCAGGCACTGCGTATATTCGTCGATAACGCGGTGAAGTACACGCCAAAGGGAGGATATGTGTCGCTGTCGTGCCACGTGACGGAACATACCGAACGCTCGGGGAAACCGGTCTGTTCGATTACGGTGCGGGATACGGGGATGGGCATCAGCAAACAGGATTTGCCGCGCATATTCGACAGATTCTATCGCGCGGATCCTGCGCGGAATAACCAGGCCACCAGCGGCCACGGGCTGGGGCTGTCGATCGCCAGGATCATCGTGCAACAGCACGGCGGGCAGTTACACGTGAAGTCGAAGCCCGGCGAGGGTTCGGCGTTCACGTTATCGTTGCCGCTGCGGGGGTGAAGCTGGGAACGCAAACCCCACCGCCCGCAGCCAGTGGGGTTTGCTTTCCGTAATTATCAATGGTTCTTGATGAACTGAACTGCCGCCGCGATATCCACCGCAGGATCGGCGCCGACCTCGCGTTCGATCGTGAAGTAGCCCGCGTAACCGATGGCGTCCAGCGCGGCGAACCATCCCGGCAGATCCACCTCGCCCTCGCCCAGCGGCGTCTCGGCGAAGCACTCCTCCATCCGCAGATCCTCAATGCCGCCATCCGCGAAGAATCCGTATACCTTTTCCGGCCCGACGAATTTGAGGAGCTTGCCGTCCTTGGTATGCGTATGGTAAATCCTGCCAGCCAGCAGCGCCACGCCCGGTACCGGATCGATGCCGCAGACCATCCGCAGGTTAGCCGGATCGTAATTCACGCCAACGGAATCGGGCAGACCATCCAGGAAACGCTTTAGCGTCTCGGGCGGTTCCGGCCCTGTCTCGATCGCGACGCGGCAGGCTTCGGCCTTCGCCAGCTCGCCCAGTTTGCCCATGGCATCCTGCATAATATTGAAGCGCGGGTTCGATTCATCCTGCGGCACTACTCCAATATGACTGGTCAACACGTCGCCGCCCAGTTCGCGCGTTAAGGCGAACATACGACCTGTCTCCGGCACTTTCCACTCGTTGTCGTTCGGCAGCGCGAATCCGTGCCCGCCTAAATCGCCGCACATCGCCGACAGCGCCAGTCCGTTATCCGACAATATCCGCCGTATCTCTTGGCGGTATGCGGGCGTCCAGCGTTCCAGCACCGCGCCCCTTTGCCCGACGTTCAACTGCACGCCGTCCGCGCCCAACTGCGCGGCCTTCTTGATACCGTCGCGGATGTCGACGCGGAAACAGTCGGCCATTATCCCTATCTTACGCTTGCTCATTTTGGTTATACCTCACAGATTATAAGTCAAACGATGTCGGCACTGTGGGTTTTACTAGTGTAACGTCAACCTCGACCTTCGCGCCCATGGGCAGCGCGGCCACGGCCACGCACGTGCGCGCGGGATAATCCGGCCCGAAGGCTTGCTTGTACAGCGCGTTGACTGCGGCGAAGTCGTTCATGTCGGTCAGGTACAGAACGACCTTGGCCGCGTCGCCGATTGTAAAGCCTAATTCGCCGACGACGAGCTGCAGGTTTGTGAACGCCTGTGCCGCCTGTCCCTCGACGCCGCCATCGGCCAGTTTGCCCGTCTCTGGAACCAATCCGAGCATGCCGGAGCAGTAAACGGTGTCGCCCGCCACGACCGCGGTGCAGTACGGCCCGACGGCTTTGGGGCCTTTCTCCGTGAAAAAATGTTTGAGTTGATTGCCAGCCATAATGGTATCTCCTTTGTAGTTATTATTAATTACGTGGCGTCACGCCGACGTAGATGGTCGGCGGCTGCGCCTTATACGTATCCTGCGTGATGAAATCCCGCGCGATCTCCTTGCCGTTCAACTGTGTGATCCTGAACGTATTCGCCACATATCCTACCGCACCTTTGGAAGTCTGCTTGGATTGGTTGGTGTATGTGACGTATTCGCCCTTCTTGTCGGGCACCATTTTCGGCTCGGGGACGGGAATCTTTTCGACAATCTCAGACACGAATGTGTACGTATAGCCTTGCGAATTTGGATGACCGAATATCTCGAATACGCAGTGATCCACCTTGTTGATCTTTTCCACATGCGCGGATATGGTTATGTTCCTGTCTGTATTATTCTTGAATACGAAGTCTGTGCCGCGATCCGCGACCGTCGCGTCCCTGCCTGGGTCCAGATAAGCCACAGGCAGCGCGTGCGCCGTCCTGTCGACGACCTCCAATCCCGCCTCGATGACAGCGTTATATAATGTTGATGAAACTTGGCATATCCCGCCGCCCACGCCCATCACGTACTGGCCGTACTGGATTTCCAACGCTTCCATATAACCATTCTCGGGCGTACGCTTGCCGGCGATGTCGTTGAATGACACCGTTTGGCCGGGCTTTACCACCAGCCCGTTGAACCGTTCACAACCCAGGGCGACGTTGGCGTTGCGTTCAGCGGTGCTGGTCGTTGCGATGCGCGTCGCGGCACGTGACAACCGCGCGCTGTCGTTGGTCAGGTCGGCCTTAGTGATGGCGGCCTGAACGACATCCGGATTTAGCGTGAACGATCCTACGTCCAGCTTGTTGATCCGCGCCAGCAGCTCATCCCGAATGGCATCCGTATTCAGGCTAAGCCCGGTCTGCTCCTCGATGTAGCGATAGGGAGGGGTGCGGTTGGGATCCGGTTCGCGCGCCGCGTCCACCGGATCGATGTCGATGCTGGCTTTCACCTGGCTTAGCAGGGCGTCCAGGCTGAATTCATTATAGTAGAATGTTGTGTATCCATTATAAGGATTAGTCCGCAAGTCCCATATGTTCAGCAGCCGATCATATAGCGAACCTGTACGCCCTTGCAGGTATGCCTGGTTGACCTGTTCCGCCGCGTCCACCTGCATCTCTAGCGATTGGGGCGTCAGCGTCCACGATTCGATGCCCGCGTAATTCAGCGTCAGCGACCACTGATTCAGGCGTTGTTGGGCGCGGGTGTTTATCAATGTATACGCGTCCTGCGCGGTCATGCCCGCCAGCGCGGTGCCGTCCACATAGACACCCTCGAAAAAACTATCGCTGAATGGCTGCAGCGCACGGTTCACCACGAACCCTGCCAGGAAGCATACAGCCATAGCAGCTGCCAAGAACCATATCACAAACTTTCGCACGGGATGCCGTCGGCCGCGCTTCACACGACGGCGCGGTTCCAGCGCGGTTGGATACGATCTCACATACGTGTCGGAATAGTCCCGGCGAGCTGCCGCCATACGCGCTCCTTATTTTATCAGAATGAACCAGGTCGAATCGGATTCAATACGCATATATTGTACCATGCGCGGGGTGTGTACGCAAGATAATTCATGTTATTATAACGTATAATATTTCTGAACCTATACGCCGGGATTCGTGTATAACGAAGCCAGCGTCCAGCGCGGCGTATTCAAACCGCGCCGCCGTGCCGTCGATGCGACGCGCGCGATCGGTGCCCGACAACCCAACCACCGGGAACGACACAACCTTTATGGGTGACGATATCGCCTTCAGCACCTCGATGCCGCGCCCGGAACGCTGCGCCTCCAGCACGGGCAGCAGCTTCAGCAGGAGCGCGGTGTCGGCGGGTTCGGTGGGAGTGCGCGCTGCGAGGTCGAATGGTTGCGCCGCTTCAGGTAAGCCCATTCGTGACAACAGCGCGTTGGTGTGCAGGATTAAGCGCGTATCGACATCATACGCCATGTATCGGGTTAAGCCGATTGGTTTCCACATTGGCAGCGCGAATGGGTTCAACCCGCAGCCATAATCCGCGACAATCCGCGCGCCAGCGCAAATGGTTTGGATGTAACAGTAAAAATCGACGATGTTCGGCAATCTTTCACGGGTGGATGTGTGAGCCGCTAGGCATTCTGTACACCAACGAAGGGTTTCAGCTTCTCCCATATTGGAATCCAGTTCAGCCAGGCGGTCGGCTAGGGTGCGCTCGAACGCCTTTTGCGCCGCGCCAGGCCTTGAGTATGCACCTGTTATCTGGTATAAGCGGTTGCGAACGGCGCGGTCGACTTCGGCGGCGCGCTTATATTTGCGCGACTCCTCGGCTATGATCCGCTCGACGCACTCCGGCGCGACGGCGGCGTAGCGCGCTGAAATTTTGTAACCGCCGTCATCGGGCATCGCGCAGCCGCTCCATCATCTGTGAATAAAACCGTAGATTGTGGATCGTTCCCAGCCGATAAGCCAGCGGATCGCCGATGCGATACAGGTGGCTTAGGTACGCGCGCGAGTAACGCGTGCAGCAGATGCAATCACACACCCTCGACAGCGGCCGCGGGTCGCGCCAGTGCTCGTCATCCAGCGGGTATAGCCGTCGGCAGAATCCGTCGGCGTGCATGTCCACATCCTGAATGGTTGTCCAATCCTCGTTGAATATATACAGCCGGTTATGGCGCGCTTCGCGCGTAGGCGCTACGCAATCGAATAAGTTGTAGCCCATCTTGCTGCACGCGACGACGGATTCAGGCATACCCAGGCCCATTGCGTACTTGGGCAAGTTTTCATCCATCAGATCGGCCGTCAGTTGCAATGTAGCCTCGTCCAATTGACCAGATTTATCCAGCGGCCAGCCGCCAAAGCCGTAGCCGTCGAAGCGCAGCGCTTTCAGACCGTCGGCACATTGGCGGCGCAATTCTGGGAATGCTCCGCCTTGAATGATGCCCAGCAGCTTCGGTCGATCATCGTTAACAATCTTCCGTTGTTCCAATTGACGCTCATACTCCGCGCGGCACGCCTTCGCCCACTTTAGCGTACGCTCGACGGACTGCGCGCACGCGTCGTATGAATCCTCCATATCCGTGCACTCATCCAGGCACATCATCGCGTCCGAACCCAGCGCGAACTGCATTCGGATACAACTCTCCGGCGTCAGCTTAACCGTATCGCCGTTATCCTGCTTGAATTGTACGCCGTCCGGACGCACCGTGCCGCGCTTAGGGTTCTCCTTAATCAACGAAAATACTTGGAATCCACCGGAATCCGTCAGGATCGGCCCATTCCAACCCATCAGCCCATGCGCGCCGCCCAACGCCTTCACGACGGAGATTCCGGGATGCGTCATCAGGTGGTACGTGTTGATGACGATGCCCGGCACGCGCGCCGCCTCCAGGTCCGCTGAATCCACGCAGCGCACCACCGCCCGCGTTCCATCCGGAAAGAACGCGGGCAGTGTAACCGTGCCATGCCGCAGCCGCCAATTCATCCGTGCAGGAATACCTGACGCAGTTGTAACTGGCTGCCCGTTACCGGGTCGAATTCCATCGTCATGACGTCCTTCATGTACGCGTTCCAGCGATCCACGACGGGGCTGGAACCCTGGATTCGCGCGGCCTCGGCCACGCTGACGCACTCGTAGTAGCCGAACAGTTCGTCGCCGACACTCCATATGGTATAGTTGTGAATGCCCGCTTCATTCAGCAGCGCCGTCATCTCCGGCCAAATCTCGTCGTGCCGACGGATGTACTCGTCCAGCTGGCCGGGCAGAACGCGGGCTTTCCACGCGAATCGCTCCATAATCTTCCTGCCTTCTATGCAATCTTCGTCCAGTCGCCGTTATTGCGCGCCGACTGCCGTTCCGCCGTCGCCAGGCGGATCGTATCGCGAGTGCTGGTCAGCGGCGCAACCGTGATCGGTTGGCCGTCGTTGATTCGGTCGATGAAATAGCGCAGCTCGCGATAATAGCCATAGTCCTCCGACAATTCCGGCTTGTACGAATCCTTGTCGTTGGGGTACACCGTCAGCACATTATCCTCGAAAACTAGCGCGCCGCGCTCGAAGTTCTGCCGGAACAGCATGCGGAAACCCATGTCCTTGCCGTTCAGCGACCAGTCGTCCTCAGCGGTGATGGTCATATTGGGATAACGATAATTCGTCGCCAGCGCGTCGATGCCGGAGCCTAGGCCGACACTGACGCCGCGCGTAGATACCGATTCCGGCAGGCCAAACAGCCAATTCACCATGTCCACGTCGTGGATGTGCTGATCCAACAGGCAACCGCCGGAACGCTGCTCATCCAGGTACCAATCCTCGAACGAACCGCGTGGTGTGCCGCCGAACCGGGCGTAGTAACCGCAGGTGGGTTTGCCCAACTCGCCGTTGTCCACGAATGCCTTTAGTTTCTCATATGCTGGCCAGAATCGCAGGCACTGGCCGATCATCAGCAGCTTGCCTGACGCCGCCTGCGCATCGATCATGCTTTGACATAATTCCGGCGTGAGCGCCATCGGCTTTTCGCAGAACACGTGCAGACCTTTTTCTAGCGCCTTGACGGTGTGCGAGGCGTGCAGGTATGTCGGCAGCACGATATCGACCATATCCAGCGGTTCCTCGGCGAGCATCTTGTTGAAATCGGCGTATAGGTGGAACTGGGAGAAGTCGACCTCATCCTTGCCAACGCCCTCGATATTCAGCGTGCCCGTCTTGGCCTCGAACCGCGTGGGATCCACGTCGCACAGGGCGGTCAGCTTGATGGAGGCGTCCTCCTTCATCAAGCGGATTAGTTGTTCCAGATGGCCGCGACCCATCGCGCCCACTCCGGCTAACGCAATACGCAGCATAATTATTACTTCCTTCCCATTATCCAGTCCATAGCGTTGGATGCGTTCTGAACGCTGGCGGTTTCATGCCGCGCGTATACGCTCTTCTCGACGATCAGCGGCCCGTCGTAACCCGCTCGCTTCAGCGACTCCATGACCGCAGGAAAATCCACGTCGCCCGTCAGTAAATCGCCGAATCCGTCGAAATTCCCCGTCGAACGCTTGAAATCCTTGATGTGAACGCACGCTATCCTCGAACCCAGCGTGTCCACCCACTGCTGCGGATAACCGAATAGGATCATGTTGCCTACGTCCAGGTATGCGCCGACGCGTTTCGAACCGGCCGCGTCCACGAATTGTTTCATCTCCAGCGGCGTTAAAAGGAAATTATTCCATACATTCTCTATTCCGATGGTGACGTTCAGCTCCTCGGCTAGCGGTGTCAGCGAGCGCACCGCCTCCAACGCGCGGTTGTAGACTACATCGTAAGGTTCTAACGCGCCTTTGGAATCGGGGACATTGTTGCCGGGGACGACCAGTATGACTGAAACGCCCAGCCAGTTCGCTGCACGCAGCTGGAAGCGTGCGATTTCGACAGCCTTCTCATAGTTTGCGTGGTCGGACGAGGTGAACGCGTACTGCCAGTATAAACCTGTCGCGAGGCTGGTCAGTATGATGCCCGCATCGTCCGCAACCTTGCGGAAGGATGTGAATTCATCCTCTTTGCTCGTAAGGCTTAGCGGTCCGGTCGCGTTCAATACGGGTTCAAATGCCTCGAAACCCGCGGACTTTGCGGCATTGAGCTGCTCCAGCGGGGATAAACCGTTGGGCAGGGACCAGGCGTTGATGGCTTTCAGCATGAGGTTGCTCCTCTCCCTTTATGTAATACGGCCTTCATCCAATGTTTCGCTATGAACGCGTGGCCCACCGCTGTGGGATGCACGCCGTCAGCGGCCAGCGCCTCGCAGCCCAGCTTGATGCTTTCAACCGCGAACAGGCTGTCCAGCGGTATGTAAATGGCCTTGAATTCCCGCGCGAGGTCGCGGACGATGTGGATGCGCGGATCCAGATCCTGCCGCCATGCGCGCCGATCCTCCGGCACGGGCAGCACGAACGGATCCATCAATATGAGCTGCCGCACAGTCGTTTCCTGTTTCGCCCGCTTGAGGAGCGTGTGATAACCTTCCGCGTACGCTGCGGAACTGGTAGGATCGTTGCTGTCGAACGCGCGCCACGTGTCGTTAATCCCAATCAGTATGGAAACAATGTCGGGTTTGACGGCGACGCAGTCGGCATCCCAGCGCGCGTTCAGGTTCTTGACGCGGTCGCCGCTGACGCCTCGGTTGATCACGCGCAGCTTCAACTCCGGGACGTACGCGTCCAGCGCGGCCTTGATCAGCGCCGGGTAACCATTGCCTAGGTATGAGTCGTCATCTCTTGACCGCCCGCAGTCGGTCACGCTGTCGCCTTGGAAAAGTATGGTATCATTCGGCTGAAATAGCATGGGTGGTACCTCCCTGTGAATGTATGATCGCTGACTATATTCTAACCGATAGTGGCGGGGTTTGACAACATGTATATTCACTCGCATAGTGTCCGAGCGATTTCCGTTGGAAATTTTCGCCGTACCCCTTGACAATTTAACAAGTCCGTAATATATTATCAATATGTAGTAACAGTCAAAGGAGGCAGGACGATGATAGACCAGCCAAAACCCGTGTCACAGAGGCACATTCACACAACCGCGCTGTTATTAGCGGTAATTATTTTGTTAACATCCGCGCTATACGCCTCGTCCGCCGCCCTCGCGGAGGACAAGGTCGCCGTTGCCGTCGAGAACGTTATCATCCGCACCAAACCTTCCAAGGAATCCGACGGTCAGAAATCCGTCAAGGCCGGGCAGAAGATGGAGATTCTGGATGGCGGCACCAGCGGCTGGCTGCACGTCAAGTACGGCGTCATAATAGGTTATGTTTCAAAAGATTATGTCAAAGTAACCACGGCCTCGGCCGTGACTGCCGCCGCCGAGAACCTGCCCGGCAAGATATCCGACCTGGGTGCCGCGCCATCCCCGACCAAGGAAGGCAGCCGCGGAACCGACGTGACTAAGTTGCAGAAAGCGCTGAAGATCGCCGGGTATTATAGGGATTCATGCGACGGCATATTCGGCGACAAGACCATCGCCGCCGTTAAAGCATTCCAGAAGGCCAAGGGTATGACCGTGGACGGCATTGCCGGGCCAGGGACGATCCGCATTCTCTTCGACGTGCCGGCCAGCGCGGTTGCGGCTTCCGCCACCATCAGCACCAAAAAATACGTCACACTAAAGCTGGATTGGTATAAGGGCGGATCGACGGCCATTCCCAAGGGCGCGAACTTCACCATCAAGGATGTGCGTTCGGGCCGCACGTTCCAGGCGCATCACTTATATGGGACAAACCATATGGATGCTGAACCGCTCACCGCGGCTGACTCCGCGACCATGAAGGCGTGTTATGGCGGCGCGTGGTCCTGGGATCGCCGCCCGATCCTCATCCAGTACGGCGGGAGGGTGTATGCCGCGTCCATGAACGGCATGCCCCACGGCGATTCGAGCATTAGCAATAATAACTTCAACGGCCAATTCTGCATACACTTCCTGAACTCACGCACCCATGAGACCAACAAGGTGGACAACGACCATCAAGCGTGCGTCAACGAGGCCGCGAAAGCCGCGTGGTAAGATTATTTTGACGGGCAGGTATTGCGCATGAATACAATCTATCTGGCTGGCGGGTGTTTCTGGGGGACTGAGAAGTACTTCGGGCTTATTGAAGGCGTTGTTTCTACGCGGGTTGGGTATGCTAATGGGCATACGGCCGATCCGACATACCAGGATGTATGTCATAACAATACTGGCCATACCGAAACCGTCGAGGTCGAGTATGACACGGCAATCGTTACGCTTGCAGAACTGCTGGGGCGGTACTTCATGGTAATTGATCCCACTTTGTTGAATCGTCAGGGGCATGATATAGGTTCCCAATACCGAACGGGGATATATTGGGTTGACCCTGATGATGAGGCTGTCGTAAAGACTGCTTTGGACGCGCTTCAAACCCAGTATGATGAGCCTATTGTTGTAGAGATGCTGCCGCTGGCGGGATTCTATCCAGCCGAGGAGTACCATCAGAATTATTTGAATAAGAATCCGAATGGTTATTGCCATATCAGTCCGGCAATGTTCAAGAAGGCAGCAAGCAAAGTATAATAAACCACCGCGGCTGACCCCCTCGACCAGCCGCGGTGTTCCCCTCAAATGCATGGCTCGATCAGATGCACAGCTCGATCAGCTGGCGCGCTTGGCCCGCAGGTCCTCCAGAATGTCATGATTCTGGATGAGCATCAGCTGGTAGATCACCTTGTCCAACCGCTGGCTGTAATTCAGCGCCTGCTGGGTGTTGCCGGACAGGTATGCTTCCTCGGTCATCCGCGTCAGGTTCTGGCACATCCGCCTCAAGAACAGTTCCTTCATAACAAAATCCCCCTCCACTCGCACTATTTTGCGCTGATGCTGTCGGTTTATTTGTTATCCGGCCATGTTTCACAGCGCATGTTCATTATAGCGACAAGTTAGATATTTTTCAATAGCGTTTCTTGTCGAAAAACTTTATCCTTTGTCGATTTTCTAACATTTAATGAATCTTAACACATAACTCCATATTTGCTGTAGAATATTGAGATTTAACGGAATATAAATGTCGAAGCCAAGCATAAACCGATGAAACAACTCGAACAACCGCGAGTGTTGGCGTATAAATGTTGCGAAAGTGTTAATTACTATGGACGCCACGCTGTCGAAACTATCACGCGGTGTGAATATTATGTCAAAAGTTCCGCCATCGCCTCTAGGTTGTCCATGATATGTGCGAGGCCGAATGCCGCGCACGCTGTCGGATCGTTGGGTGTTCGACACGGAATCTTCAGATTATTCGACAACGTCTCGGCCAGACCCGTCAGCAGCGCTCCGCCGCCGACCAGGGTCATTCCGCGCTCGAATATATCCGCGGCCAGTTCCGGCGGGGTGTGTTCGAGCACGGTGTGGATGCCTTCGACGATGTCGCGGGCGGGTTCCTCCATGGCCTCAGTCAGCTCGTCCGAATTGACCTTAACGGTGCGTGGCAGGCCGTGGATGAGGTTGCGGCCCGTCACATCCATGTACATGGGACTTTCGCGCGGGATGGCCGCGCCCATGGTCGTCTTTAACTCCTCCGCCGTGCGCTCGCCGATGACGAGGTTATGCTTGCGGCGCAGTTCGCGCATGACCGCCTCGTGGAATCGATCGCCGCCAGCTCTCGTCGCGTCCCTGGCGACCACGCTGCCCATCGAGACGACGGCTATATCCGTAACGCCGCCGCCCACATCCACCAGCAGGTGACCGTAGTGACCCGTCACATCCAGGCCGGCGCCGATCGCGGCGGCCACGGCATTATCGACTAATTGGGTGCGGCGCGCGCCTGCGTCCAGCATGGCATCGCTGACGGAACGTTTCTCAACGTCCGTGACGCTGCCTGGTACGCAGAGGAACACACGCGGGCGCAGAAGCGCGCGCCGACCCTGGACCTTTCGTAAATAATACCTAAGCATACGCGTAGTAATGTCGTAGTCGGATACCGATCCGTGCTTCAGCGGCCTCATCAGCAGTATATGCCCCGGGGTTTTGCCTACCATACGCAAGGCTTCGTCGCCCACGGCGATGATGTTGCGCGTGTTGCGATCCAGCGCGCACAGCGCCGCCTCGCGCAGGACGATGCTCCGGCCTTTCACTGCTACCAAACACGTAGACGAACCAAAGTCCACGCCCACGTCCTCACGTCCCAGCACGGAGACCAGCCCCTTCCCCATCTCATACCGCGCCGCTCGAATAGATACTCTCGAATCAAAAAAACGGACGCGCATTATGGGATTATTTCTCCGAAGCCGCCGACAATCCTGCTTGTGAATCCACGTTTTTCCTCTTGTATTTCATGCACGTCGCGTGACCGCCGCGCAGATGGCGTTCGGCTTTGTTCACATCCAGCACGTGGCGAACGGAACGCGCCAATTCCGAGTGCAGGTACGGCAGCCGATCCATCATGTCCTTGTGGACCGTCGATTTGGAAACGTGGAACTTCTTAGCCGCGTCACGGACCGTAGACCCGCTCCCCGCCAGAAATTTCGCGATATCCAGCACGCGCTGCTCGATATAGTCCTTCATGCCTAATCCCTCCCGCTGGCGAATTACAGACGATTATATGCGGGGGGATTCATGGCTTATGCCGAAACGTGGGGAACCATTGTTCAGGCATGTTTGCTATTTTTTATGTTCTATGGAACATGAAGTTATTTAGAATCCGCTCTAGAAGGGCTGATGCATTTGTCAGTACTGTTAACCATCCAATTAAGCTAAGTGCAATGGAACGGCGCTTGGAGGCGTCCAGAGGTTTCTACAGAGTTTATAAGCGGCCAGTTGGATAACTGGGAACGTAAGCACCACCGCCTGCGGGCGGGATTGCCCCAACTGCGGTTGGGGACTTGTTACTTTTCCCGTCCGTGGGAAAAGTAACCAAAAGGACGGCCAAAGAGGGAGGGCACTGTGCCCTCCCTCTCTGGACTCTCCCTCCTCAATGTTGGCTCCGCTCATTGGTCTATGACCAACGTTCCGATTGATTTACAGTCACAGCATTGGAGGGTTCTCGCGGCTTCGCGGCGAGGTGCAGGAATTGGCGGAGTTTCACGGCAGTATCTCCGCATCCGCCACCAGCTTTAGATCATCTAATCTAGTACGTAAACAATATGATGCCAATCCCCCTGCAAACCTGTGCTACTATGGATGCAGCATGTTTGGCCTCAAGCAGAATGCCAAACATGGCTGGGGAGAGGTGTCCAGAGGAGAGGGGGCGCCATAGCGCCCCTCTCCTTTGGCCGTCCTTTTGGTTACTTTTCCCACGGACGGGAAAAGTAACAAATCCCCAACCGCAGTTGGGGCAAGCCCTCCGCAGAGGTTTAACTTGATAATAAAAGGGTATAATGCTAGTATATACAATGCACATGGAGAAAGAATTGGAGTGAAAATCATGAAGGATATAGAATCAGCAACATCATTCTTTGGGGCGACAGATAAATTCGCCGTGGAAACATTAGGCGCGAGAATTGACGAGGTAGGCGATGGCCGCGCCATCGTTTCGCTGATTTTGGAAGCTAAGCACCGCCGTGTCGAGAACGCCGTGCAGGGTGGCGTGATGTTCACACTGGGCGACTACGCGTTCGCCGTGGCGACTAACGATGAGGATACACGAGTCGTCTCGGTTTCCAACACGATCAACTTCCACCACCAGCCCAAGGGTGAGAGGCTCCTGGCCGAGGCGACGCTGGAGTCGCGGGGCAATACCATCCAATCATACTTTGTCCGGATCACGGATGAGTTGGGGACGCTGGTCGCGACGATGACCGTGACAGGTTACACTATACATAAGAAGGGTTAATGAACAATAAGTAGTGGGGCCGACTGTGTCGGCTCCACTACTTGAGAATTTATGGTTTACTCTAGGCCTGCAGCCGCCCTGACTTCGGGGGTGTCAACATTCTCGAAGTCCACAGCCATAACGCCCGTGTCGATGTCCTTCTCTTCGACAGAACCGCCATTGGCCAGCTCGAGGGCAATCTGCACCCCTTCGTAACCCATGCGGTACTGGCGCTGGAGCATGGTCGATACGTTGTAATTCTGGTCGCGGATGATCGTCTCCATCTCTTTGGAGAAGTCGAAACCAACCATCGCGATGTCGGTGCGTTCCGCTTCTTTAAGACCAGTGGCGAAGCCTACCGTCGAACCGTTATTCGGGGAGAAGAATCCCTTCAGGTTCGGGTAAGCGGTCAGGAAGTCGTGGCCGAATTGGATCGCCTTGGAGATGTCGCCGTCATTGACCTTAACGTCGTTGGTCAGCAGCACCCAAGTGGCAGGGGCGTTGTCCGCCCAGTACGCCTGGAAGCCTTCCATGCGCTGGATGATCGTCTGTGATCCGGTCGAACCGATCTGGATCGCAACCTCGGCGCTGTCCGTGTCGGAAAGCGTCTTGCTCAACTTCTTGATCAGTTCGGCGGCGGCTAGGCGGCCAGCTTCGACGTTATTCGTCAAAAGCGCCGCGCTGTAGTCGTCCGTCAAGGCCTTCGTATCCACCATGACGATGGGAATGCCGGACAGGTACGCCTCCGAGACGGCGTTCGCCTCGGCCTGGCTGTCGGCCACGGCGATTACGATCGCATCAGCCTGGGCGGAAACGGCGTTCTGGAGCATGCTCAACTGCTGCTCGATGTCCACTTCATTCGGGATGCCCTGGATCGTCACGTTGACGCCCAGATCCTCGCCCGCCTTGGTCGCGCCGGCCTGCAGGATCGCCCAGTACGCGTTGCCCAGCGCCTTGATGATGACCGCGATGTTCTTGGGCGCGGCCGTCTCCGCGTAAGCCGTCGCCGACATGAGCATCAGCACGGCCAGCAGTAACGCAACTACCTTCTTCATTATAGAAACTCCTCCTTACATATAAGAATCCTCGGTATTCCAAGGAATTCTTTAGAATGATGCGCTCGGTTACGCGCTCTGTCGGTGCCGACGCGCTTCAACGGCGCACGCAGCGACTAGTATGAATCCTGTAATCGCCTGCTGCCAGAATGAATTCACCCGGAACAGGTTGAGGCCGTTGCGCAGCACGCCCATTATCAGTGCGCCAATCGCGGCGTTGAGGATGCTGCCCTCGCCGCCGTTATTCGACACGCCACCGAGCACGGCTGCTGCTATTGCTTCAAGTTCATAGCCGGTTCCGGCAGTCGGCTGCGCGGACGACAGGCGGGATGAAACCAGTATGCCGCACAGCGCCGCCGAGAAGCCCGACACGCAGTAGGCGAACATTCGGGTCGCGGTGGCGTTGATGCCTGATAGTTTCGCGGCCTCGAGGTTGGATCCGCACGCGTAAATCTGGCGGCCTACGCGGGTCTTGGCCAGCAGTATGGCCAGCATTACGGCGTACACCGCCGTAATGATGACGCTGTATGGCAGCCAGAAGCTGGTACGCCCGCCGCCCAGCACGTAGAACGCCTTCTGAACAGCCTCGGACGGGATGTCGCGGGTGTAGATGGGCGCGCCATTGATTAGGACGTTCGCGATGCCGCGGTACACCCATTGGGTTCCCAGCGTTGCGATGAATGGGACGACGCCCAGGATTTCGATCGTGAATCCATTCAATATGCCCGTCAATATACCCATCATCAGCGCTATCATGATGGCGATGGGCAGCGGCACGCCCACCTGCAGCATCCACACAACCATGATGCCCGACAGCGCCATCGACGCTCCGGCTGATAAGTCCGTGCCGCCGCAGATCAGGCAGAATGTCAGGCCGTAGCCGATGATCGAATATGTGACGATCTGCTGCAGCAGGTTGATCTGGTTATTCCGGCCCAGGAACAGCGGGTTGGTTACGGCGAATACCGTGTACAGGATTATCAACGCTGTGCCCGAGAGCATCGCCTTCTTGGTGGCCACGCCCAGGTTGCTGAATGGGCTGCGTCTGCCCAGCGGCGCACCGCCGGACGCCGGTTGGAGTTGTGTAATCATCCCGCAATCCTTCCCTCATTTGATGATAACGACGGCGCGGGTTTGCCATCGAGGATGTTGTATCCCGCTGCCAGGTACAGTATCTCTTCCTGGTTGGTTAGTTTGGCGTCCAGTTCGCCGTTGACCTTGCCCTCGTGGATGACGAGGACGCGGTCGCTCATGCCCAGTATCTCGGGCAGATCCGATGAGATCATTATGATAGCGACGCCCGTGTCGCTTAGCTGGTTGAGCAGTTCGTACACCTCGAATTTCGCGCCGACATCGATGCCGCGCGTGGGTTCGTCGATGATGAGTATGCGCACGTCGTTGCACAGCCACTTGGCGAGGACGACCTTTTGCTGGTTGCCGCCCGAGAGGTTATTCATAATCTGCCTTAGGCTGGGCGTACGAACCCGCAGCTTCTGCTTGAAGTTCTCGGCATTCACTGCGCCGGAACGGTCGTCAAGGAAGCCAAATTTTGTCAGCGCGGTCAGGTGCGCCATGTTGATGTTATACATGACGTCCAGCTGCAGCGCTAACCCATCCCGCTTACGATCCTCGGTGGCATAGCCGATCTTGCGCGCTATCGCCTGTCCGGGCGAACGGATTTTGACGGATTCACCGTCGATGAATAGCTCTATGGATTCAGCCTTATCCGCGCCGAATATGCAGCGCATGATCTCCGTCCGTCCCGCGCCTACTAACCCCGCGACGCCCAGTATCTCACCGTGGCGAACATGCAGATGCTCCACGTTCACCTTGTAGCGGCCGGGGTTCAGTTTGTCGCGGCGGCGGACGTTGCGCGCTTCCAGCGCAATCTTGCCGATGGTTCGGGTATGCTTGGGGAACTTCTCTTCCAACGAACGGCCGACGATCATGTTAACCAGCTCGCCCATCGTGATATCCTTCAGGATGCGCGTGCCCACGTACTGCCCGTCGCGCAATACGGTTACGCGCTCGCAGATGTGGTTCAGCTCCTCCATGCGGTGGGATATGTAGACCATGCCCACGCCTTTGGACCGGAGCACGTTTATTATGTCGAATAATTGCGCAATCTCCCGCTCGGTCAGCGTGGCGGTCGGCTCATCCAATACGAGTATGCGCGAATTGTACGATATGGCTTTGGCGATCTCCACCATTTGCTGCTGCGCGACGCTGAGCGAACGGACTACCGTGTGAGTATTCAGCTTGATGCCCAGGTCGTCCAGTATCTTCTGGGCCTCGACGTGCATATTCCGGTCGCTGATCAGCGGCCCAGCCATGCGCGGGCGGCCGATGAATATATTATCCGCGACGGTCAAGTGCGGGCATAGGTTGAATTCCTGGAATATGATGCTGATGCCCAGCTCATGCGCCTTTTTGGTCGAACTGATCTTGACCTGCTGGCCGTCGATATAGATTTCGCCCGCGTCGGCGTGGTAAACCCCGGCCATGATCTTCATCAGCGTGGACTTACCCGCGCCGTTCTCACCGACCAGGCCGTGGACTTCACCCTTATTGACGGATAACGACACATTATCCAGCGCTCGAACGCCGGGGAATGACTTGCTGATGCCCTCCATACGGAATAGCTCTTCCGCCATTGGCCGCTGAAACCTCCCGTCGCAAAGGCGCATAATATCATCCAATGTTACAGTGAAATAATATCATATACTCATGAGAATTGCAAGGTGTATTAAAGCAGAATTGCCTAGAGCATGAGTCGGTCGTTACTGTCCAGCAGCAAGCAGGCACAGCGATATATGAACACAAAGCAACAAGCGCGTTCCGTAATTCGGCAGGCATTCGCAACCCAAAGCCCTCCAAAAAAACTCAACAACGACAAGGGAAAACAGACGGATTTTCTTGTCAAATTATCGAATATTATAGTTGCGGATTATACGAGACTGTGGTATAGTCCCGTCTTTGACAGTTCAAAATGAGAAAGTGAGACCAGACAAGGAAAAAACGGGTGCCTATCGCTCGTTTATTTGCGTAATGTCACGCTTTTCAGTGTGTATCAAGGTCCCATGCAAAAATTTCGTAGCCATTATTTCAAAGGCAAGTATCAAAATCAGAACTCAGCTACCGTTTGTCAGGGATCCAGGATATAAAGCACACTAAACGCACAACCTTGTCTCATAAACAAAGTAGTACATTCTCAAATCTCACCGGCAAAACGCAGGACGCTAATGCGATTCTTACAAAAAAGCATTCATTCCATGATACTGCAAACAATTACCAGACATTACGTAAACACAGTTTCCTGATTCTACTTCTTAAGCTGGCGAAAGTATTGTACCATTTACCTTTATAAAATGCAAGTCCGAGTAAACTGTCAAACTTCCGAATCCGTTTTTCTCGCACTTGAGGTCGAAAAGTGACACCTTGTATGGCAAAAATCGATTGTAGAAGCTGCTTGAAAAGTAAATGATTTTGCCCTGCCCCGAATTAGGAAACCACTTGTATTTTAAGATGGTTTGTGATACGATGTCGGAGTGATTATTTATGGTAGGCTGTGAGTATAATTGAGGCTATATTTGAGATAATACCAGATAGGTTCGTGTTGGAGCGGGTTGAAGAGGAGGGCGAGTAAATGGCAGATAGTAATGGGATAGTATATATTCTGACGAATCCCTGTTTGGATGGTTGGATAAAAATAGGTATGTCTGAGCGGGATGACATTAACAAACGCCTTGACGAACTGAATGCCCCGACAAATATACCTTTATCTTATTGCGCGTATGCTGTTTATTCAGTAAGCGATCCGAAACTAGTCGAAACAGAGATCCATAAACTGATTGATGTGGTAGATTATTCTCTTCACGCAAGAGAAACGTTAGCGAGTGGCCGAATTCGTCAACGAGAGTTCTTCAAGATTTCGCCCGGTTAGGCATATTCCATCTTTCAATCGGTCGCTCGTTTGCGTAATGAGGAGAATCAGTTGAAACGTGTAATTCCCAATGAAGAACAGCTAATTGAGGCAGAAATTGCAGAGCGCACAAAGCGCAAGCCGCCGTTTCGGTTCGATATGGTGGGCATTCCGTCAGGGGCAGAGCTGGCCTTTATTTATGATGAGAACAGTGTTTGCACTGTAGCACCTGCGGGAAACAAGGTAATCTATAACGGAGAACAGTATTCGCTTTCGCGTTTGGCTGGAAAACTGCTTGTAGAAAAACGAAATTGGAGTAGTGATAACTTTGCACAAGGGCCTATGTATTTTCTCTATGATGGCAAAACTTTGTCGGAGTTGCGACGAATCAAAGATGAACAAGAGGAGGGCGAAGAATAGCGGCAGATAACCGCAAAGGGTAGTGGCGCGGCCGGTTGGAGTTTCAAGAGCTATGTTCGTGCGTTTGTTGACGCTGTTCGCTCGGTTTGTTTTGTAGACCAGCTTGTTCTCTATTTCTAACTATCCATTCACAACGAGAGTTCTACAAGGATCGGCATCAAAATATATTGACATCGGTCGATGCAACGTGTATGATCCATACATCGAAATTCTTCGATGGGAAAAGTGTCTATGAACGATAACGTCCGCGACGCGCTTCTATTCAAAGCGCTTGGCGACGAAACGCGCCTGCATGTTATGGAACTGCTTCGCGGCGGCGAGAAATGCGCGTGTGTGTTGTTGAAAAAGGTGGACATCGGTCAGCCGACGCTTTCTCATCATATGAAGATTTTGGTGGATAGCGGCATTGTTTCTGCGCGAAAGGCGGGTAAGTGGACATATTATTCCATCAACCCTGAAGTCAGCGCGCAAGCACGGAACTTGCTGGAACGGATCACCAACATCAATCCGATACCGGATATCGATGACAATGTGAGGTGCTGTGAATGAGCTATTCCTGCTGCTCCAGTAATACTGGTTGTTGTACGACAAACACTTGTAATGCTGGAGCGTCATGCTGCTGCGGCACGTTTGACGAACCCTGGGTGACGGGCACATTGGATACGCCTGTTGGTTCGATCCCCACTATCTCGACAAGGCCGACCCTCGCAGATATGCTAGGCGCGTGGAAAGTGCGCTGGGGCATTGGACGCATGAACTACACGATTGATCCGGGATTATATGCGATAGGCAATCCTAACGCCGACGCGCCTGTTCTGGTCGGATGTGATTACAAGCTGTCATTTGATACCCTGCGCAAGGAACTGCGCGGATTGGACTGCTGGCTGCTGATCCTTGACACCAAAGGGGTGAATGTCTGGTGCGCCTCAGGAAAGGGTACGTTTGGAACGGATGAACTCGTTCATCGCATCGAGGATTCCGAACTGGCTGCCGTCGTGTCACACAAGCGGTTGGTGCTGCCGCAGCTCGGCGCATCTGGTGTTAACGGTTATGAAGTGAAACGGCGCACAGGCTTCGACGTTTCTTTTGGACCTGTTCGCGCTTGCGATATAAAGGAATTTATCTCCGCAGGATTCAACGCAACAGACGAGATGCGTACTGTGCGCTTCACAGCGTGGGATCGGTTGAAGTTAACGCCGATTGAGATCGTCACTGCCGCGCGGCATGCTGTCGTCGTTTTCGGCGTGTTATTCATTATCAATCTATTCGCCGCAAACCCATTCGATTTGAGCGACTTCGTTGCCTTGGTCGGCGCTGCGTTGATGGGTACATTCGTGACACCGTTGCTGTTACCATATGTCCCAGTAAAACCATTTGCGTTGAAAGGTGAGATTCTTGGTCTGATATGGACAGCAATAACAGCTCTCTTATTTGGCTGGTTCAGTCGCGCAACGGCGTTGCTGCTCATCGGATACATCCTACTATTGCCTGCTGTTTCTGCATGGTATGCGATGAATTTCACCGGATCGACAACATATACCTCGCCATCCGGTGTGCAGAAGGAAATGAAAGCCGCGCTGCCGTTCATGGCTGGCGCTTCGCTCGTCGGAGTTGTACTTGTGCTAATCAATCGGATATTCGACTGAGCGGGAGGACATTATGATTCATCAATATCTTAACGATGTGGCGTCACTGGTTTTGGGCACTAACAAATGCATCGGCTGCGGCCGTTGTGTCGAAATATGCCCGCACCGAGTGTTTGTGATGGAAGGCGGTAAAGCGTATATCGCGAACAAAAACCGCTGTATCGAATGCGGTGCGTGTACGCTGAACTGTCCAGCTAGCGCGTTATCTGTGAACGCGGGCGTCGGTTGTGCGTCAGCAATCGTCAAAAGCTGGTTCAATGGCGCCACAGTAAGCTGCGACTGCGGTGGAAGTAGTTGCTGTTAGATCAGCGGCCCTACTCATTTACAGAAAAAGATGACGCTATGGCGGGACTGCCTTGGCGTTCTTCTTTTGGAGCCTAGCCAATAATTATCGAATGCTTCGCCATGCAACACCAATACCGATGCTGCCCACGGTCTTACCTTTGTTCACTGCATATAACCGCCGGAGCCCAAGGCAAACGAGCGGTCGCTATTCGGTACCTGAGTCCCCTTGGTTTACAATCATCAGCGCATTCTCACACTGTTGAATTGCCCAAGTTTCGCGGTGCTTTCTTATGAAAATTATACCAGCGAATAAGGTGCGCTGCTTTCGCCAACTTGTCCTCTACCTAAAAGTGCCAATATTGGTTCCGAATAAGTTTGCGGCACTTTCGGGGAATGCAGTGTACTGGATCTTCCTCACAGCATTTCTTGGCTATAATAGATAAAAAATCTCAACGACGTTTAGTATTCTCAACAACAAATCGACCTTTGCTTTCAACGTAATCAATATAACCATCAATTCCCAAGCATTTTCGAATATTTACAAATCCATCCGCGCATGTTACAATTGAGCGTCCATATGAACCGTTCGCTGCGTCCGGCGCGTCCCGACATCCCGTCGGGCCTCCAGACGCCTCACGCGGCCAGCGGCGATTGGATCGGGGTCCTAGGGATTTTTTGAATTATAAATATCCCTTGACCGAATTAAGAAGGAGGCTCAACCATGGAAAAGGCCCTGAAACTGTCGATCATCGACAAATACTCCCGGCATCCCGGCGACACAGGTTCGCCCGAGGTACAGGTGGCCCTGCTCACAGAACGGATCAACCACCTGAACGACCACCTGAAGTCCCACAAGAAGGATCACCATTCCCGCCGCGGCCTGCTGCTGATGGTCGGCCAGCGGCGCGGTATGCTCAACTACCTGCACGATACGGATATCGAGCGTTACCGCTCGTTAGTCGCAAGCCTCAACCTGCGCAAATGACCAAAGATCACGGGGGTTTTTGTGAAGAGTTTATCATAAAAAACCCCCGTGGCTGTTAATGAAGGAGAAAGAATGGAACCTAAAACGTACTCAACCACCCTCGGCGGCCGGACGCTGACACTCGAGTTCGGTCGCTACGCGCAGCAGGCCGGCGGCTCCGTACTGGTGCGATTGGATGACACCGTGATGCTCGTGTGCGCGACAGCCAGCGATACGCCGCGCGAGGGCACGGATTTCTTCCCGCTCAGCTGTGATTATGAAGAGAAGTTATACGCCGTCGGGCGCATCCCCGGCGGCTGGATCCGCCGCGAAGGACGCCCCAGCGAGAAGGCCACGCTCACCAGCCGCTTGATCGACAGGCCGCTGCGCCCGCTATTCCCCAAGGGTTTGAGGAATGACGTGCAGGTCGTGGCGACGTCGTTATCGGTCGATACCAATGTTCCGCCGGAGATCCCCGCGATGATCGGCGCATCCATCGCCCTGGGCGTATCGGATATCCCATTCGGCGGGCCGATCGGCGCGGCCATCATCGGCAGGATCAACGATGAGTTCATCGTCAATCCAGACGATTCCCAGCGTTCCGAGTCCAGCCTGCACCTGGTCGTGGCGGGCACGGCCGAGGCCGTGCTGATGGTCGAGGCCGGAGCGAACGAGGTCAGCGAGCAGGTCATGCTCGAGGGCATAATGCTCGCTCATTCCGAGATAAAGAAAATCGTCGAATTCCAGAAAACCATTATCGATGAGATCGGCAAGCCCAAGAAGGTGTTCCCATTATTCCTGACCGGAGAGGATATCGAACAGGCTGTTAAGGAATACGCGCAGCAGAAGATCGACTGGGTATTCGACACGTTCGACCGGCACGAGCGCCAGGCGCGCGAGGATGAGGTGGGCAAGGACGTGCAGGAACACTTCGCCGAGTTATTCCCAGGCCGCAAGGTCGAGATCGGCGACGCGCTATACGCCATGAAAAAGAAGGTCATGCGCGCACGCATCCTAAAGGAAGGCGTCCGTCCCGACGGCAGGAAGCTAACCGAGATCCGCCCCATCTGGTGCGAGGTCGGCGTGCTGCCGCGTCCGCACGGTTCAGCCATATTCACCCGCGGCGAAACCCAGGCGCTCACCGTGACGACCCTGGGCTCCATGCGCGAGGTTCAGAATCTCGACGGCCTGACCAACGAGGAAACCAAGCGCTACATGCACCATTACAACTTCCCGCCGTATTCGACGGGCGAAGCCGGGCGTATGAAGTCGCCGGGCCGCCGCGAAATCGGCCACGGCGCGTTGGCCGAGCGCGCGCTGCAGCCCGTGATCCCCACGGATGATGTGTTCCCGTACGCCATACGGTTGGTTAGCGAGGTTATATCGTCCAACGGTTCGACGTCGCAAGCCAGCGTGTGCGCGTCCACGTTATCCCTGATGGATGCGGGCGTGCCGATCAAGGCCCCCGTCGCGGGCGTGGCCATGGGCCTGATCAAGGATTCTGAATCCAGCCAGGTGGCGGTGCTCACCGACATCCAAGGGTTGGAGGATTTCCTGGGCGACATGGATTTCAAGGTCGCCGGCACCATGAATGGCATCACCGCGATCCAGATGGATATCAAGATAAAGGGCATCGACGAGCCGATCCTAAGGCAGGCGCTTAGCCAGGCATTGGAAGGCCGCTTATACATCCTGGGCAAGATGCTCGAGACCCTGCCCACGCCGCGCGATCACTTGAGCAAGTACGCGCCGAAGATTACATCCTTCACGATTAATCCGGACAAAATCCGCGAGGTCATCGGCTCCGGCGGCAAGGTTATCAACAAGATCATCGCGGATACGGGCGTCAAGATCGACATCGAGGACGACGGCAAGGTATTCATCGCCACCTCCGACGATGTGGCCGCCGCGAAAGCGCGCCGCATTATCGAGGCTATTGCAAAGGACGTGCAGGTCGGCGACGTATTCGTCGGCAAGGTTGTGCGCACGATGCCATTCGGCGCGTTCATCGAATTCGCGCCGGGCAAAGACGGCATGATACACATCTCCAAGTTGTCGAATGAACGCGTCGAGAAGATCGAGGACGCGGTGAAGCTCGGCGACGAACTGGAGGTTCGCGTAGCCGAGGTGGACAGCCAAGGCCGGATCAACCTGGTTCGCAACGACCTGGTGTACACGGGCGGAGAGATCGTCCGCCGTCCGCCGCCTCGAGCCGGGGATCGCGACCACCGCGGCGGCGACCGCAACGGCCCGCGCAACCCGCGCCGCTAAGTTATGTACGAGATCAACACACTATCCAACGGGCTGCGCATCATCCGCGAGCGCATCCCGTTCGTCAGGTCGGTGTCGGTCGGTCTATGGATCGGCACCGGCTCCATGCATGAAACGCCGGAAGAGAGCGGCCTGTCTCACTTCCTGGAGCACATGCTGTTTAAGGGCACCGAGAAGCGCACTGCGCGGGATATCGCCGAGGCGATGGATTCCATCGGCGGTCATATTAACGCGTTCACATCCAAGGAGTGTACATGTTACTACGCTAAGGTGATGGATGAACACGTCTCAATAGCGTTGGATGTGCTAAGCGACCTGGCGCTCAACGCCACGCTCTCCGAGGCCGAACTCAACAAGGAGCGCAGCGTTATCCTGGAAGAGATTGCCATGGTCGAGGATTCGCCCGAGGATCTAGTTCACGACCTGCTGACCGAGACGCTCTTCACCGGGAATCCATTATCTAAGCCCATACTCGGCACCACCGAAAAGGTTGAACACTACACCCGCGCCGACCTGGATCACTACCGCAATACCCATTACCAGCCGCACAACACCGTGCTCGCTGTCGCGGGCAATTACGATCCGGCCACGCTGGACGCGCTGATCGATCAATACTTCGGCAGCTGGAAGGATGGCGAACCCTTCATATACGTGCCGTCCGAGAAATGCTTCAGCCCGAAGGCGGTCAAGCGCTCGAAGGATATCGAGCAGGTGCACCTGTGCCTGGGATTCCCCGGCGTCGCGATGGGCGATCCAGACGTGTACGCGCTGTCCATACTGAATGGATTATTCGGCGGCGGCATGTCGTCCAGGCTGTTTCAGCGCATCCGCGAGGAGTTGGGCATGGCATACGCAGTGTACAGCTTCCCGACGGTCTTTCCGGGCTGCGGGTTATTCACGTTATACGCCGGAACCTCGTCACAGCACGTGGAGATCGTCCTAAGCCAACTGCGCAAAGAAACCACGAAGTTGATGGCCGAGGGTATATCCGAGTCGGAATTCAACATGGCGCGCGAGCAGCTCAAGGGCAGCTACATACTGGGCCTAGAGAGTTCATCCAGCCGCATGTCCAACATCGGCCGCAACCTGCTCCTTCTTGGCCACGTGAAGGATGAGCAGGAGGTGCTTGACAAAATCGCAGCGTGCACTATAGATGATGTCATGCGTGTAGCAGGGGATGTATTATTGAAACCCCACGGCGCCGCCGCTGTTGGCCGCGATGCGGCCGATATCCCCGACGATTGGCTCATCGTGTAGAAGGGCTGATGCAGGCCCCGCCGCCTACGGGCGGGACTGCCCCAACTACGGTTGGGGTACGTTACTTTTCCCGTCCGTGGGAAAAGTAACCAAAAGGACGGCCAAAGGAGAGAGGCGCTCTGGCGCCCTCTCTCCTCTGGACTCCTCTCTCCAGCCATGTTGCACGCGCACCTTGGTCTATGACCAACGTTCCGATTGAGTTACAAGCACTGCCTCGCAAGGTTATCGAGGCTTCGTGGCGAGGTAGTCGCATTGGCGAGGCTTGTCATTATCATTATGCAATCATAATATCAGCCAACTACTATCTCCGGATCATCTAAGCACGCACGTAAACAACTATAAAGCCATAACAGCCTCCCGCCACCAACTTTAGATCATGTAGGATTTCAGGTAAACAATATGATGCCAAAGACCTGCAATACTGTGTTACTATGGATAGCGTACGTTTGG
>BNUH01000026.1 GCA_025997215.1 Clostridia bacterium
TCACGCCTTATGAGGCCTCGATAAAGCATTACCAGGCGGCTGAAGGCGACTATAGATTCATCACTGAAACTCCCAGCGGGATGAAAACGCGCTACTCGCTTTACAGCAAAGACGGCGTCTGGCATGCCTATAGGATCGATTCAAGCATACCCATGAAGAAACATTAAGGTTGTATAACTGATAGCTGTCCTATCGGCTTGACGGGGAGGAGGCACGACAATGACAAACACCATGCACGCCAGCGCCTTACCCTATACGCTTACTGATCCTCGCGCGGAATTGCTCGCGCTGTACGAAGAACGCCATAGCGTTCACAATGCGATTGACGCTGAAATCATGGAAGCGATAGCGGATGAGCTGGACGAGGAGAATATCGATGCAGATTACATCGAAAACATTACTGGAGATTTGGCCTTGTACAGGGAAGCGCTTGCGATGTTTTGGGATCATCCAGCGGTTGTTAAGGTTGATGAGCGTGTCGAGGAGTGCGTTACAAAGCATGAGGACTATTTCAGGGCATTGCTGGAAACGCTTTCCACGACAGATAGCTCGATCTACAATTGCTATGCGTGGGCCTTGCGCATGGGCCGCGAGTATTGGATACAGGTGCTTGAACGCGCGCTCACAAATCCTCGCGGGTACTTCACGGTATCACTACAGGGGGATAAACCAGCCTAACAGGTAGGGCGGCTATGGCTTAAGCGTTGTGACAGTGTAACGGCAGCAGATGAATGAACGATATGGAGGGCATAACAATGACACTGCATGAAGTAGAGGCACGGGTTCACGACTACCAGGAACTAAAGCGTATGCGTGAAGCGCTGGATGCGGAATTAGCAGCGGTCGAGGATTCGATCAAGAATGAGATGACCGTACGCGACACTTGCGATATGGTAGCGGGATGCTTTCGTGTGCGGTGGACGGCCTACACAACCTCACGGATTGATACGGCGGCGATCAAGCGGATCATGCCGGAACTGGCGGAGCGGTTCACAAAGACAACCGAGGCGCGGCGGTTTTCAATTAACTAGAAATTCAAAAATGCTAAGTATATCTTGCATTTTACATGCACAGAATGCTAGGTATACTTAGCATTCTGTGCTTTGAAGGTAACATTAGCCTACTTACTAGCCATAGCGCTAGGGAACACTCGTCGGAGTATGACATCATCTTGCGTAGACACATGCGCCTCGATGCGAGACATTTTATCATCGAGTTTATGATACCCGTCGAAAATGACGTTCAGCTTCTGCCCATGCTCATGTTCGATGCGAGTTACAGAGCCAAGGACAAAGTCAACTGTGCCTTTGACTTCATTGAGATCGGATTCAAGTTTGGCTTGACCGGCTTCGAGTTTCGCTTGACCGACCTTTAGTCCAGAGATGTCTGACTTCATTGAAGCTATGTCTGACTTCATTGAAGTCATGTCCGACTGGATGGCAGATATACTCGCAGCCATGCTAGAGATTACTTCCAGTATCCGTTCATCGTTACTCATAGTCGCGCCTTCCTTCCGGTTGATGGTAAAGCCTATGATGGCACAAACGGCGGCATGCTGTCAACAAGCACAATTACACAAAAAGCACAAGTGCGCATGTTACTTGACGGGTCGCGTGACAAAAACCGCGCTTGCGTTGTTGGAACAACATCAACCGCAAGATGGTATCCGGTTGATAATGGTGAATTTTAAGGGTTTTTCGCGTTCTCTCTCATAATGGCTTTGCTTCAAACTTGCGTGCAACTTGTGCGTACTTGCGTGCAACGTGATGAGCTTCGAACCAATTCAAGTATATATTATGCAACCACAAGAAAGATCGCGGCTTTTATACATTTGTTGCGATACACAGACCCGCGCAGGTATTTTGCCGTATCACTACAGGGGGGACAAATTAGCCTAGGTATTGACGGGCGGGGAACCGCCCGCTTTGGCGTTTGAGCATCGCGGCGTTTTGCATTTCGTTTTGCATTTGTGTCTGGTAGGGCGTAATTCGTCCGTAAATCCAGATTTATTGTAGTGATGCTGGATGCGAAAACCCCTTGATATTGCTAGACAAATCAAAAACCGAGGCACTGCCTCGGTTCCTGAAATTGTGGAGGTGAGGGGAGTCGAACCCCTGTCCGAAAACCTGAACGCTAAGGCATCTCCGAGCGCAGCTTATGCTTTAGATTTCCCCTTCGCGGGCTCCCACAAGCAGGATCGAGCGTCGGGTAGCTTCATAAATACGATCGCGCGGCAAAGCTTACGCGGATCATTTTCCTACATCGATGACGCCGGACACCCTAAGCCGTAGGCGCTTAGGGACCGACGGACGGCCTTAGGCCGCCATCGGCAGAGCCGAATACTCGTTGTTCGCAGTTATAACTTTCCCGCTTTTTCCGTGGTTCGGGGCCACGGCTCGCTTCCTTAACGCACAATGCTCCCGTCGAAACCAGTACACCCCCATGCTCATTCGTCGCGAGACGAACGATTGTGGCGACTCATTGCCCGCTCAATGTCGCGATCGGCATCGCGTTTGGCAAGATCGTCGCGTTTGTCGTAAAGTTTTTTGCCGCGGCATAGGCCGAGGATCAACTTCATCCGACCGTTGGCTAGGATAATTTCCAATGGAACGAGCGCGAATCCTTGGCGCTGCACCAGCCCGGCCAGCCGACGGATTTCGGATTTATGCATCAGCAGTTTCTTGTCGCGCAGCGGATCGGCGTTGAACCTATTCCCTTGCTCGTATGGGCTGATGTGCATGCCGTGCACCAGCATCTCGCCGCTGACGACCGACGCGTAACAATCGCGCAGGTTCGCGCGGCCCGCGCGCAGCGACTTGACCTCCGTGCCCTGGAGCACCAATCCGCACTCGAACGTCTCATCCACGAAGTAATCGTGCCGCGCCTTGCGATTGTGTGCGATGGATTTATGTAGCTTTTGCTGCGGCATGCGCCCTCCAGTTATGCAGACGGGACTCCGTAACGATAATTATAACATATGCCCGACGAATGTGCAAGGATTTGCTTGAATTGTTTAATAACAACTCACTGTGACAACAACATCCTATCGTTATCCAACGCCTGACCGCTGGCCTGCTCAAACATCGCCAGCAAATCCTCCACCGTAAGCCGCCGCTTATCCTCGTCGCGAACGTCCACGATGACGCGGCCTTCGTGCATCATGAGCAACCGATTGCCGTACGCCAAGGCGTGGCGCATATTGTGCGTAACCATCAGCGTGGTCAGCTTATCTTTTTGGACGAACTCGTTGGTGAGCGTGAGCACTTTTTCAGCCGTCTTTGGGTCGAGCGCGGCGGTGTGTTCATCTAATAATAATAGTTTTGGTGTCTTTAGGATCGCCATCACGAGCGTGAGCGCTTGACGCTGGCCGCCGGATAGCAGACCGACCTTGCCATTGGTGCGATGTTCCAACCCCAGCCCCAGCGCGCTGAGCATCTCGGCATAGCGCGCGCGTTCGGGATGGGTGACGCCCCAGCGGAGTGTGCGGCGCTGGCCGCGCCGATTCGCTAGCGCGAGGTTCTCCTCGATAGTCATGTCGGCCGCCGTGCCCATCATCGGATCCTGGAATACGCGGCCCAGATATTTGGCGCGCTTGTGCTCGCTCCAGCGGTTGACCAGTATGCCGTCGATGCGGATCTCGCCCGCGTCGATAGGGAATACCCCCGCGACACAGTTAAGCAGGGTGGATTTTCCAGCGCCGTTGCCGCCGATCATCGTCACGAAGTCGCCGCCGCCGATCGTCAGCGAGACGTCGGACAGCGCGCCCTTTTCGTTGGGCGTGCCGCGGTTGAATATCTTCGTCAGCCGTGTGACCGTAAGCACTGTTCGGCCTCCTTCACAGACGGCGGCTTGCGAGCGCCTCGCAATCTGGCGGCGACGTGGGGCATGGATAATGCGGCGGCGACCGTGATCGCCGTGAAGAGTTTCAGGTCGTTGGGGTTCATGCCTAATTCCATAACAAGAGCTATTATGATTCTATAAGCCACGGCGCCCAGCACGACCGACAGCAGTCTGACAAACAGGTGGCGCTTGCCGAACAGCACCTCACCGACTATTAACGATGCTAAACCTATAACGATTGAACCCATACCCATTTGAATGTCGGCGAACGATTGCGACTGCCCGATCAACGCGCCTGAAAGCGAGACGAGGCCGTTGCTAAGCATCAGCCCGATGATAATCATGGTGTCGGTGTGCACACCATTCGCTCGAACCATATTGGGATTGTTGCCCGTAGCGCGCAGCGCGCTGCCCAGCTCGGTGCCAAAGAACCAGTATAATGCCGTAATAATTATGATCGCCAGCCCGCCGCCGACGATTATCCAGGAGGCGTACTTGCTCATGCCAAGGCTTTGTATAGGTGTGAATAACGTTTTCATTCTTAGAATGGATATATTGGCCGTGCCCATCACGTGCAGGTTGATCGACCATAATGCGATCATAGTGAGTATGCCTGATAACAATGCGGGGATGCGCAGCTTGGTATGGAGTATACCGGTGATAAATCCAGCCAATAAGCCGCAGACAAAGGCGAGTATGGTACCCAGGATAGCGCCGTGTCCGGCGCGGATCATCGCGGTGCAGGCCGCCGCGCCGAGCGTGATGCTGCCTTCAACGGTCAGATCCGCTATATCCAGTATGCGGTATGTAATATATATACCGATAACCATGATAGACCAAAGCAACCCGAGCGATACAGCCGGGATGCCCAGGGATATGGCAGACTGGATGACGGCCATGCAGCTCCCCTTCATGAAAAGTTAAGCAAAATTTAGAAAAAACGGTGGGACACGGTGAACCGTGCCCCACCATCGTATCAGTTATTCCATGTCAAACGCGTACTGCACCAGCTCTTCCGGTATCGCGATGCCAATATCGTCGGCGACCGTTTTATTGACAGAATAATCGTATTCGGTCTGGCTTTCGACGGGCATCTCGCTGATCTTCAGCGTCGGATCCTGGAGCAAGCGGACAGCCATCAGTCCCGTTTGGTATCCCAGATTATAGTAATTTATACCAATTGTCGCCAGTCCGCCTTGTGTCACCATGCCAGATTCGCCGCAGATGACGGGCTTCTTGGCGTCGATGGAGACGCCGTAGATGATGGGCATGGAGGACGCCATCACGTTGTCAGTGGGCAGATAGACCGCGTCAACCTGCTTCATTATGGATTCGGCGGCTTGCTGAACCTCGTTGCTGCTGGTGACCGTTACCTCCACATAAGTAAGACCGCGGGATTCGATGGCGGCTTTGGCGGCCTGGGCCTGCACGACGGAGTTAACCTCGCCGGAATTGTAGAGCACGCCGACGGATTTTGCGTCCGGTACGAAGGCTTGAACCAAGCCGATCTGGGTGTCGATGGACGCCATATCCGTGGTGCCAGAGACGTTCGTGCCGGGCAGCTCGTTGGATTCAACCAGGCGCGCCTCGACAAAATCCGTAATCGCCGTTGCGAGAATTGGGATATCGGTCGTCTTGCCCGCGACGGCAAGGGCGGCGGGCGTGGCTATCGCGAGGATCAGATCCTCGCCGTTGCTGACGAACCGATCCGCGATGGTGGATAGGTTGGATTGGTCGCCTTGGCCATTCTGGAAGTCGATTATGATATTCTCGCCATCGGTATAACCGTTATCCTTCAAGGCGTCGATGAAGCCTTGGCAGGATGCGTCCAGCGCGACATGCTGAACCAGCTGGATGATGCCGATCTTGATCTTTGGCGTTTCCTCGGCGGAGGCGGATATCGCGCCAAACAGCATCGTCAGAACCATCAACGCTGTCAGGATGCGGGTCAACACGCGCTTACAACCATTAGTCACGTCGAATCCTCTCCCTTATTGTAGATTATTCTACATTGCACACATGATACACCCATTCGACAGATTCGTCAATAATACCAAATTCACAAATGTTCGGCAGGAATATTGAATATATTCTACTTAACACTTGACAGGATAACCCAAACCAATTCGTTGTTGATCGTGCTATAGGCGATTGTAAACGTGACAAAATTTCCTTTGTCAATGTATGTATTCGCCTTTATTTTCTGTTCGCTGTCGAACCAATAGTTATTGTAGTTTTCGCCTAAAATATCTATTGTTTCATCGATTGTAGACGGGTAAGCGTTGTTGTTTAGAGAAAACGGAATAGCTGAAAATGTGCCGCATAGCCTTGTAATTAGCCCGTTTTCATCTACTGCGATGCGGATTTCATTATAATCATAGGTGTATTCTGAATTAGCAATATCCGCTGGTGTGTATTTTGTTAAGTCGGCATTGTCTATGGATACCCCAATTTTCAACCCGTCTATTTCAATGTTGGACAGATCCGTTGATTGTATGCCGCTGTCCGTCTTAACCCTTTGGCCGCTATCGCAACTAACAAAAAGCAACAGCAACGGTATGAAAAGCAAAAGGCAAAATTTGCGCATGGTTTTTCTCCCTTACGGCTTAATCAATCTACTTTTGTAGTATACACTGGAAAAATGAATTCGTCAAACCTCACAAGTGCACAGCAGGAATATAGATAAGCCGTCGCGAATTATGACGGGGATACTATGGCTCGTTTGGAATGGAGGGATCACGACATGGAAAAGGTTAGGTTCGGCAAGACGGGGCTTTATGTGACGCGTTCCGGGTTTGGCGCGCTGCCCGTGCAGCGGCTGAGCAAGTCGGATGGTGCGGCGCTGCTGCGTAAGGGCTACGAGGGCGGGATCAACTTCTTTGACACGGCCAACGGTTACACGGACAGCGAGGAGAAGATAGGACTGGGCCTATCCGACGTGCGGGAGCATATAATCATCGCGACTAAGACAGGCTCGGGCACACCGGAAGGTTTTTGGAACCATCTGGCGTTGAGCTTGGAGCGGATGAAGACAAGTTATATTGATATATACCAATTCCACAACCCGACGGAGTTGCCGGGCGAGGAAATGCTGGCGTGCATGTATGAAGCGAGGCGTCAGGGGAAGATCCGGCACATTGGGATAACCTGCCATCGCCTGGATAACGCGATCGCTGCGGCAAGGTCGGGGGTTTATGAGACGGTGCAATATCCGTTGTCGGCGCTGTCAACGGATGCGGAGGTGGCATTCGTAAAGCTATGCGCCGATCTGGACGTGGGCGTGATCGGCATGAAGGGGCTGGCGGGCGGCCTGCTCACGAGCGCGGCACCGACGATGGCGTTCCTGCGCGAGTACAAGAACGTCGTGCCCATATGGGGGTTCCAGCGGGAGAGCGAACTCGCGGAGGTGCTGGCGCTGGAGGCGAACCCGCCATCGCTGGACGAGGCGATGTGGTCGCGCATCAGGTCGGATCGCGAGCAGCTCCAGGGGAATTTCTGCCGAGGGTGCGGGTATTGTATGCCGTGTCCGAAGGGGATTGAGATCAATACCTGTGCGAGGATGCCCTTGCTGCTAAGACGCGCGCCCGTTGCCACTTGGCTGTCTCCTCGCTGGGCCGAGGAGATGGAGCGGATCAACGAGTGCATCGGGTGCAACCATTGCGTTAAGCATTGCCCGTATAGCCTGAATCCTCCACAGATGCTGGCGGAAGCACTCGCGGATTACAAGGCGTTCAAGGTCACGGCGTAATGCTGATGGTTGTATTGTAGCACAACCGTTTGACGTTGTCAAGGACTATTTTTAGGGGGAAACGGTAAATCCATTTTGCGGTAAAAAGAAGGTCCAGGGGGAACCCCTGGTCAGGGGTTAAGGGGGCTGAAAGCCCCCTTATGGGGTCCGGGGCGAAGCCCCGAAAAGCCCAGCCGCAGCTGGAATATAGAATAATTATCTTTTGCGGTAGGGATAGATGGCTTGGTAGGCCTTGATGATTGCGTTGGCCGCAATGTCCAGCTCCTCAACAGTTGTCCACGGGGATAGGCTGACGCGAACCGCACGGTCCGCGCGGTCTTGCGTTATACCCATCGACTGGAACCCTTGGCTGCGGGTATGTTTTTTGGATGAGCAGGCGGATCCGGTGCCGACGTATACGCCTTCGAATTCAAGCGCGTGAACTAACACCTCGCCACCGATGCCTGGCGGTGAGAAGTTGACGATGTGCGGGGCGGAATCCGTGTCGGCGGGATCGGGTCCATTGATCTGCAGTCCGGGAATGGATTCGAGAAGCGCGTTTATGAGGCGTAACTTTTTCGCGCGTAATGTGGATGTTATGTCGAATCCGCAGTGATCGAATGCGTCGATTGCCGCGTGTAACCCCGCAATCCCCGTAACGTTTTCGGTGCCGGAGCGAAGGCCTGATTCTTGGCCGCCGCCGTAGGTGCGCGGGTTGAGCCGGACGCGCTTGCTTAAGGCCAGCGCGCCGACACCCTTCGGGCCGTGAATCTTATGTGCACTAAGGCTGTATAGGTCAGCGCCTCTGCCGACGATGCCGTGATGCCCCGCGCTTCTCAAGAATCCTTGAACACCATCCACAAATAATAGCGCGGCCGGATTAGCAGCGTCGCGCATTTTGATTATATTGGATAATGGTTGTACCGTGCCTGTTTCGTTGCAGACCTCCATTATAGCGATGAGCGTTACTTCTAGAGTTATAAGCGTGTGGAGCGCGTCCAGGTCAACGAGACCTTCGCGGGTAAGCGGGATTATTTTGACTGTATGCCCATGGGATTCAAGGGCGGCGCGCTGTTCTAGAACCGCCGCGTGTTCGGCGGCGGATAACAGGAATACGCCGGGCTTACGCAGGCGTTCGGCGACGCCTAGGATGCCCAGGTTATCGGCCTCGGTGCCGCCGGATGTGAAGATGACCCGATCCGCGTCCAGCCGCGAGCGCAGCGTTTCGCGGCAATTCGACACGATCCGCTCGGCTTCGATCGCTGGATGGTAGAGCGCGGATGGGTTCCAATCCGTCTCGCGCATCACTCGCGCTATCGTGTCGATTACGCTAGGAAGCACGCGTGTCGTAGCGCTGTTATCCAGGTAGATGAACGGCTTCATATTATAATGGAATTATCGGAGCGTTGCCGTTCAACCTTGGAACGCGCCGCGCTGGGCGTAGAATTTGAACATGGCTACCAACTGCTCCGTCGGTTCGATCACGATGATGCGCTTCTTGCCGTCCTTGGAATAGTAGAAGTAGAATAGATTCCCGTCGCGGTTGAGGAACCAATTCGTCTTTTCCACGCCCGGCATCGTGACGTAGCGCTTGAAGCTGGAGTGCTCGACGTGCCCCATCGCCTCGACGTTTTTTACGGTCATGGAGCCGAGATTTTTGCGCTTTTTGTTACCGAGCACGCGCGCGAAATCCAGCTCGCCGTTTGTGAGGGAGTATTCGTACTCGGTGCGCAGGTTGTCGCGTTTCCAGAATAGCAGGAACGCTATACCGGCCGAAACCAGCAGCAGGATGATGCTCTGCACATTGATCCCCGCGCCCAGCGACGAGAACATCATCGCCGCGATCAGCGCGAACACAACCATCATGACGGTTGCCAGCGCATACAGCGCGGTGTTGACTCCACGGTTTTTCTTGGCGACGATCTCCTCGCGGAAGTTATCCATATATAATCCTCCGAACGTAGTATTCGACGTATTATAGCATAATGAAAGGCATTGTGTCGATCGTTCGTTGGATGCATGGGAAGGTTTTTTGGCAGGATTCTTGAATGTTCACGGAGAATTCTTAGTATGAGATAATTTTTTGCCAGATTCCCCCAAGAGGAGGCCCTCGATGAAATGTCCTAACTGCGGGCATTGGAACCGCGACGCGTTCCCGCGATGTTTTAGGTGCGGGACGCCGCTGGAGGATGAGAATGCCCGCGCGTCCTGGATGCGCGCGTCTAGCTCTTCGAATCCAAGGCCGTCTATCGACGAGACGCTGCCGCCTGGCATGGAGTACGACCCAGGCCAACAGACGCTGGCCGCCGAGATGCAGGAGCTGAAGCGCCGCCGCGCCAAGGGTGAGCAGCGCCTAAGCCAGCTGCGCCAGGATTCGGAGGCGGAAGCTGAAGAGGGCTATGCCGTGGGTGACTACGCCGGGTCGGTCGGTTCAGTCGGATCAACCGATAGGACGGCCTGGACTGTCGAGGAGATGCAGCCGACTCCGCAAGATAGTTACAGCGTCGAGGCGGAGTTAGTTGAGCAGCCGACTAAGAAGCCACGCCGCGCACTGCATATTACGGGAAGGGTTCCCGGAACGTGGCACCGCCCGCTGCGTACCGAGCTGCCGCATCCCGACGCGGCATCCGCGCTGCTCAATCAGCTACGCGAGCGTGAACTGCCCGAGGATTTGGACGACATTACCGACGAGGGGTTTGCTTACTTCAAATCCGAACCGCGTCTGATAGATATGGGCGTGCCGCCCGCCGAGTCCGAGACGCACGCGGTCTCCATGATGCGCACCCAGCCGATGGGCCGGACGCGTTCGCGCGGCGCGTTCACGGCGGCGGTGTGGCTGCTGCGGATATTCATCGCGGCGGCGCTGGCGGTGGGGGCGTATGTAGCGGTGACGGTTTTCCTGCTGCCCACGCTGGATCGGCAGGCCGCGGCCACCGTTCAGTACCGCGTGAATGTGGAGGATGTGCAGGGCTTGCCCGGGCATGTGATCCAGATTCCCGGCCAAGAAGGGGATAAGATCGTCATCCGCGAACTGGCGCATACATATACCGTCATAAACGGTTATGCGACCATACGGCTCCCGGATTATACGTTCTACGAGAGGCTGGGCGAGGCCGATCTGCTGGAGGAGACGGTGAAGGTTACGCTCACGCCGTCGTTGGAAGGTTCAAAGGCCATGGCACCGATAGAGTTTGACGTGGCCGTTCCGACTTCACAGGCGTTGTTGATCCAACCCAAATCCACGTGGACGCAGGTTTCCACGGCCGTGGGCACGGTGCAGCTGCAGGTGGAGCCGGGCAGCAAGGTGCTCATCGGCGATAAGGAAGTGCCGGGTTCGATGAACGACGTGTCGGACACGATGGACGACAGTGGGCTGCTGACGGCCCAGATTCCCGTGCAGGACAAGGGTGCGAACGAGATTGCGATACTCGTCACCGCGCCACATGCGCGCACGAAGGAGCTGGCGATCACGTTCTACCGCGCCAAGCAGGAGATACTGCTAACGCTGCGCGAGGACACGGGGGTTCGAAGCGTCAAGAAGGAAAACGACTACGAGATTACGGGTTACACCAAGCCGGACGCAACGGTGACGGTTGATACGCCGCATTCTGATCTGGCGGTGGATAGCGCGACGGGCAAGTTCACGTTCAAGGCGCTTCTGTCCATGGGCGACAACAAGATCGTGATCCGCGCGTCGTATCCGGGACTGCCGGATTCGGTGCTGGAGCATCAGATGTACTACATGGTGCCAGCGTCGGATTATTCCAAAAAAGCTTGGGCGCTTTCTGCAAAGGATTACCAAGAACTGCTAACGAATATGGAGATGCGTGTCGGGCAGATTTATCTGTGCAAGGGGCGGATCATCCGGATATACTCCGACAGCCCGCAGATTGCGATCATGGATACCGGCAGCAATGGCGCGGAACAGTTGGTCATGCTCGAAAACAAGTCCACCGAGGTGTGGAAGCTAGGCGAAGCCTACCGTGTATACGCCGACGTCGGCGGCAGGTATGACACCATGCCGAGCATGATTGGACGGTATACTTATATAGATTAAAGGAAATACGGTTCGGTTATAATTCGTAATGCGCTTTGGCTTATTCGCGGCGGAATAGGCCGGGGCGCATTTCGTATTCGCACTCGTATCTGCCGTTATATTCCATAAATGACAATAATTACCTATTGCATTTTCCAGAAAAAACCCAGTGATTTCCACAAAAATTCCAGCTAAGTACATACAAATATAACCTTGTAAAATTCTCCCTCATATGTTAAAATTTGACTTGCGGATGGGAATGAATGGGTATATAGGAGAATTATGGGGATTCATTTCCATATTATGCTAAATTTGGCGAATTATAGCGCGATTGTCACTTACTACCAAGGCATGTGAGATTCCATCAGGAGGCAGCGGATGCGGCGGATTATCATAGCGGCATGCGTGATCATAACCTTAATCGCGCTGTGGTCGGGCGCGCGGGCGGATCTGTCGCCCATATCGCCGGGCAGCGCCGTGCGCGTGGGTGAGGCCGCTTATATCACCGCCGATCCAAACGCGTCGGCGTCCGCGACGCTGTGGCTTGTCGTCACGGGAGCGCGGACCGCGCTCAATGACGGCGAAGCATCCACCGTTAAGCTCAGCGATGGTTCCGGGCGGTCGCTGCCGATTAATGGCGCACCTTTGAGTGGCGTATCATTCGCCGTGGTCGCGCTGAACGCGTCGGGCGAGGAAGTACCATGGCCCGATCCCAGCGACCCGACGAAGCCGTGGATCGTGTATGTCGATGCCCTGCCGGAACCGCTGCTGCTGCCAGACCTGCCCAGGCTTTATCTGCGTCAGATCACGTCTGCGGCAGGTTACGCGGTGATTGGCGAGCGCATACCGTTGACGGATGCAGTGCCGTTTGGTGGTACACTTGCGTTAGAAAATAAGCTTGCCAACGGTATGGCCGAAGTTACCGCTAATGAATCCATAACGTTTACGTTTACTAATCGATACGGTATTGACACGCTGGGCACGGCTGGTCCGGGCGCGGCTTGGGTGGGATTGCTGCCCGAGGGTGAGTACATATTCACGCCGGAAATGGATTCGGATTATGTGCCGGTGGAACCGTACATTATTAACATACAAAACGGCGCGTTGTCCCAGCTGCATGTTGAATGCCAGCTCATGCCGCGCCTCGATATCCGCGTGGAAACGGTGGACTTCATGTTGAGCGGTGAGCGGGTGCTCACGCCCGTGCCCGACGAGATGATCACGCTGTTCAGCGCGGACGGTACGTCTGTGAAAATGAAAACGGATTGGGAAGGCATCGCACGGAGCGTCAACCAGAATGACGGCGAATGGGCCGAACTGCCCGCCGCACTGCCCGGCGCATACACCATCCGCACCGATCGCGCGAAGGATCGCGACATCATGCTGGAACCTGGCCAAACCTTCACCTGGAACATTCTCACACACGATGGCACCGGCCAGATCCGCTTGATCACGGAGGCATACGTCTCGCGGGAATCGACCGCGCCGCTGGGCGGCGTGAGCGTCACTATCCGCGCTAGCGACGGTGGTTCGCACACACGCGCGATCACGACGGGCGATATGGGCGTTGTTTGGCTGTCGGATCTGCCCGAGGGTTCATATACGTTGATTTTGGAGGATACTCCAGAGGGATTCGCCGCGTTGAGCCAGCAGACGGAATTCGACATTATTGGCGGAGAAGAGACCGTCGTTACACTGTCGTTCACACAAAACGCGAAGATCGCCGTCGAACGCAAGGGCCGCGAGATCGACGGCGGCGGCGCGGTGCGGCTGGTTGATTTGCCCGGCACGTTCATCGTATACGACGCGGACGGGGAGAGTGTCGGCATACTGCCCGGCATGACCATGCCCGCCTCGCTGGAGGGCACCGAGTATTTTATCGAAGAGGCGGTGCCGGCCGAGGGTTTCCAGCAGGATACGACGAAGCATCGGCTGATCGTGTATCCCGGCGACGAGGCGACGATCGAGGCGTATGCCGACAGCGAGAAGGGCCTATTCACGCTGATACATGAGGATACGAACGGCATCGCCGTCTCGGGCGGGCGGTTCAGGCTGACGAGCTTGGATAACGAGGGTTGGCCTCCGCTGGAATTCGATCTCGGCGACTATAATTATTATGACGCACCGGAACCGCTCACGCCAGGACGATACCTGCTGACTTTGGTGCACGCCGCACCCTGCTGCGTGGCTGATCCGGCGCGGCTGGCGATCGAGCGCGAGATCGTCGTCGAGCCGTACCTACGCGGCGACGGCACGACACAGGCCGTGCGGCCATATGATGTGTTCGTCAGCGCACGCTTGCCCGAGGGTGTGGAGTATCCCGCCGCTCCTGAAGTTACGCTGGATGAAACTGTACTGGATTTGTCGGCGGAGCGTCAAACTCGGCTGACGTTTACCGCCGTGAACCCGCCGCTGCCCGTGCGAGCCGCCGCGTTTGCGGTGGGCGTTGGGGACATGGGGATATCGATATCATCCATAACGATTCCTGCAGTTGAAGGTGTCGAATCGGCGCGGGTATTCATCCATTACAGCAATGGCGGCGTAAGCGACAGCGTTGTGAAGCTGCCTGTCACGCTGGCATTCGACGACATCCGCGACACCGTGTCGCGGGTGTACTTCGTGCTGGCCGATGAAGCCTTGCTCAACGATCCAAATAATAATTTAGTATCGTACGCATTGTACCCGCCAGAGGCTGAATCCTCGACCAGTCTGCCGTCAGAACGCCTGTTCTCATTGGATGGATTCACGGCCGAGGCGACCGTGCGGGCGCTGCCACGCTTGACGGGCGGCGCGGAGATCAGTTTACTCGTCAGCATGCGTGTTGAGACGCCTGTTCAAGTCGGATCGGATCAATGGAGCATACTAGACCGCCAGTCGGAGACGCGTTCTGTCCTGCGGCTCACGACGCCACGGCGCATACCTAACGGTTATGTATTCGAAGATAAAAACATGGATGGCCGCCGTGGTCCCGATGAAGCGGGCGTGCCGATGGTGCTTGTAAGGGCGAGCGATGCGTCTGGCGCATTGATTGCGGAGGCGGTTACGGACGCGGACGGCGGGTTCGCGTTCGACAAAAATGTGCCGCCCGACGCGAAGATGAGCCTTTCGTTTGAGGGGTTGAACGCGCGGACACGCGTCCGGTACGCGCTATTCAGGCAGATGGGTTGGGATTTTGCGCTGCTGCCCGAGAGCGTGTTGAAGGGGACGCTCGCCGGATCGAGCGCGTTGCTGACGGATTCTGCGGAAACGGTCGTACATTTGTTACAGAATAACAAACGCGTTGCGTCGAGTGCTGTCGATTCGTCTGGCGCGTTCGAGATAACGGGATTGGCACCGGGCGAGTATGGGTTGACGCTTGAACTGCCCGAAGGTTATCTGCCATTAAACCTGCCGGGTACTGTTGAACTGCCTTACGCGGGCGTGGCGGACATAATTCTTCATGCGCAGGAGGCGGCGCGGCTTTCGTGGCGGGTTATGCCAAAGGACTTGGACGCTGACGTGGCGGCGCAAGTCACGCTGACGCTGTCGGATTCGGCGGGAAATGTGCGTTATGAAGCGGCGGCTTTGAGCGGCGGCGCGAACGCCGTATTCCTGGAACCGGGCGAGTATACGCTGGCTTGGCGGCTGACGGGGGCCATTGCGCTGGAGGCGGGCATATCTGCCACGGAATCGCTCACACTGGCCAGCGGGCAGTTGGTCGAGCGGAATTTGACGGTCGTGCCTGGTGCGGATATTCGGGGGAGTATTGTCGATCATGAAGGCGCAGGAATCGCCGGGATGACCGTGCGCGTGATATCGGCTGACGGCACAAATTCAATCGCCGTCACGGATGGTGAAGGGAACTATGCGTTCGGCGGTCTAGCCGCCGGGACTTATACATTGGAACCGGAGCTGCCTGACGGGATGATTCTGTTCAGCGGGGAAACGCGGTTTACTTTGGCGGCAGGGGAGACGGCGCGCGCGGAATGGGTCGCGTTCATCCCGGCGTCGGTGAGTGGAGTTGTGCGGCTGGCTGGTGTCGATGGGATGGAACCGCTGGTGGGTGTTGACGTCGCGGCGGTGGATTCGGCTGGGGATGTGTACGACGCGGCGACGGTCGGCGTGGACGGCGCGTTCGCATTCAATCGGCTGAAGCCGGGCGAGTGGCAGCTGTGCGTGATCGTGCCGGAGGATATGGCGCTGACGAGCGTTGGCCGTGATTCAACTATAACGTTTATCCCTCCTGAACCGCAAGCGGCGGGTGCTATATATAGTGAGGCGTTCACGCTGAAGCCGGGCCGGGATTTGACGGACGCAAATATCGGCATGGTTCGCGTGGCGACCGTAGAGGCGCGTGTGTGGCAGGATCGCAACGGCGATGGCCGACAGGATTCGACCGACTTACCGCTAAGCGGCGTGATGGTGAAGCTGATGAGCGGCGATGAGACGCTGGCTAGTTCGGCGTCGGACGCGGCGGGTATCGCGGTATTCGAGCGCATTCGACCTGGCCGTTATACTCTGGCGATTGAAATGCCGGAGGGATTCGCGATGCCGATCGATGTTGGGTCTGGCAAAGATTCTGCTAAAGAGTTAAGCGGCTGGGATGTAGTTGTTGATTATGATTCAGAAAACGTTATACGGATTCAACTGCCGCTGACGCCGCTGTTCACGCAGACCGGGACGGCGCGGCGGGTGGATGGCGCGGCGGCTGCCGGGCTGGGAATCCGTGTCGAATCGCTGGATGGCGCGCTCGTCGTTGAAACTACGTCGGACGAAGCGGGGGATTTCCGGTTAGAGCGAATGAGGCCGGGCAGTTACAACATTATATATGTATTGCCTGCGACGGGCTGGGCGTTCGACGGCACGTCGGAGCGTTCGGCGGTCAAGCCGCTGACGGTCGGCGACAGCGCGCCTCATGAACTGACCGCGCCGCCGCTGATTGCGCTGGGTTCTATCACCGGAGGGCTGTACATGGATGCGGACGGCGACGGCCAATGGGGTGAGGATGAGCCGGGAATATCCGGTGTGGAGATTGCAATTTCCGACAGCGCGGGGCGGCAGCTGGGCAGTATGGCGACGGATGGTCAGGGCGCGTTCCGGTTCGATGAATTGCGGCCGGGCTCATACACGGTTACGGCTTGGGCGGCTGACGGTATGGAATGGATGGATGGCGTCTCGACGTGGAAAGTGGATATCGGCATGGGTGTCACCATGGCGCTGCCGCCGACGGCCATGTATAAACCCGCATCGATCGCAGGTATGGCGCGGGATCAGGATGGTGCCGCGCTGCTGGGCGTGAGGCTGTCGCTGGCGCGGGCCGGGACGCCGCTGGCTTCGGCCGAAACGGATTCGGAAGGCGCATTCAACTTCGCGGGATTGAAGCCGGGGACTTATACACTGGGCGTAACTCTGCCCGATGGATACCTGCCGGCGGGTGGTTCGGCCGTTATAACGCGGGCTATACGCAGCGGTGAAAGCGCGGCGTTGGAGGATATAACCGCCGTGCGTTCGGCCTCGTTCGCAGGGCGTATATGGTTGGATAGCGTATATAACGGTATATTTGATATGAATGAAGAGACATTATCAGGCGTGCTGGTCACGCTCGTGGATGCGGCTGGCGCGGTGCTCCGCCAGGAGCGCACATCCGGCGACGGGGCGTACCGGATGGACAGGTTGCTGCCGGGAGAATATCGGCTGCATGTCGTACTCCCAGAAGGTTTGATATTCACCAAACCGCCCGTCGATGCTGGGGATTCGACACAAACCGCGAGTATTATGCCGCTGTCCAGCGCACAGGCATTTAGCGAGCCGTTCACGCTGCAGCCGGGTCAGGTGTGGGACGATTGCGGCGTAGGCGCGGTCGAGGCGGGCTTAATCGCGGGCGAGGTGTACGTGGATGTGAACGCCGATGGGCAGCGCGGCATCGACGAGCCGCCGCTGGCGGGCGTGACCGTCACCCTCACGGATGAGGACGATGAATCGGCAGAGTTGGTGACGGGCGCGGACGGCGGTTACAGATTCCCGCAGTTGAGGCCCGGCGCGTATACGATCCATTATGAATGGCCGGAAGGTTATGTTCTCACAAATGAAACGGGCGGCAGTATCCAGCTGGGGATGGGCGAGTCACGCGAAAATCCGCGAGCGGGCGCGACGCGTCCTTCCGCGCTGACCGGGCTGGTGTTCGAGGACTTGGACGCGAACGGGCTGTTTGACGCGGGTGAACCCGTGCTGGCGGGGATTAGGGTGGCGGTGGAGAACGTTTGGGGGATTGTGACAGGTGAGACGGACGAAGTGGGGCGGTATCGGTTTGACGGGCTGATGCCGGGTGTCGCGGTGGTGACGTTTGAGCTGCCGGAGATGATGGTGTTCACCCGGCAGAGGGAAGGCGGCTCGGTGGCGGCGCAGGTGGATGCGGTGCGCTCGCAAGCGGCGGCGCTGCTCACGATGGGCGAGGAGACGCGGGATATCAACGCGGGCGCGCTGCGCTCGGGGACGATCGGGGATTTGGTGTGGATGGATTCAAACCTGAACGGCTTGCAGGATGAGGGCGAGTTGGGCTTAACCGGGCTGACGGTGTGGCTGGAGCGCAGCGCGGAGGGCGATTGGATCCGGGTGGCTGAAACGGTGACGGACGAAAACGGCTGGTATGAATTCGAGAGCGTAAGGCCTGGGACGTATCGGGTTGTGGCTGGCGTGATGGAGGGGCTGCTGCCGACGCGTCAGGTGTCGGCGCTGCCGGAGATTAACAGCAAGCTGCGGTTCCGGGTGGAGGATCCGCACGTGACGGAGCTGGTGTTGGTGGAATCCGGCCAACGTGTGCGCAATGTGGATATTGGATTCGTCAACGCGGTCGACGCGTGGGCTTTGGGTTGGACCGTTGCCGAGGACGGTTTGGTTCAGGCGCCATGATTCAACGAGTTTGTTAATAATTACCAGAATCCGTCATCCCGGACGGATGCGAAACATAACGATTAACGGCCGATGGCCAACGGGGATTAACACAATACAACGACGGAATGTCGGAGGCAAGCGATTTAGAATGAGACTATGGCTGATCAACGCGCTGCGCGCTCTGGTGCTCGGGATCGCATGCATACTGCCTGGTATGAGCGCGGGGGTGATCGCACTGTCGATGGGATTATACCAGCCGATATTGACCGCGCTGGTGGGCTTCAGGAGCGATAAGAGGGGCAACGCCAAGTTCCTGTCGCCGCTGGTAGTGGGTATTGGCGCGGGTGTGCTGCTCACCGCGAGGGCGATGAGCGCGGTATTCCAGCGCGCGGCAGGCTCAATTACGGTGCTGTTCATCGGCTTGGTGCTCGGCGGGCTGCCGGCGCTGTGGCGGCAGGCAACGCAGGGCGGCGCGGATCAACCCGAGATGCGGCGCTGGTCGGCGGGAAATTGGACTACAAACATAATATTGATGGTATCGGGCTTTTCACTGATATACCTATTCGGCGTGCTAAGCCGCGTCGCAACGCCGACTGGCACGCCCAGGATATTTGAGGGTTGGGTGGCCGTGCTTGGTGGCGCGATATATGCCTTTGCGCTGATTATTCCCGGCATCAGTTCATCGTTTTTGTTGTTATTCCTGGGATTATACCAGCCGATGATGGATGTGCTGGGGCATCCGCTGACGCGTTGGCGCGCGCTGCTGCTGGTTGCGGCGGGCGGGTTGGCTTGCGGCGCGGCGCTGATCAAGGTTGTGGAATGGCTGTTGAGGCGGTTCCCGATCCAAAGCCGATTCGTTGTGATGGGATTCGTACTGGGTTCGGTGTGGATCGTGTTCTCGTGGGATGCGTTCGCGGCGAAGCTGGCAATCCATTTGCTGATGATTATAGCGGGATTCGCAGTGTCCTCGCAGTTTGACCGGATGTTCGAGGGGCATGACGCCGTAGGCGCGCTGGCGTGTTAGGGAGGCCGTAAGGTGAGAATGATCTGTCGAATTATGCGCGTAGCTGCCGCGGCCGTCCTGATGCTGGGATTGTGGATGTCGGCGGGCGCGGCGGCTGACGTGTACGTATTCCCGCAGGCGGGTCTGCGTCTGGACGTGCTGGACGGTGAAACGGTTCTTACTCCTCAATCGTTGGACACGCTGTCGGATTTTGTGGGTGCGAATGGGCTGGATGCGGACGCGTTGCGCTCGGCGTATTATGCCGAACGCACGCTGTTCGAGGTGTTTCGCGTGGATGGCGTACGGGTTACGCTGTCGGCGCGGGAGTGGAGTGGTGATGGTGCTGCCTTGGAATCTCTGGCGGCGTTTGCTGATTCGTACAATTGGATTGACGACGTTTGGCTAAGGATGGAGAACGCTTATGAATCCATAATCCAAGTGACGGACGCCGCAATAATCGACGGCGGGTTGATTGAACTGACCGCCCGTGCGGAACCGTCGATGGGGATGGACGTACTTCGCGGCGCACTGGATTCCGTGAAAGCGCGTATCAATTGGATAGACAAGCAGCAGCCGCAAGCGGTTCCATCCAGCGATTATATCCCAACACCGCTGACGGGGATTGCACGCACGCTTGAAACCGGAGGCACACTCGCACTTGATATAGTCCGGCTGCCGTCTTGGACGGCGGATGGTTATATATCAACAAATGGTAAAACCCAGCCCGGCGCGTGGATCGAGCTGGCTGTGGATGGTGAACGGATTGCCGTTACAAGAGCTGATACGGATGGCGTGTTCGCGTTTGAATTCAACATAGACGGCGCGGATGGCGAGCATCGTGTCCAATTCGTGGCGACTTATGGCGGCGAATCCGTGAGACGCGCGCACGCAGTATTGCTCGCGCGAGGTGGGACGCCGCTGGCGGTGGTGCCCAGCATGTACCCGGTGACAGGATCATTCGATCTGTACGTGTACACGCTGCCCGACGCCGCGATTGAGTTGGTCACGCCGTCGAGCCTGATGCACGGACGTGCCAATACTGCCGGCTATCTGTACTTTTCGTTGAGTATCCGGCGCGGTTCGACGGCCGACTATAAGGTCACCGCTCAAAAGGAAGGTTTTGCGTCCAGCGTTGTGGAGCTGTCGATTGAGCGCGAATTGACCGAGATCGAGCGGGTTCAGGAGTTCAGGGCGTACGTTGTTAACATTCCATACAAACGTTTACTGGAAAACTCTGGCAGCGATGCGGGGCGATATACCGAGATGCGAGGCCGGATCGAGTGGGTTGGTGAACAGGATGGGCTTCCGGTATTAGTGGTGAATATTACCAATGCTGCGGCGGGCGACTGGCGTGATCCCGTTTTCGTCCGATGCGACACGCTCCTGCAGTTCGGCGTTGGGGATACGCTGGGCTTGCTGGGGGTTGTGAGGGGTGAGTTGACGACGGTGGAGGGGACGGAAATGCCCGTGCTCGACGGGAAGTTTTATTTGAGATAGGCGCGTAGGAGGGGGAGTGTTAGTTATGAGGGGTAGAAGGTTATTATACAAGATGGTTGTCAGCGTTGGGCTGCTGTGTGCCGTTGGGGTGCTGGCGTTTGTGCCCACAGCGATGGCGCAGGCGATAACGCTGCCGAATATCCAGCTGGTTACAACGTTCCCGGACGGGTGGACGATCGTGACGCCTGATACGGCGGCGCGGTATTCCGCGCTGCTGGGCGTGTCGTCGGAAGTCGCGGCGGATGTTATGAATTCTGATAACGTGGTCGTGGCCGCGTTCGGGACTGGCGCGGATATCGCGATGCGCGTTCGGATGACGCAGACGGATGCATCGGAGGTATATTTCGACATAGATCGATATACGACGGCTATGCGGAATGCTATCCGCGCGGATTATCTGGACGCCGAGGCGTGGAAGCTGACGGGGTTGAGGTTTAGCGAGGCGGAGTGGCGCAACCCGGCCAAGGCGGGGCGGTATCTTAGGCTGACATACACGCGGCGGTCGGAAGGCGAGATAGTCGCGCGCGGGTTGATGGCGTTCACAGTGCATAACGGCCGGGAGATTACGCTGCAGATCGAGGCGACGGGCAGGCAATTATCGTCGAAAGAGATAGCGCTGTTTGATACGTGGCTGGGGGAGACGGCGTACACGCCGGAGTTGGACATGCCGATGCTGCCGACGGGGTTGGCGTTCAGCGAGCCGTTTGTGCAGGAATCCATCAGCACAACCGTCAGGATTAAGGGGACAACGCAGGTTGGGGCGTTAGTGACGGGGAGCTTGATCGAGGGGGATAACGCACCGTTCCCGGTCGGGGAGACGACGGCGAAGGCTGGCGGCGCGTTCACGCTGACGCTGACACTGCCGCGCGAAGGGGCGTGGACGCTGGTTGTTGAATCGGCGCTGGAGGGGTATGAGACGACGCGGTATGAATCGGCGTTGTCGGTGGATTCGAAGAGGATACCGATTAACTTGAGTGCGCCGTTAGAAGGCGATGTGTGGGATGCGCAGCCGCGGTTGGTTGGCAAGACGCTGGCGCAGACCGAGATAACCGTGTCGGATAACGGGAACATTAGTAAGCGGACGACAAGTGAAGGTGATTTTTCGATTAAGTTAAGCCCGGAGCCGGCGGGGACGCGCGTGGTGACGGTTACGCTAAAGAAGAGGGGTTACGACGAGCGGACGATTAAGTATGTGTTTGAGCGGCGGTGGCATACGGAGGAGTATGCGGCGTACTTGAAAACGCAGGTGAAGGCGACGACGTATGCAAATTTGGCGGCGGATCCGGGGAAGTATGCTGGGAGGATTGTGTCGTTTACGGGGCTGGCGAGTGAGGTATCTACGGGCGATGGGAGTTCGTCGATTCGGCTGCAGACTGCGCCGGGGAAAGCTGATCCGGGGGAGCTTTACTGCGTGGCCGAGGAGGAATTGATGGTCGAACCTGACAGAACGGTTACTGTGTATGGGATCATAACGGGTGAGACTTATACGATTCCAGAGACTGACGATGCGGCGGCGGTAACACTGCCGATCGTGAGGGTATTGCTGGTGGTGGAGTAGGGTAATTTATGAGGAGACGGTGGATCGATTCACGGCAAAAAGTGGGTCCAGGGCAATGCCCTGGCGAGGGTCCAGGGGCGCGGAGCCCCTGGTGGGGCGTTGGGGTGAAACCCCAATTCAACGTTCTAACGTTCCAACCCGTAAGCCCGCGAGAAAATTGACAACTTGCACATTCAAACAACTTCGGCGGGCGTATGTTAACAAGTTACGCAACATGCGCCTAGCGAAGCGTTGGCGCATACAGACCGTTGGCCGGCGGATACAGATTGATACATATTATATTACTATAAATTGCTGGTAGTTTCAGCTGCATTTTAGTTAAATTTAACAAGCCAGCGGACCGGCGTGGCTTTTGCGAGGTTGCCTGGGGCTGGAGCTTGATTGCCATCGAGGATCGGCCATTGAGGGTATATGAATAGCGATCGTGTAGCTGGGCCGTATGTGACGAATTTCTTGGTGGGATCGGGGCGGGCGACTAGGAAGTCCAGGCGGTGGACAGTGTGAGAAATTGTAAACTTATCCAGTTCGCTTAGCGCAAATAGGTAGATTACCTCTTCCGGTTTCTGAATTTCCCATTCTGAACGGATGGGATTTTCTGTTCCGCCCCAGAATTGCGTACCGTGGAAATAGGCGGGGTTGTCTAGGTGCGGCGGAAGTTCTGGGTCCTGCGGGTGGGCCATGCGCTTGCTGGGCAATTCGTATTTGATACCACTTCTGCGGGTATAACGAACCAGGCGCCGCAGGTACACGCGGTCGTCCGGGCCTGGGGTGCCGTGGATATGCGCCACTAGCCAGCGCTCGTTAGTCCTGTAATCCGAGGTGCGTACCTGGATGGAGATGCCGGGAATGTTTTGGGCTGCTGATTGGGGCGGAGGACACGCGCCGCCCAGATGCTCGACAGACACATCGAGCTTGGAGAGCAGCACGCCTTCCATACAATCCAGCGTACGGAGCATCGAGTGGATGGAGCTGTTGGTAGCCAGGATGGTTTCATCAGATGCGCCGCCCGACCACGACAGAACGCTGCGCAGTTTGGCGGCTTCGGAGCACAGCGCGTCCGCAATCGCGTTCTCCTGCCTAGCGATGGAGGCGACGACGCGGCTTAGCGCGGCCTCCAGGTTGGCGGAAACAACGCGGGTGGTGGGCTTGGGCATCGGCTGGTCATCTCCATCCTGCGGATAATTGACGCAAATTGTCGAACGTTAGTTATTGGAACGTAACCTCCAACATGCCGGGATAATCTTTAGCGGCCAGCTTTGGCCGTATATAGAGCAGCGGCGAATACGAGCCGTAGGTGACGGACTGGTCAGAAGCGTTACGGCGCGCGACCACGAAGTCGACTAATATGCCTAGCCTGTGAGAAGATTTCACGTGGTAGGTTTTGTTTTCAGGTTCATAATTGAATAACGGCCAAAAACCATCCAGCGATAGCAGGTAGATCATTTCATTCTGCTCATGGATGGGCCATTCCGTTTGAAGGCCAAGCCAGGCGGCGTTTGCCGGATGCGCCATTCGCTTGCGGCGATACTTCGCAGCGTTATCAGAGGATGAGCGCGGGCCGCTTTTGCTGAGGTGGCGCATGAAAACATAGTCGCGGCCTTGCATGGGTTCGCCGTATATATGCGCCGCAAACCACGCTCCAGGGTGATACCCGTCGCCACCAATTATATTGCGGGTTAGTTCAATGACGGCGAAGGGGATCGGCGTTTCAATGGTATCAGCGGTTGGCCTTACGACGCAATTGCTAGCATTCGACATTTATCATCACCTTTAGTTGTAACCGTCGGCTTTTCTGAAGTCAGAAAGTGTATTGATTCATAAGATCGCTGTGTAGGACGCTGCATCCGCTTATTACCAGGGCCCCAATTAGGACGCCCCGAACTCCCGCAATCCCTAAGGCTTACAGTCCGAAGAGCGGATCGGCAGTCCACGATCTTGAGAATGACGCCTTCTGACACCCTCTGACTTCAGAAAAACCGGCAACATACATAATATTGTCACACCAAGTCTAGCTAAAATATTAAAAGTTTCCAAAAATGACCGTCCTCCAAATAGGCACCCTCTACATGGTGGTAGTCAATTTGTGCCTTGAACCGGATCAAGCGGGATGGCGGGCCATACGTGATGGCTTGGCGGGCCGTATCCGGACGCGCCACGGCAAAATCCAGCATTATCGACTGATTACTGCCTTGGCCATGCGCCCAGTAGTACCAGAAATCAGCCAACGGCATCAGCCATAGGAATTCGTTGGGCTTGGTAAGCGGCCATTCCGTCTGGACGGGCGGGTAATCCTGCGTGGGCAAGGCGCGGTCGGACGGATCGATCGAATCTGGCTCTATGGGGATTTTTACCTGCATGTAACCGTCGCCGTGAAAATAGGCACGGTTTTGCAGATGCTCATGCGATGGGTCGTTACCATTCGGATCCACCGGATGCCCCACTCGTTTTTTGTACCAACCGTATTCACCGTCGCGCGAAGTATTATAGTGGCGCAGATATAGGCGGTCGCCAGACTGCGGCTGACCGTATATATGCGCAACCAACCAGCGATACTTGGTCTTGTCGTATCGCGTCTGGATGGAAACGCCGGGGATAGGAGTGGTTGCCGGAGCAGGGCAAACCGTGGCTCCAGTCAGCGCGTCAAGCGACAAAGTGAGCTTATTGCTAAGTTTGCAGTCGATGCACGTCAACAGCCGCGCGGTCTCCTGGAAGGAATCGTTATACTGCATAAGCACATCCAGCGGAGTATTCCTGGCTGGCTCAAGCGCGTGGTGCAGCTTCTCGGTCTCGGCGATCATGAGGTCAGCCATCGCGGACTCCTCGGACGCGACGGAATCCACAACGCTGATCAAGGCGTCGGTGGAACTGACGCCGTTTAATACGTCGTAACATTTGGCCACGAGACTCACTCCCAAGTAAAGATTCCGGCACGTATAGCGCGGTTACACGTGCTTATTACAGAGTATGCAGTAGTATAATTTGTGTGATTATTTACTGAACGTTGGAGGAATTGCGGATTGAACGTGTAATATTACAAAGAACGTTCAGGTTCAAAAAAAGTTATCCCGCCCTATTGACAACCGTGTGTTGTCGTGATAATATGCTATTATGTTTTAGGTGTAGGAAGCGATAAAGCGACAAAACGAGGAGGTGGATGATGTGACGCAAGTGGAGCCAGCGAAACCCATGAAGTTTGTAAAGCCGCGCAATCATCGTTATGATGTATTATGGAAATACCGCTATCACTACCTCCTGTTTGTCCCGGTGCTGGTGATTACGTTCCTGTTCTACTACCTGCCGATGGGCGGGATACGGTTCGCATTTTATAAGTATACGCCATTCTCGCCGCCGAGCTGGGTGGGTTGGGCGAACTTCCATCGGTTGTGGTTTGAGCGTCCGGCATTCTGGACGGCGTTCAACAACACGCTGGTGTTGAGTTTGACCAATCTGGCATTGAGCATGGTCTGTTCGGTCGTATTATCGCTGTTGATAAATGAGATAAAGACCCGGTTCGTGAAGCGGACGATGCAGACGATCGTGTATCTGCCGCACTTCCTGTCGTGGGTGGTTGTGGCGTCTGTCTTTTATATAATACTGTCGCCGGGCAACAACCCCGCGACGAGCGGGCTGGTCAACGCGCTGTTGATGCAGTGGGGATTCATACAAAAACCCATATTCTTCCTTGCTGACTCGAAGTGGTGGACGCCTGTGTACCTATTCATCAGCCGCTGGAAAGAGACCGGATGGGGCACGGTGATATTCCTGGCGACGCTGACCTCCATCGCGCCGGATCTATACGAGGCCGCGCAGATCGACGGCGCGGGACGGTGGCGTCAATGTCTGAACGTGACGATCCCGGCGATGATGAATACATTCGTTGTAGTGCTGATCCTCAACCTGTCGAAGGTTATGAATCTATTCGAATCCGTGCTCGTGCTGCAGAATGATCGGGTGCTGAGGGCTACGGAGGTGCTGCAGACATACGTGTATCATCAAGGGATTATAGCGCAGAGCGCGGAGTACGGATACCCCACGGCGGTCGGGCTGTTCCGATCGGTGGTAGCGTGCGGATTAGTATTGATATGTAACTATGTCAGCAAGCGCGTCAACGGTCGCGGAATCATATAAGAGGGGGCGTTTGGAATGATTAAGGATAGGTTCAGCTTCGCTCCCGCATACAGAGCGCGCACCATATTCAACATCGTCAACGCGCTGTTCTTTACCGGGCTGACGATCCTGATGGTGCTGCCGCTGTGGAAGGTGCTTGTCGATTCGTTCAACAACCAAACGACGTACGGCATCACGCTGTTCCCACAGAAACCCAGCGTCGCGGCGTACAAGATGATATTCACGCAGTCCTCGCTGCTGCGGCCGTTCTTGGTCTCCATCTACACCACGCTCATTGGGACTGCGGTAGGGCTGTTCCTATGCACGACGGGCGCGTTCGTGCTGAAGGAGAAGGATCTGCCGGGGCGCAAGCTGTTCAGTTTCTTCCTATTATTCACGATGATATTCGAGGGCGGGATCGTGCCCTCATTCCTGGTGATGAAGGATCTGCGGCTGCTGAATACGTACTGGGCGGTGATACTGCCCGCCGCGATGAACGTGTATAACCTGATCCTGATGCGCAACTTCTTCGAGAATATCCCGGAAAGCCTGTATGAATCGGCGGCGCTGGACGGGTGTACGCCCATTATGACATTCCTGCGGATCGTGCTGCCGCTGTCGAGCGCGGCGCTAGCCTCTATCGGGCTGTTCTACGGCGTGGCGTTGTGGAGTAACTACACGAGCTTCGCGATATACATCAGCGACGCGACAAAGCACAACTTCCAGATGAGGCTGCGCACGCTTATACTGGATGAGAATGCGCTGGCGGCAGCCAGTTCGCTGGGCGTATCCAGCAAGAGCGTGCAGAACGCGGCGATCGTCGTGGCGATACTGCCGTTCGCGTTTCTGTATCCATTTTTGCAGAAGTATTTTGTCACGGGGGTCAATATGGGGGCGGTGAAGGAGTAGGGGTGTAAGTCATTGACCGCCTAACTGCTGGAAGACAATGGATATTATCGAAAAATGTAAAATACATCTTGTACGAGCATAGCGTCTGTGGTATGCTAATTCGGTCGGCTGCCGGGCAACGACAAAGGCGCGGGGCTAGTCTCCTGACGGTGCTTAAGCGAGGTCTTAAGTAAGTTAGAAAGGAGATGATGCCCGTATGGTAAACTGGCTCCTCATGTTGCTAATAACCGAATGGCCAAGGATAAAATTCTTTGCGCTGATGTTATTCTCTCGGAGGACAAAGCCAAAAAAAATCGAGACCGGCCCACCCTCGAAAAGTGACCGGTCAAAGATTTGACCATAGTCTAGTCGCAATCTGAAACATAGAGACTAGCCCAGCGCCTTAATAGAGTATACCACTTGATGCGGTTGCATGCAAGTATAATTGAAAAAATATTTTGTACACTTTTAGACAACAAGAGCCGACACAATGTGTCAGCCCTTATTGGAGTGGCCCGTGTAAACTGGCTCCTCATGCTAGTGATAACAGAACAAAGACAGTATACCACTCACCCCGCCCGCCCGCAAGCATTATCGAAAAATATTATTTGCACTTTTGCGCGCTTTGCGCCGCCATTTTGCCAAAAACGACAGCCTTATCACCTGCCAATCCCTCGCACATAAACTGGGTATAGAACTTAAAATATTGGAAGGTGAGGTGCCTGTTCACATGACACGCGAAATCCCACCGATCTCCAGCGGAGATATTCTTGAGCTGAGGGCGGCTATCGAAAACGCGCAGCCGGGTGACGTCATCTACATAACCAAGGACTTGACCCTGAACCTGGACCAGTATGCGACCGCGTTGCCGAAGGATACCACAGCTTCCACAAACGTAGTCGATGGAACAATACCTTTCAGCATCATAGGCCAACCATCCGCATCGAAAGGGCCGGGTGCTAAGATTCATATCGGTAGCGCTGGGAATCCGTTGACGGTTTCGCTGGTAGGCGGCGTCGGTTCCAGAGTAAATTTTTTTGCCAGCGTATCATTTAGTAACATATCACTGCATATGTCGCTGTCGCTAGAAGATTATGGCGTTGATGACGGTAAAGTTGTGCGCGGTTATAGCGGTTATGGCGGTTATGTTTGCTGTGGAGAAAACTGTGTTCTCGTTAATTGTGACGCCGAAGGCAGCATTATCGGAGATGGCGGTCAGAAAGGTCTAATTTCACCTTTTATAGGTGTATCGTATAAAAAACTTGAAATGGATCGTTGTACCAACAACTGTATAGTCTCATTGCCTTCCTACTTCGAAATTGGTGGATTTGTAGGCGATGCACAGTGTCAATATGCGAGTATAGTTGATTGTGTTAACAACGGATCTATCACTGGATTATCCAGAATAGCGGGAATTGCTAGTTATATTTCTAGTGACAATTTATATATTAAGGGCTGCGTCAACAAAGGTGATATAGATAACGATTATGGAGAAAGTGCTGGCATAGCAGGTCTTATGTACAGCGGTATCAACTGTGTTGTTAAGAATTGTAATAATTCAGGAAAAATTACAAATCATATTACGGGCGGCACTGATGAAAATGCCTTATGGGTCGACATAGGTGGAATTGTTGGTCGACTTATAGTAGACTCACCCAATGGTGGGCTTTATGGCTGCGTTAATTATGGAGAAATTATTGGGACGACATTTTGCAAGCACTTGGGCGGCATCGCAGGCCACGTCGAGCCTGGCGAAGTGGTGGATTGCGTCAACTACGGCAGCATCCGGTATGGCGGCATGATAGGAGGCATTGTTGGCGGCGCGGCCTCTGGCTCTTATAATAATCCGACCTTACCAAGCCTAATTAAGCGTTGTGTGAATAGAGGCAGCGTTTACGGCACATGGCGCGGGGTAGGTGGTATCGTGGGTAGTGCGTATGCTAGTACAACCGTTGAAGATTGCGGGGTTTGTGCCATGGTCGGTACAATCGAGGCCGACACGGAAGAAGCCGGCGGAATCGTAGGTATGGTGCAATATGACGATTACTTAGGCTTCTATATTCATGAAGGATTGACCACCATCCAAAACAATGTGTCCTGCGCTCAATTTATCAAGGTTAATCACGTTTTAACAGCCAATAACGGTACAGACTACGTACATCGTATTCTGGGCCGATTCCTGCCCGACCAACTCAACGAAGAAATTAATACAGACATGTGGGGCCCTGTTGGTGACAAATTCCTTCTGCTCAAGAATAATTATGCTTTACCATCGGTTACGCTTGTCGGCAATAACAGTAATATCCTCGAAGGGTATGAATTAGACCACTTTTATAGTATCCAAAAGGGCGGCGTATACTCAAAACCCGGCGTGACCGTCCAACATGACGACCCCGACTATGGCGCAAACCGCCTCAATGGCGCGGACGCCACCGAAATCGACCCCGCTCATCCGCTGGCGGACATACTCTTCCCCTGCATGTACCCTGACCTAGGCCCAATTGTCATCCCGGCGAGGCTGTCGTGCGGCGGCAATAGAGCGAAATATCCTGCGGGTTGCACGTCCGTGGGGCTGTTCTGGCCCGACGGCAAAACCTTGCTGGCCACCTCCACCAACGATGAGAATGGCATCATGAACCTCACCGTGCCCGAATCCGTTTTCATCGGCTTTGGATCATACTGCTTCATCGTCAAACGGATCAGGTCGTCGCGCAGCAGATGGCTTAACTATATAGAATCATTCCCCGTTTACGTCTACATAACGCGCAACGGCAACAGCCATGCGAAGGCCTCCATCTGTTACTCCATGATGCTCGGCGAACCGAATTTCATGGTGTGATAGGTAAACAGTCCAGCAGGGAAGTACCCTGCTGGACTTTGTTAAAACTTGCTGAAATATTAAGTTCTTAAACTTACTTCTTCCCCAGCCCCGGCAGTATCATCCCGCACAACCCGCCGCCCGCGATGCCCATGCCCAGGTCGGCCAGATACGCGGCCGGACGGATGGGCAGGTTGCTCAACAGCGAATACGCGACCACTCCCAGCAGCATGTAGACGAAACCGATCAGCGCGCCCTTGAGCAGGCCGCTTTCAGAATTGCGGCGCAGTGCGAACCATACGCCGGCCGCGATGGAGACCAGCTTCAGGGCTTGGTTGATGACGGATATAACCGTATCGCTCGGGGAGAGCCAGCGGACGATCACCGCGAATAGCGCCACGCCGATAACGGTCACGACCAGCGCCGCGAGCACGCCTGTGATCACCGCGCCTAACCAGCTTAGGATCCCGCCAGATTGAACCGATCTGGAATTCAGCCTGCGAACGCCCGACTTGCGTGCGATACTCGTTGCCATGCGTCTCCCTCCCAAATAACCTAACATGGAAACATCGTATGCGCTTTGTGAAGCGTTCATACCTAGTTCAACGTGTTAAGCGTGGACCAGCTCCAGCTCCTCTTCGACTTGGGGCGCGGAGGCCAGCTCGCGCTCCAGCGCTGCCTCTTCGACCGTCTTGGATGCGCCGGGAATGTGCTTGAGGTAATCCTCGATGGCGGCTTTCACGGCCTGTTCAGCCAGCATGGAGCAGTGCACCTTAACGGGGGGCAAGCCGCCCAGCGCCTCGGCGACGGCCTGGTTCGTCAGCCTCAATGCCTCCGTGAGCGTTTTACCCTTGACCATCTCGGTGGCCATGCTGCTAGTCGCAATCGCCGCGCCACAGCCGAACGTTTTGAATTTGACATCCTTTATGACTCCACCTTCCACCTGCAGGAACATCCGCATGATGTCGCCGCACTTGGCGTTGCCGACGGTGCCCACGCCGCTGGCGTTCTCGATCTCGCCCACATTGCGAGGGTTCATGAAGTGATCCATCACTTGCTGCGTATACATTTATAATTACCTCCTAGGCCAGCGCGAGCGCGTCCGCGTAAAGCGGCGACATCGCGCGTAAACGTTCAACAATGCGCGGTAATTCATACAAAACCTTATCCACGTCGGCCTCGGTATTCTCGTCGCCCAGCGTCAGCCGCAGCGAACCGTGCGCTATCTCGTGCGGCAGCCCGATCGCCAACAGTACGTGCGAGGGATCCAGCGAGCCGGACGTGCATGCCGAACCGCTCGACGCCGCGATGCCCGCCAGATCCAGCGCGAGCAGCAGCGATTCTCCCTCGACATACCGGATGGAAACGTTGACGTTGCCGGGTAAGCGTTGGAATCTGTCGCCGTTCAACCGGACGTCGGGGATGCGTTCCAACAATCCGTCGATCAGCCTGTCGCGCAATGATTGGATGCGCGCCGAGGTTTCAACCACACGGGCGGTGGATGATTCGATCGCCGCGCCCAGGCCGACGATGTACGGCACATTCTCCGTACCCGCGCGGCGGTTGTGTTCCTGCGCGCCGCCGTGCATGAACTGCTCGATCCGCACGCCCTTCCTGATGTATAGCACGCCGATCCCCTTTGGGCCGTGGAGCTTATGCGCGGATAACGACAGCATATCCACGCCCAGCGCCTTCACATCCACGGGCAACGCGCCGACGGCCTGCACCGCGTCCGTATGGAATAGCGCGCCATATTCATGCGTAATCGCCGCTAATTCCGCGACTGGCTGGATCGTACCGATTTCATTATTCGCCATCATAATGCTGACGATTGTAGTATCGGGACGAATCGCCGCCGCGAGCGATGCCGTCTCAACAATCCCGCGCTCATTGACGGGCAGGTACGTGACCTCGAAGCCATTCTTCGTCAGATACTCACACGTGTGGAGCACGGCGTGGTGCTCGATCGCGCTGGTGATAATGTGGCGGCCCTTCTTAGTATTCCGCAGCGCCGCGCCTTTTATCGCCCAGTTGTCGGATTCCGTGCCGCATCCGGTGAAATATATCTCCTCGGCGGAGGCGTTCAGCGCGCGCGCGGTCTTAACCCGCGCGTCCTCGACAGCCCTGCGCGCCTCCCGCCCATAACTGTAAACGCTCGACGGGTTGCCGAATATCTCTGTGAAATACGGCAGCATTTGCGCGGCGACTTCCGGCTTTACGCGCGTGGTCGCGGCGTTATCCAAGTAGACGCGGTTGTTATCGCTCATACCGTTACCTCGCTTAGAACTGTATTGTTTGTATTACTATCTGTTAATAATAACTCTGCCAGAGTGGTATTATCGAGCACGTTCTGGATAGCCTGATTCAACTTTTCCCAAAGCGCGCGCGACGGACACTCGCCCGCTCGCGAACATGCGTCCGGCTCCATCACGCAATCCGTCAGACGCACTGGGCCTTCCAGCGCGCGGAGTATCCCGCCGACCTGGATATCCTCCGGCGGCTGGGTCAGCTCATACCCGCCGGACGCGCCTCGCGCGCTCTTAACCAGCCCGGCGCGGCGCAATGGTGCGATCAGCTGCTCCAGGTACTGCTCAGGCACATCCTGACGCTCGGCGACCAGGCGCAGCGGCTGCGGGCCTTCGCCGTAAGCCAGCGCGAGGTCGAGCATGGCGTGGATACCGTATTGGCTGCGGGTGGAGAGTTTCATGACAGTAACCCCCATCAGGCGGTAATAATTCCGACTGTTTTCATCGGATATATTATACCACCGGACGGAGGTTGTCAACCATTATTTTAGTGTTAAGGAATAAGTTTACGGTTCGAGCATAATCCGCCCCTGCACCGCTCCCGGCGTCTTGAATCGCTCGAACGCCTTGGCCGCCTTGCTCAACGGCATCACGGCTGACACCAATTCGTCGTCAAAGCGCAGCGTACCTTTCGCGAACGCGTGTGCGGTCAGTTCCCATTCCTTCCCGGGGAAGGGTGCGGAGTAACTCATCCAGCTGCCGGTCAGGTGGAATTCCTTGCGGTTCATCAGTTCCCACTGCGCCGGCTCAAACGTCAGCGGTGTATGCGGCGTGCCGATGAAGCACACCGGCGCGTGGTTGCCCGCCAATTCAAACGCCAACCGCATCGTCACGGGCGAACCCGCCGTCTCGAATACCGCGCCGAAGCCTCGGCCATCGGTCAACGCTTTAACATCTTCTTTATAACTATCCGTGCGCGTGTTGATGCCATAATCCGCGCCTAGTTTCATAGCCAGCGCCAGGCGGCTGTCCTCCAAATCGAATACGGTGACGGTCCGCGCGCCAAAGATTCTGGCCCACTGCGCCGTGAACTGGCCGATCGTGCCGCCGCCCAGCACGGCAACATTTTCGCCGCCCTGCATGCCGCTTAGCTTCACGCCGTGGATGGCTACGGTGGAAGGCTCAAACATGGCGCCTTGTATAAACGATATGGAATCATCAAATGTTACCGCGTTCGCCTCTGGCAGAGCGACATATTCCGCGAACGCGCCGTACTTCCGCGAACCGATGAAACTATAATGTTTGCATAATGAATAATCCCCGCGTGCGCAATCGTCGCAGCGCATACACGGCAGCAGCGGCGCGCCAGCCGCGCGCTGGCCAATATGGACGTGCGAGACGCCTGCGCCAACAGCCTCAACGATTCCGGAGAATTCATGGCCCAGAACGATCGGGTAATTATGCGCGCCGTGGTGCAGCACTCGCGGGATGTCGCTGCCGCAGATGCCGCACGCCTTCACTCGAATCAAAACCTCGCCCGGCTCTGCGGCGGGTTTGGGTATATCTTCGTAACGTATATCCTCGTTGCCGTGCAGTACGGCGGCCTTCATCGTTTCTGACATCATGGCTCCTTATAGAATCATCATTATACCATCATATCCTGCAGTCGGTCGTACAACCCACGGTATTTGACGTAAGCGCCGTCATAAGCGGCGGCCGCGTTTGGGTCGGGATGGTGAACCCGTTTGATGGAGACGATCCGATCAGCCGCCGCAGCCTCACTGGGATACAGCCCGACTCCCACGCTCGCTAGGATCGCCGCGCCCAGCGTGGTCGCGGTATCGGCGTCGGGCACCGCTATGTCGCAGCCCACGGCGTCCGACTTGATCTGCGTCCATACGCGGCTGTTGGCCGCGCCGCCCATCGCGCGTAGTTCGCCGAAATCTGCGCCTGCTGCACGCGCCACCTCTAGGTTATGGCGAAGTGAAAACGCTACACCTTCCATGCACGCGCGAATCAGATGCGCACGGCTCTTCGCATAGTTCAATCCGTAGAATACTCCTTGCGCGTTCGGATTCCATATCGGCGAACGCTCGCCCGCCAGGTATGGTAGGAATACGAGGCCATCCGAACCGGGCGCTATCGTCGCGGCCGCCTCGCTCATTTCCTCGAATGACAACTCCGGACACACCGTCTCGCGCAGCCAACGCAGCGCGCCGCCGCCGCCGACCGAACCGCCTTGCAACAGCCACAGTCCTGGCACGACGTGCCGGCTCAATATCAGCCGTGGATCCGCCGCATACTTATCGATGCATAAGCTCATCCCACCTGCCTGACCGCCCTGCTCCTGGGTCTGGCCGGGACGGACTACGCCCGCTCCAAGCGTGCCGCATGCCGCGTCCAACCCGCCCGCGACGACGGGAATTCCGACGGGCAAGCCCGTGGCACGCGCCGCTTCCGGCGTGACGCGGCCGATCACCCCGTCGCATGGCATGGGTTCTGGCAGCAGCGACGGCGGGAGATACAACTCGCGCAGCATGTCCGCGTCCCAGCGGTCGCGGCGCATGTCGAAGCACTGCAGCCCGTAACCTTGCGATACGTCCTGCGACAATTCCCCCGTCAAACGGAATCCGATGAATGAATTCGACTGGAGTACCTTCGAGGTTTGGTTGAATATATCAGGCTGGTGCCGCCTTAGCCACAGTATTTTCGGCAATGTGTAGCTTGGCTGGGTCGGGTTGCCGCATAGATGGAACAGCCGCTCCTGCCCAATTATGCTGTCGATTTCCGCGCACTCGGCGGCGGCGCGCGTATCCATCCAGATCGGGCAGTCGGTCAGGACGCGCCCGCCATCATCGATGAATACCGCCGACCAACTCTGTCCTGCAATGCCTATGCCTACGACGTCCAGCGCTTCAGGCCGCTCCGACAGCCGTTTCAGCGCGGAACATACTGCTTCCCACCAGCCGTCGGGATGCTGCTGAACCCAGCCGGGCCGCGGCATTTGGACAGGATACGGCTCTGATTCCTGCGCCAATACCGCGCCGCTCTCATCGAATAGCGCGGCCTTGACCGCCGATGTGCCTATGTCCAGGCCGATCAGCGCGGGCATTTCAAGTCTTACCTTCGCTGCCGCATACGCGAATCCAGTCCTCGGCGCGCGCTTTGACAGACGCGCGTCCGGCTTTAAGGTAAACTTTAGGATCGATTATATCGTCATGACCGATCAGCGCAGCGCGCGCGCCTTCCGTGAACGCGATGCGCAGTTCCGTCGCGACGTTCACCTTTCGGATACCGTGAGCGATGCATTCACGCACCTGACCGGCGGATATGCCGGACGTGCCGTGCAGCACGATGGGTACGGGTACGCGCCGGGCTATGACATCCAACAGCTCGACGTCCAACCTCGGTTCGGACTTATACACGCCGTGCGCCGTGCCGATGGCCACAGCCAGCGCGGATACGCCCGTCAGCCGCGCGAATTCTACAGCCTGATCAGGATCGGTCAGCGCGGCTTGGGCGGAATGGCCGTCCTCCTTGCCGCCGACCGCACCGATCTCGCCCTCGACGGGCACGCCGCCCGCCATCTCGACGGCGCGGCGGGTCAGATCCACATTCTCATCAAAGGGCAGCCTCGATCCGTCGAACATGACGGACGTGTAGCCTGCGTCCAAGCAAGCGCGGACGCGTTCAAGCGAATCCCCGTGATCCAGGTGCAGCGCGATGGGCACCGACGAGGCCTTGGCCAGCGCGTGCACGATCCCAGCGAATACGGCAGGCGGCGAATACTTCAGCGTGCCGGACGTGGTCTGGATGATCACCGGCGAACGCAGCGCCTCGGCCGCCTCGACGACGGCCTGCGCCATCTCCATATTTTCGACATTAAACGCGCATACGGCCCACGGCTCGCGCGGCAGGATGTCCGTTAACTTAACTAGCGGCAACTCTATCCTCCTAACGTCCGTGGGAGTGCGCGGCTTTCAGTATCGCCAGAAAACCCTCGAACGGCACGTATTCTGGTACTGAATTCCCAGTACCCAGCGCGTAACCGCCGCGATCCTTCGTGCGATCGAGCATCGCCTCGGCGCGCGCTTGAACCTTATCAGGTTCAGAACGGCACACGAAATCCATATCCATACCGCCGAGAACGGCGATGCGTCCGGCCATGCGCTCGTACGCCTCTTCGACCGGGATAATTTTGTCCTCATAAGAATGCCGCGCGTCAAAGCCGATATCATCGATGACATCGTCCAGGATTTTGTCAAACGCGCCGCAGGAGTGGAGCATGCATGGCTTGCCATTCCGGTGAGCGACCTCGACAATCCGCTTATGCCACGGGAATACAAATTCCCTCATGTCATCCGTGCTTAAAAACGTCTGGGTGTTGAATCCCCAATCGTCGTTTGAGCAGAGGAATCCAACGCTGTCGTAACCCGCGACACCTTCATAATATTTGAGCAGCAGCGAACCCACTTTATCCACTATAGCCTTGACCAATGCGCGATCCTCGTAGAGCATATAGCACAGATTGTCATATCCTGTCAGCGCAATAACATTCTCCAGCACACCGCCGGGACCCATGACCATGGCCTTCATACCCTCCGGCATGACGGTATCCAGTTTGGCGTAGTGGGACACGTCGTAGTTGTCCGGATCATCCCATTGGTAGGCCTCGAATTCGGCCCAGTTGGTGATGTCGTTCGCGTCGTTGAGCGAGGTGGTGCGCTTCTGATCCCGGTGATGCTGCGCGAAGTGGAAACCGCTGGCGTGCGTCGTTACATAATCATAACCAGCTTTCGTGAACGCTTCAGCAACCCAGCCGAACCACGCCAGCATGCCGGGATCCTTGGGCTGAGGCTTACCCGACAGGCGTTCGTACAGCGGACCGTTCATGAACAGTTCAAACAACACGGGGCGGTCAGAGCGCTGCTTGGCCAGCACTTTGAGCATCTGTGAGAAGTCGGGCGCCTTAAAGCTGGGCAGTTCCGGCATATCGATCCCGCTTTCTATGATGGAATTTTGCTTAATGACAATTTGTGCGTATTCGTATTATTCGACGCTAAGGCCGCAGTTCCTGCTTGACATGTAACCAAATCGGCGTTACTGTATACGGGTTAGGGGTGAGTGAATTGTCGAATATACTGATCCTGGGCGCGGGCATGATGGGCAGCGCGATGAGCCTGCCCGCGAGTGATAATAACAATTCTGTCCGTATAATGGGTACGCCGCTGGACGACGCGATCATCAGCCACGCGCGCTTAACCAATACCCACCTGACCATGAAACGCCCGCTGCCGCAGGGCATAGACTTCGAAATGTTCAGCGAGGCCGGGCTGGACGGCGCGCTTGCATGGGCGGACATGTTGATTTGCGGCGTGTCTAGCTTCGGCGTGGATTGGTTCGGTGAGACGGTCGTACCTCGCGTGCCGGATAAGCTGCCTATACTTTCCGTTACAAAAGGATTATTGGATAATAACGACGGCACACTGACGCCGTTCCCGCGCGTCTGGGCGAACCGGACGGAGAAGCCGCTCTCGTTTAATGCGATCGGCGGGCCTTGCACCAGCTATGAATTGGCGGACAGGCGGCATAGTTCGGTGGTATTCTGCGGAGACGATATAACTATTCTTAAAATGTTAAAGTCCGCACTGGAGACTGATTATTATCATATAAGCCTATCCACCGATGTGATGGGCGTCGAGTGCGCCGTCGCGCTAAAGAATGCCTTTGCGCTGGCTGTGACGCTCACTGTGGGCATGACCGAGCTGACGGACGGCGAAGGCTGCACGCTGGCGTACAACCCGCAGGCCGCGCTGTTCGGCCAATGCGTTCGGGAGATGTCCCGCGTGCTGGAGTTGGTCGGCGCGCCGCAAACCAATCTGGTGTATGGCGTGGGCGATCTTTATGTAACTATATACGGCGGCCGCACGCGGTTGTTGGGGACTTTGCTCGGACGCGGTTTGACGTTTGACGAGGCTATCAAACGCCTGGACGGTGTGACGCTGGAATCGGTCGTCATCGCCAAGCGTGTCGCTCACGCGATCCGGCTGATGGCGGAGGCTGGAACCGCCGACCTTACGGCCTTCCCGCTGCTGATGCATGTGGACGCGCTGCTTAATGGTGCGGTAAATTTGCCTATACCATGGCGGGCGCTTGAGACGGAAACATTATAGTAAAATAAAGGGTTCGGAGGGTGGCCTCCGAACCCTTTTAGTCGGTTGACTAAGTTATCACAGCCTCAACCTGGGCCTGAATTCAGTCAGCAGTTCAGCCTTTATCTCGGCTTTCAAAGCGGCCTTGAGTTCATTTCTCAACTCTGCCCGAATTTCAGCCTTCATTTCATCCCAGAGTTCGGCTTTGATGTCGGCATACCTATCTATGCTGGCTTTGCGTACGCGTTTTCGCGTGGTGTAGACCAGACGTACGTCTGGTATTGTTGAACCTGGAGGGCCTTGCGGACCAGGTTCACCTTGCGGGCCTTGTGGACCTTCCGGGCCTTGCTCACCTTGAGGGCCTTGCGGACCTTCCGGGCCTTCTGGGCCTTGCTCACCTTGAGGGCCTTGCGAACCAGTTGAGCCTTGCGTGCCAGGTTCACCTTGAGGGCCTTGCGGACCAGTTGAGCCTTGCGTGCCAGGTTCACCTTGAGGGCCTTGCGGGCCTGTTGAGCCTTGCGTGCCAGGTTCACCTTGAGGGCCTTGCGGACCAGTTGAGCCTTGCGTGCCAGGTTCACCTTGAGGGCCTTGCGGACCAGTTGAGCCTTGCGTGCCAGGTTCACCTTGAGGGCCTTGCGGGCCTGTTGAGCCTTGCGTGCCAGGTTCACCTTGAGGG
>BNUH01000027.1 GCA_025997215.1 Clostridia bacterium
GCAACGTCCTATTCGCATGGACGTTGTCCATATATCCACAGCTGCTCTTTTCGCACCTTCCCAGGGCTGACATTTTCACGTGTGAATTAACTCGCTTGAGGGGTGACATAATCACTTGTTATTGACATCAAACGGTTTGAGCAACTTCCAAACCTGTGTCGTTTTCCCATTCTCCTCAATGGGAACCTGCGCGTAGGCCCAGCCTTCTACTTTATCTGGAGCAACGCCCGCAGCGATTAGCGGCTCCGGGTTCAGGACGAATACGATATCCTTGTCTTGAACAGAATTGTCGTAACCGCTGGTCTTCATATCCTTTGCCCATTCAAACATATTGCCGTCGCCCAGTTTCACGCCGTAGTGGTCGAGGGATGTATGGTAATTGATGGTGTCGCGATATTTGTTCACGATCAGCTCATAGGCTGATAACGCCGTGGCGGTTCCGCTGACTTTGTCGCTCTGTCCCAGTTTTGTGCCGACCATCAGCATTTTGCTGCCCATGCCGCCCATCGTGTCGCCCTCATAAAAGGCGTAATTGTCAGGCAGTTTATCGGGATCAAGCCCAGCGTCGAGGAACGGCTGCGCGTCAAGCTCCAGCATAACGTCGTGGAGGGGAGCTTTGCTGTAATCCTCACTCCAAATGAATCGCGCTGAATCATCCGGCGCGGAGAGTGCCCAGCCGGCATTTAGGTCATCAGCCTTCACCTTGTCGGGAATTGTTTTCAGCACCTCATCAAACGAGGTTACGGACTGCTGGCCGACAACATCCAGCCCTTTTAGTCCTGTCGTACAAGCGGTAAGCGCCATTAGTAATGCCAACCCCGCGACCGCCACCGCGATCAATTTGATGTTCTTCTTCATGTCTACGCACCTATCCTTACTAATTTTTCTACCCTTTCAGGGCTTGCTGCCTTAAACCTTTTCAAACGAAGCGCGTTTGTTAATACGGATACCGAGCTTAAACTCATTGCCGCCGCCGCGAATATCGGGTTTAGCAGCGGCCCGCCAAACAGATGGAGAACACCCGCCGCGATAGGAATCCCCACCACATTGTAGCCAAACGCCCAGAACAGATTCTGCTTGATGTTTCGGATAGTCTTTTTGCTCAAGTTGATGGCGGTAGGCACGTCGGTCAACTGGCTGCGCATCAGCACGATGTCCGCGCTCTCCATCGCCACGTCTGTACCGGAACCGATAGCGATTCCGATGTCGGCTTGCGCCAGCGCAGGCGCGTCGTTGATGCCGTCTCCCACCATTGCCACCTTGCGTCCTTCGGCTTGGAGCTTTTTAACCTCGTTGGATTTATCCTGCGGCAGCACCTCGGCAAGCACACGGTCAATGCCGACTTGTTTGGCAATCGCGTCCGCCGTTCTGCGATTGTCACCCGTAATCATGGCCACCTCAATGCCCATCCTGTGCAGACTCTCAATGGCTGATTTACTGGAGGGTTTCACCACGTCGGCCACGGCCACGATACCCGCCAGCCGCCTGTCAATGGCGACGTACATGGGCGTCTTGCCCTCGCTTGCCAATGTGTCGGAATCTGTCTCCAGCGCTGTCAAGGATATATTCCGCTCATCCATCAGCTTGCGGTTTCCCGCTAAGATTGTCTGACCGCCTATCTTTGCCTCAATGCCTCGCCCAGTGATGGAATTGAAATCGTCAACCTTCAACAACTCCAAGTCCTTATCTTGAGCGCCCATTACAATTGCTTGACCCAGCGGGTGTTCCGAGCCTTTTTCCGCTGACGCTGTAAGTTGCAAGAGGTTATCGGGCGACGCACCCTCAGTCGTCAAAACATCTGTAACTGTCGGCTTACCTTCGGTAATCGTTCCTGTCTTGTCAAATACGATGGTGTTGATCTTATGCGCGGTTTCAAGAGCCTCGCCGCCTTTGATCAGTATGCCGTTTTCCGCACCTTTACCTGTCCCCACCATGATGGCGGTGGGCGTCGCCAAACCAAGTGCGCACGGGCAGGCGATAACCAGCACCGAGATGAAGATGGTCAGCGCAAACTCCACATTCTTGGTTCCGACGAACCATGCGATTCCAGCCAGCAGCGCAATGACACACACGATAGGCACAAAGTAACCTGAAACGATGTCAGCCATCTGCGCGATCGGGGCTTTGCTGCCCTGCGCATCCTCCACCAGCTTGATAATCTGCGCGAGCGCTGTGTCGCTGCCAATTTTCTCGGCTTTGAATTGAATCGTGCCGATCGTGTTGAGCGAAGCGGTGTATACCGCGTCCCCGGCTTTTTTATCCACCGGCATACTTTCGCCGGTCAGCATAGATTCGTCGATTGAAGTATGACCGTCAGTGACCGTGCCGTCTACCGGAATCTTCGCGCCGGGTTTGACGATGATGATGTCGCCGATTTCCACTTCGTCGATGGGTATTTCCTTTTCCACACCATCTTGAATAATCAGCGCGGTTTTAGGCGCAAGTCCCATAAGCTTCTTAATAGCCTCGCTCGTCTTGCCTTTTGAGACGGCTTCCAGCGTTTTGCCCAGCATAATCAGCGTGATAATAACGCCCGCCGTTTCAAAATAGAGCGAGTCTACCGCTTTGAAATTGCCATACGCGATTTGGAATGTGTTCCAAACGCTGTACAACACGGCGGCGGTTGTGCCGATGGCGATCAGGCTATCCATGTTCGGGCTTCGGCTCCACAGCGCTTTGAAACCTACCGTGTAGAACTTATATCCTACGCCGATGACTGGCAGAACCAGCACAATTTCAAGCAAGGCGTAAATCAGCGAATAGTTCATGGGATCCAGACCCTTCGGATACGGCAGCACAATGCTGTATCGGGTAAGCATCGGAACCATTGCAATATAGAGCAGGGGTAGAGAGAATACGGCGGCGACGATGAACTTTGTCCACAGGACATTAATCTCACGCTGTTTCCTCGCCCTGTCTTCGTCGGCTGCATCGGTTTTGGAAACCTCCAGCGCCTTGTAACCCGCCTTCTCAATAGCTTCCTTAATGGCAGATACACGAACCTTTTGCGGCTCATAGGCGACGGTCGCCTTCTCCGTAGCAAAGTTGACGGACACGCTCGCCACGCCATCCAGCTTCTTGATAGTCTTTTCAATCCTTTGCGCACATGCCGCGCAGGTCATACCGCCAATCGGGATGGTGATGTTCGTGCTGTCGGTTTTTTCGACAACCTCGTAGCCGATTTTGTGGACAGCTTCTTTTATGGCGGGCAGCGCCAAACTTACCGTGTCATACTCCACGAACAACTTCTCGCTGGCGAGATTGACGTTTGCCTGACCGATGCCGGATAGCTTGCGCACTGTCCGTTCAATGCGTCCGGCGCAGGCCGCGCAGGTCATACCCCTTATGCTCAACACTTGACTTTCCATGGCTGGATCACCTCACTGATTTATCTTTCCGGTATCGCCTTGCTCTGTTGATATTATATCCCTAGCAGTTCGTTTTACAAGTACGCACTTTATTGTGCTATACTATACTATTGGATAGTGACTTTCACGCGCTAAGTCTCCGCTGTATGTCGGGTAAGCATCGAAGGATAGCCACCCGTTATCGCCTTGTTCACACACTCCTGGATCTTTCTTCTGCCCATTGAGGAGTTATCTACTAACAGACGGATTTTCTTGCTCCGCATATCAACGTCCAACTCCCGTACACCGGCTATGTTAGATATTGCTTCCAGCGCATGTGAAAAACAGACGTTGCAGTACATATTGTTTTGACGAAACTCGATCACTTTCATCTTGACCACCTCATTTCATTCTGAACGAAACGCTGCAGAACGCTTGACGTTTCATTTATCCCGTGCTATTATTGTCCCCATAATATTCACAGTTTCAAGTACGCACTTAATTGTGCCATACTATGCAAAAGGATAGTATCAGGAGGATAATAATGGACTGTAATTGCGCTGGCAACTGCCCCGTTGACGCTACGCTGCGATTGATTGGCGGGAAGTATAAATCGCTTATACTATGGCATTTGACGGGTGGTGCGCTGCGACACGGCGAACTGCAGAAACTGATTCCGCAGGCAACACCCAAGATGCTTACCCAGCAGCTGCGGGAGCTAGAGGGCGACAATCTCCTCACCCGCGAGGTTTTCCCCGTTGTGCCGCCGAAGGTTGAGTATTCGCTGACCGAGCTGGGCAATAGTCTCATGCCAATCCTGACTGCGATGTACGACTGGGGCGCGGGATATATGCGGGACAACGGGCAGGAAGTAAGCTGCTCTATGGTTACGCCTATGCCATAGCCGTAAATCAGTACTCTGCCTTCCAGTTAGCGAAGATGACTGCCGATTTTGTCAGAAACTCGTTTGATATAGTGATTGTTTCATCAGTCACTATCTTGTTTTCGGGGAAAATCGGTACAGGATTGCAACCGCCTGATACCACCTCGACCTGACTCATATTGAATCGGTTACCACAGTTTTGGCAAACGAGCACATTTCCAACCTGTTTATAATACCCGCGTCCTGAGTCATAACACACCTGACAGGTGTTGAAGGCTGTGCGAACCGACCCATCCGGCGCCCTCACTGCGATAACCTCCAACTTCGTACCGCCTACCTCCACGGGGTAAAAAGTCGCAGTAGTTGTTATTTCATTGATCGGAATCACAAGACCTGCCGTTTGGGACGCATCGCTGCTTGCGGTTTCGCTATCCGTTACGGCGATATTGTTGGTGATACCGGTGTCTGTCGACGCGGTGCCTCTGCCAACACCAATGCCGCCATTAAGGGTGAATACTGCCGCGATAGCGACAATGGCTACTATGGCGGTGATGACGATCGGCATTGTCCAACGGCTCTTCTGGGCAGCCGCTCTCCTTGAAGCTTTGTTCGCGTATGAGGGTTGCTTCTTATTGGGATGCTGTGGCATACGAAATTCCTCCTTATAATCACTATTTTTCATTGTATCGGCTGGTCATTCGACTTTGCCGATGTGTTGACCGGTTGTCCTCGTTTTTCGGTTTGTCGCGCATGAATAACATCGCGACGGCAATCCCCGCGATGGGGAGTATGCAATGCCAATGACTAAGCAGGAATTCCATGTCCGCACCTCCTCCTTGGTTCTGAGCGTAGTATAGCAGACGAATGTATGGATTTTATGTGGGTTGGTATCTTGATCGAAATATTTTCGGCGAGGGCTGTTTATATATCCTTCGATAAATATCTACTTTTAATGACAGCTAGGCGCACCACTGCCGCCGCCGTCAAAAGTTTCCGGCGGGTATATCAGCGTTCTATACGATGCTACCTCACTCTTTATAGCCGCCTCATCTATCGATGTAAGATCGTCCACCACTTTGATATAACCATAGAAAGAATTGTCGCCGTTGCTGAAATCGAAGTCCTCTGTTGGGAACAAGAATAGCGGATTCTCACCAACTTCTAAACCCAGTGCTGTGTAATACAGTGGGACTAAGATAGTGGAGTTACTAGCGGTGGTCGAGGCGTTGTTGATTGTCCACTCCACATCGATACCCGCTTGTACAACAATTACTGCGGGGCCATACCCATCGTCTGTCAAGTCGATGCTCACGCGCTGTATTTCATATTCATTACCATCGCCAATGTCAATTGTTCCAAACTCGGCTATTGCGAGGTTTTCTGTTGGGATGGTAACATCCGCAGGAATAGGTTCAGAGGCAAAGAAACCATCGTACTCATATATCGATTCCGTATCATTCGCTGCATAGGCGCTGGTATACGCCGCCTCAACATTATCTACAACATTTATTGTGCCGCGTATCATACCCATCCAACAGTTGTAGCGAACGGCTCCTGTTTTGGTTGGCGTAAACTCAATCACATTCTCGCCTGTTTTGAATGAATATTGGATTCCATATTCGTTAATGAACATTCTGTTGTTGCAGCCATTTATGCTGCCTTTCGGCGCGTCGATGACCCATTTCACAGGTGTCCCTACCTGTACGGTTATATTTGGATATCTACCGGAAGATAAAGTGCTATTTATAACCTGTTTGCCATCCACAACTTGAACGCTATCGGCAATGGCGGAAGAATTTCCGGTATTACCGCTTAATGAATCGCTTAGCATCGTCCAAGTCGTTAGCGCGACAACCGCGACGCCTAGCGCCACAACTATAGAAACCGTTTTATGTGCTGACGCTTTGAACGGCAGACTTGCGATCACGCCGATCACGCTGAGCGCGATAATGATTGGCAATAGCAGATCCGGCGGCAGGAATCCCGACAAGCTGCCTCCTTGAGAAAGCATAGCCAAACCAAGGACAACTACTAACACCGCTCCAACGGTCATCACTTTTTGTGTAAACTTCTTACCTAGAGCCGATACGATTGACCCAAGACCCAGCATCAGCGGTACGGTTCCCAAGCTAAACAGGAGCATCGAAAGCGCGCCTGTAAACGGATTACCGGAGGCCAGCGCCACGATTTGCATGGATTGCAAAGGGCCTCAGGGCATCAAACCGTTTAGTAGACCAACAACCAGCGGGCTGCTGCTTCTTGCTTTCTCAACGCCAACATTGTGAGTGAAGATTTTCGGCATTCGCGGATTCAATTTGCGCAGCCATGGGAACAATCCAAGCATGTTTATACCCATTATGACCATGAATACACCGGCGATCAATTTCAGAATACCTTGTACTAGTATGGGCAGTCCAACATCCGAGCCGCCGCCAAACAACATGCCGACAAAGCCCAACAGGAAGCCGATCGTGGTGTACGCGATCACTCGGCCAAGATTGTACATAAACGCCGGGAAGAACGCCGCCGCGCGGCTTCTTTTTTCTATAGTGGGTAGTTCATACTGTGGAATACATTGTGAAAGGTTAATGCCGCCGCACATTGCCACACAATGAATGGAGGTAATAAGACCGATCACAAATAGCATTCCATATCCCATTTTTGCGGTAGTGCCGCACCAATTGTGTAAACCCATCACCCATAAAGAAGCGCCCAGCCAGGAAAGCACCCGCCGCAGCGGAAGTTGGTTCTCGGAGCCAGAGGCCCGTTCCCCCTGCACCACAGCCAGAACGCAGTCCCGAGCGAAGCGAGCTTGGTCTTGACTGCGTGGCGGGAAACCGCTACGCTGGATATGTCGACGGCGAGAAGGCTTGTGCTTTGCTGGTTCCCATCGCCGTCGGCATAGCCTGCACAGCGGTTTCCAGCCGCGCAGTCAAGACGGACGGTTGGGGGATCGTGCGTTTCTTTTACGCGGGCTGCGTGATCCGTTCGCCGTAGTAGACCGTCAACTGCGCGAGTATCGCTCCCCAGTTGCGTATGGGCATCGTCCATTTCTCAGTCACCTGGATCGTTACCAAATACAGTTGCTTTAGCAGCGCATCGTCACTAACAAACGCGCCTTTGGTTTTGGTAACTTTCCGCAGTTGTCGGTTGAAATTCTCGATCGCATTCGTCGTGTAGATGATCCGCCGAATTTCTTCCGGATACCTGAACATCGTCGCCAGCTCATCCCAATTGGAACGCCAGGATTGTATCGCGCAGGGGTACTTTTTCCCCCATGCAGCCTCTAATGCGTCCAGCGCTTCCAATGCGGATTCTTCACTCGGCGCTTGGTATATGGGCTTCAAGCCTGCTGTAAATGCCTTGATGTCCTTATACGATACGTACTTTGTCGATGCACGTATCTGGTGGATTATACACCGCTGCACATCAGTCTTGGGAAATACTGCAGCCACAGCATCCGAAAATCCTGTCAATCCGTCCATCGACGCTATCAGTATATCCCGTACTCCTCGGTTTTTCAACCCCGCAAGTACGCTCATCCAATATTTGGCACCTTCCGATGCGCCGATCCACAGTCCCAGTACATCTTTTTTCCCCTCCAAATCCGTGCCGATAGCGATATACACTGCTTTCTTGACCACTGCTCCTTCCTCGCGTACCTTGTAGTGGATTGCGTCCAGCATCAACGATTAGTGTTCCTTCGTCAGTTACCGATTTTGGATTCCGGACATGGAGTGGCGGCAATCCTGGTTGGGAAGAAAGGTCTGATGCTGCTTTCAGCGGTTCAAATGTACAAACAGTTGTTTTCATGGACGGAAGGACCGAAATACAAGAATATGCCCTATACGAAGGTTACAAAATACAAACTGTTATCTTGCCTGATACTATCACTGATATTGGAAATTGGGCTTTGAGGAAATGTAATACTTTAGTTACAATAGGTACAACAACCGAAAAAATTAGTGGCGTTGCATTTCTTCCTAACGACTTGAAAAGTGTAAATTACTATGCATTTGCTGATTGCGCATCCTTAAGCGACATAAGATTTCAAAGTATTGGGGCAGCAGCAATCGCTGAAGGCGCGTTTATCAGAGATCATGCTATTAAAAAACATATCTTTAGCAAGAAGAACATCAATAGTAGGTAGAAACGCATTTAATGGTTGCTCCAATCTCACTAAACTAGAACTAACAGATAGAATTACTTCGCTAGGAAGTCGGTTTATCAGTGGTACGCAAATATCAACAATAACTATACCTGCTTTGGTTATCGACTTTGGGTTTCAGGCATGGAGTGGTGATAATCCTGGTTGGGCTGAAAGGTCAGATGCTGCTTTCAATGGTTCAATAGTGCAGAACATTGTTTTCGCTGATGGAAGAGATACAATACAAAACTATGCACTATATGAATGTGAACGAGTGAGAAAAATATCAATGCCAGATTCCATGACGGAAATTGGCTCATGGGCATTTTTGAATTGCAAAAACATACTAGAAATCACTGTATCTGGAAGTATTGGTGCAAGCAATTTCAGGGACTATTGCGATAGTCTACTAATAGTTAGCATAAACGAAGGAGCTACTACAATAGGCTATTCAGCATTCTTGAACTTGAAAACTCTCAAAGAAGTTTATATCCCAGATAGTGTAACATCAATTGCAAACAACGCCTTTGATGGATGTTCTCCTTGGCTAACAATATACGGTAGCCGAGGTACTTACACACATGAATATACGTTATCAAAAGGGATTGCTTTCAGTGTTGCGAAGAAGTAAAAGCAATTCATGTTACCGTTCTAATATAGTGACAAAGCACCGAGATTTTCGGCACTTTGTTAGTTTATTACCTCTATATCCCTCAATCTGAAAACATCCTTATTTACACCTGCTCCAAGCGCCAGCCCCCAACCGCAAAAGTTGGGGGCACTTTTTTTCTCTTGCTATCCTGTGGATTTCTACCCGCTTCTGTCAAGCAATTCGCCTGACAAAAACAATTTTCCGACTCTTACCCTAAGGAGAACTAAGGGTCTGTCCGCTCACTCATTCAAGTCAAGCGAATTGCCTGAAAGTTTAGCCCTAACCATACGCATCTTTTCAGCAAGCACTGCCCGCTGTTCGTCAGTTAAATTCTGCTTCATCGGCGGAGCGGGATCGCGAAACCACGCGCTAGGCATCCATACTTTTAGGCCATACTTATCGCGTCTCTTTAGCGTCACATCATCCGGATACTTAGCAAGCATCCGCTCGATATAACGAACCCTGGCCGGCGTCGTTGCGTCATACACCAGATGGTCGTCGGCTTCGTTAAGAATTACATGTGCCTCCTGTTCGGCCTTAGTCAACCGATAGTCTTCCTTGACCGCCTCACGCGTCCCGCGCGGCATCTCCGAATCGATCCCAAAGAAATCCCTGGCCATGTTCAAACCCTCCTGTTTTCTGTCGTTATTAAGCAACCCAGGCAAACGCCTAGGCAAGCTCCGCCTTCAGCGCATCCAATAGCGCCGACTGCCCGTCCTCCTTCGCGTCGAGCACATCCCGAACGCGTTCGTCCATCGAATCCACGCACAGCAAGCCTGGCTGTCAGTTCGCTCATCGACTACACGCGCGAAAAGGAGGCCTCCGATGGCTAAACCTATTCTTCGCCGGGATGGACGATGGCAGATGCAGATCACTTTCATTGATCCGGTAACTGGTGCAAAGAGTAGGCCCGCTTTTTTCGGACGGTCTGAAAAAGAAGTGTGGGAGCGATACGACGCGTTTATCAAATCGCGCGGCAAGTCCATCAAGAGCGACGTACATAACGTGGCTGTTATAATCCGTCAGGATATGATCAAGATTACATATCTGAAATTGAGGATAAGATGCGCTGCTAAAGCAACTGTATTTGGTAACGATCCAGGTGACTGAGAAGTGGACGATGCCCATACGCAACTGGGGAGCGATACTCGCGCAGTTGACGGTCTACTACGGCGAGCGGATCACGCAGCCCGCGTAAAAAGAACGCACGATCCCCAACCGTCCGTCTTGACTGCGCGGCTGGAAACCGCTGTGCAGGCTATGCCGACGGCGATGGGAACCAGCAAAGCACAAGCCCTCTCGCCGTCGGCATATCCAGCGTAGCGGTTTCCCTCCGCGCAGTCAAGACCAAGCTCGCTTCGCTCGGGACTGCGTTCTGGCTGTGACACAGGGGGGAACGGGCCTCTGGCTCCGATAACCTACTTCCGCTGCGGCGGGTGCTTTCCTGGCTGGGCGCTTCTTTATGGTTGATGGGTTTACACAATTGGTGCGGCACTACCCATTTTAAGGGAATTGAGCTTCACTATTCTCTTGGCATTTGCCACAAATGCCGTGAAATAGCTCTGTATTCTCATAGCAACAACACCCACCGAGTCCGCCTCGCGCAACCCATGCGAGCATTTTAGTTCAGCGTTTTTTGCTTCGATTTTGTAACGTTCTTTCGCTCGTTCTTTGAAATAATCGCTTTCTTGAAAATCCTTTTATTTTTGGTGCGTTTCGGATAAAATTGTTACCAAATATGTCTTGCTTTTTGAATCCTCTTTGTAGCATCCGGCTTTTTGAGGACAATCTTTGCATTTATTTACGTCAAAGTAATATGACATAACTTGATTTTGTGCCTGGTTCTTTTTCCCTTGAATCGCTTTGCGGTTCGCCAAATGACCTGCCGGACAAACTAACATATCGGCGTCTTTGTTATATGTAAAACCCTCTTTTTGATGCCCCGCGCCGCTTGAAATTATGGGGTGTAACTTTGAAACAAGATCTATCCCGTTCTTTTCGCTGTATTCTAGATTCTCTTTGCCTGAATACGCCGTATCGCCTAATACTTCGTTTACATCAATACCGTTTCTTTGCTTGTTTCAATTAAATTTACCAGTTCCGCACCATCGGGAGCTTCCCCGGTTGTCACCTCTATCGCCGTTATTATTCGCTCGTCCGTCATGGCAATATGTGTTTTGTATCCGAAAAAGCTATTCTCTTCGCTTTTATATCCAAGTTTTGCCTCCTCGTCAACAGCGCTTTGAATCTCTTTGATTTTATCGTCTTTGAGTAAATTCTCAACACGCGCAAGCAACCTTTGCGCTTTTTCGCTGCCAAAATTATCAACAGAATATTTTACCTTTTCTATAAGTTCATGGCTGTAGCTGATTTCTTCATTCAAATCAGCCGCTATTTCGGGCTTGTCGGGGAAATTGTCTGAGAGCGCGTATTGCGTTTTGTATATTTCTTTCCTAAGCTCTTTTGTGTATCTCCGCAAAATTTGTGTCGGTGTTTCATGCTTTGCGCTGCTTTTTGTATGCGTCGCGTCCACTATGATTGCGCGACTTTTTATAATGCCTTTTCCTATCGCTTGACGCACTGTTTCGGCAAGCATTTCTTCCAATACATCTTGAGTTATATGCAGTTTCCTGAACTTTGTCAAAAGACTTGAATGAATTACTTCGTCCTCCGGGTCTAAGTCTAAAAAATATTTATAGGCCATATTTACCCTTGCGTTTTGAACCAATTCCTCATCCGATAAATCGTCAATTTTCTTCAAAAACATGAGCTTGAACATCATTTCTGGCTCTTTTGCGGGACGTCCAAAATGCTCGCAATAGCTCTCTTTCAGCATTGGATTTACAAAACTGAAGTCTATATTCTCTTTGATTCTACGCAATAAATTATCCGTAGGAACTATTACATCATATAACCTTCGATATTCTGAAATCTTTATTTGTCCGTTATCTCTAAGCATTTTAGCAACCTCCTCTTTATCTTGTTTCGATACTTCTATCATAACACAAAAACCGCCAAAGGCAATGCTTTGACGGTTTTTTATGTTGCCTTTGCGAAGACTTTTTCAGCGACCTCCACAGTGCCCTCCCTCTTTGGCCGTCCTTTTGGTTACTTTTCCCACGGACGGGAAAAGTAACACCCCCCTGCACACATTTATAAGTCTGCACATAGTATGGATTGGGTTCCCAATTGGGGCCCACATAACGGCAAGAGCTTTTTTGATAACTCATGCTCCCTCTCAATTGTCTTTGTTATCAGCATTCCAATATTCCGATAACCCACATCCAAATAATATTGAGGTGTAGTAATAAATGAACCTTCGTAATTGTATTGATCTGCGGCCATCGTATCAGCGGTACGCGAATTTCCCATCGATTCTGTATCTGCTGACTCCGCGTGGAGGCTCGACAAAATTCCTGTGTGAGGTGTGCGGTTTGGGTATGCCAGGCGCTAAAATTACGCTGCGCATCGATAACACGATCATTGCTCCCACGTATTGTGAACCGGATGGAACCTGGTGCTTCAACTTGGATCAGATCCCATTGCTCCACAAGGGTGATCACCAGATCAAGGTTGTTCATGATGACGGCGCTGGCCCAAAGGAAACCGCTTATGCTAACTTCTATGTAACTAAAGAATATGAAGACTATGGTACACTGGGTGATGCCCTTGAGGCGCGTGAAGAATATTGTGCGACGCGGCATGATCCGACGTTAAAACTCTTCAGCTTAAGCATGGTTCGTCCGACTGATGCTAACGGTCATCCGATATGTTATACGAGCAGCGATTTGAGTCTTGGGCTGTTGCAAGTTCAGGGGACGCTTGTTCGTAAGTGGAAAGAGTTAACGCATAATATCAAGCTGACACTCTTCGAAGAAAATAAATCCACGCCTATTGATGTGACGACACTCACGGTTGATGCAACAAGTGGTATATGGGCTGCAGGGTTCACGTCCACAACCACAACTCCAGCAGGTAAACCTTATGATGCGGATTTGAATGCTTATCTGCTTAGCCAAGTACCTGCTTCTGGAACAAAGAACTACGCTCTGTACGCAAAGGATGAAAATACAGGCGAACAAGATATCTTCTCTTTCTGCACCACCGCGTAAAAACTAAATACCTTTCACGAATGGGGGGTAATTCGTTTATCTCCGGGAAGGGAACCAGACAGCGGAGCGGCTACGGCCGCTCCGTTTTTCAGCGTTCGTTACGAAAGCAATATTGACATATTCGCGGCGGTGGGGTAAAGTATGGGTGAATGGGGGAATATCATGTCGAACCCGTTGATGCTGACCGATGCTGTCGAATCGCTCCTCACCTATGGCCTGGATACGGGCCTGCTGCTACCGCTGGATAAGGCCTTCGCGCGCAACATGATGCTGGACGTGATGCGCATGCCGGCTCCCGAGACCGATCGTCCGACGCGCATCGATATCAGTCTCACAGAATCGCTCCAAATACTCACCGACCACGCCGCACGCATGGGTTATTGCGAGAATAATGTCAACGCGCGCGAACGGTTCGCGGCGTGTCTGCTGGGGCAGCTCACGCCCAGCCCGGAAGCGTTCCGCAATCGGTTTGAAGCGGTCGAGCGCGACGAGGGTATCCAGGCCGCGTGCGGCTGGTTCAATCGATTATGTATCGCGAATGGTTATATCAATGCCGACGCCGTGAATAAGAATGTGCGGTTCTACGCGCCATCGCCGTACGGCGCGCTGGAGATCACCATCAACGTCGCCAAGCCTGAGAAGGATCCGCGCGACATCGCGGCGCTGGCCGACGCGCCTGTCCGCGACGATTATCCGGCGTGTATGTTATGTTTGGAGAATGAAGGCTACGCGGGCCGCCCCGGTTTTCAAGCGCGTCAGACCCTGCGCACGCTGCCGCTGATACTGGACGGCGCGGCCTGGCGATTCCAGTATTCGCCGTACCAATATTTTCCCGAGCACTGCATCGTTTTGGATGAAGAGCACTGTCCGATGCGGATCGATGCTACCACATTCCGCAAGTTGTTTGATTTCTTGGATCGATTCCCGCATTATGCGATCGGTTCGAATGCCGATTTGCCCATCGTGGGCGGTTCGGTATTAAATCATAATCATTTTCAAGGCGGTCGGCATGCGTTTCCAATGGAGAAGGCCGAGGTTCGCGCACGTTTGACGCACCCGATGGCACAGCGCGTCAGTATAGGGCTGCTTAACTGGCCGATGAGTTCGATCCGCCTGACCAGCGCCGATAGGAATTCCTTGACGATGCTGGCTGAACACATCCGTTCGGTTTGGAATAGCTACTCCGATCCGGCGTTATCCATCATAGCCAAGACTGGCGCGACGCCGCACAATACGGTTACGCCAATCGCGCGCCGCTCGGATAAGGGGTACACGCTGGATCTGGTGCTGCGCAACAATCGCGCGACGGACGAACACCCGCTCGGGATATTCCACCCGCACGCCGATCTGCACCACATCAAGAAGGAAAACATCGGGCTTATCGAGGTGATGGGGCTGTTCATTCTACCGGGCAGGCTGCTGACGGAGCTGGACAGTCTGCGCACCGCGCTGATGGACGGCGTTGGATTCCAGGCGCACGCGGCCGACGATCCGTTATCCAAGCATGATGAATGGGTCGGATCGCTGGTCAAGCGCTACGGCTGTCATCTGCCTGACGACGCCGCCGAACAGGTGCTGCGCGTCGCTCTCGCGCAAAAGTGCGTGCGCGTGCTGGAGGATGCCGGCGTATTCAAGCTGGATCAGTACGGCCAGGCTGGATTCACGCGGTTCATGAAGGCGGCGGGGTTTGAGGTCTAATAAGGCGCTATGAGAAAAAAAGTGTTGCATTTCGGCGAGAATCGGATATAATGGTGACAGGGAGAATCCTAATCAGGAGCTACCGCCGCACGTATTCTATGTTGACAAGGCACCACGGAACCGTTGCAGGGCCTACTGCAGCGGTTCTGCTACTTTTTCCGTGCTTTCAGGATAGCCGAAGCTATCTGAACGAGCAACCCGAGCGACGCAATGAATAACGAGCATTTCTCGTATAACGTCATCAGGCTCTCACCTCCTTGCACGGAGGTAGTTTTCCCGCCAGGATTTCCCTGCCGCGCATATCATACATCATTCTGCAGCACAATGCAAGTCTTTGTCGTATTTTGTATATTCACTGATACTAAAGAATCGACAGAATATTTGCTTAGGAACTAATTAGGAATTTAGGAATTTATCATAAACCGCCGCTTCGTAATTTAACAGTTAATGGTGCATGATCTATGTTTCACCCAGGGCAAGATAGTAGTGTTACTGTTTTGGTTCGCTAAGGAGGGGAAACAAATGATCGGCACCGTTTTGCTGCTAATCCAATTGGCTGTAACCGGCGTGATAGGCGTCTACTTCTTCACGCAGCTGCGCAGCCAGCGCCGCAACCAGCCCGCCGCCAAGCGCGAGGGCAGCAAGGAGATGGACAAACTGCTGCGTATGCGCGGCATCCATCTGTCGGAACCGCTGTCCGAGCGGGTACGCCCGGCCACATTCGAGGACATCATCGGCCAGCAGGAGGGCATCAAGGCGCTCAAGGTGCTGCTCCACGGCCCGAACCCCCAACACGTAATTATTTATGGACCGCCGGGCATCGGCAAGACCTGCGCCGCGAGGCTCGCGCTGGAATCCTCAAAGCACAGCCCGGGCACGCCGTTCCGACCGGACGCGCCATTCATCGAGATGGACGCCACGTGCGTCCGATTCGATGAGCGCGCGATAGCCGACCCGTTGTTGGGCAGCGTGCACGACCCGATTTATCAAGGCGCGGGGCCGTTGGGAGTGCAGGGGATTCCACAGCCAAAGCCCGGCGCGGTCAGCCGCGCGCATGGCGGCGTGTTATTCCTGGATGAAATCGGCGAACTGCATCCAACCCAAATGAACAAACTGCTGAAGGTGCTGGAGGATCGCAAGGTCAGCTTCGAATCGGCGTATTACAACCCCGAGGATACCACGGTGCCCAAGTATATCCATGAGATATTCAAGAAGGGTATGCCCGCGGACTTCCGCTTGATTGGCGCGACGACGCGAGGGCCGGATAGTCTGCCGCCCGCGCTGCGTTCGCGATGTATGGAGATCTACTTCCGCGCGCTGGAACCGGACGAGGTGTCACAGATCGCGGGAGGCGCGGCTTCGCGCGCGGGTTACGACATGGGTGAATCCCAGGCTGAATTGATCGGCAGGTATGCCGCATGCGGGCGCGACGCGGTTAACATCGTACAGATGGCCGCCGGATTGGCGCAGCTGGAACATCGCCGCACCATCACCTCGGAGGATATCGAATGGGTGGCTGACAGCAGCCACTTCTCACCACGACCGGATCAGACGGCGTGCTCATCCTCCGAGGTGGGAAGCGTGCACGGGCTGGCGGTGTACGGTTCACACCAAGGCGCTGTGATGGAGATCGAGGCGGTAGCGATGCCCGGCACGGGTCGCGTGACGGTGACGGGCATTGTCGAGGAGGAGGAACTGGGTGGCGAAGGCCACAAGATGCGCCGGAAATCCACGGCGCGCGGTTCCGCTGAAAACGTCGCGACGCTGCTGCGGCGGATGGGTTACGGCGGGCCGATGACGGATTTGCACATCAACTTCCCAGGCGGGCAGCCCGTGGACGGGCCCAGCGCGGGGGTAGCGATGGCGGTGGCGGCGTGCTCCGCGCTGACAGGCGTCGAAGCCGACGGCGCGACGGCGATGACGGGTGAAGTATCCGTTCGCGGCGAGGTGAAGCCCGTCGGCGGTGTGCCGGCGAAGATCGAGGCCGCCAAGCGCGCCGGGCTGAAGCGTGTACTCATCCCACGGGCGAATTGGCAGTCGCGGTTTAACGATATGGGCATCGACGTGCACCCGGTTGACACATTAAAGGAAGCGATAGGGTTGATGCTGGGTGACGCGGGTTACGCTTCGACGACCAGCGAGAAGATACTTACGATGGAGCCGCTCGCCGCGAAAGCCGTCGAATAGGTTGCGGTAATATGACAAAAAGGGCTGGCGCACCGCGCCAGCCTTTTAACAATATGTTTATAGGTTTACTTGCTGGCGTCGTACATGGCTTGCATCTCGGCGATGATCTGGTCGCCGCCCTCGGCGCGCCACTGCTGGTACACAGCTTTCAGCTGCGTCTCGTCGATCTGGTTTGCGATGTATTGCACGTTCGCATCCTCCAGCAGGGTGGTCAGCTGAGCGCCGATCATCGTGTTGGTTTCAGATATGAACGCCGCGCATGGATTCCCCACGACGTAGTCGGGATACTGCAGCAGGTATTCGTTGTACAGCGCGCGCAGACCCGTATTGTGCATGGGAACCGCGAGGTCGCCGTTCACATTCATACCTAACTGATTGATGCTGCCCTGCAGTGAGCGGATCGATATCTCCTGATCGGAAGGCGTTGCAATGCGGTAACCGTCCTCGTCCACCCAGTATGTCTGATCCTGGACGCCCCAGTTGACCAAGGTCTGGCCTTCAGGGCTATTCATGAAATCCAGGAACGCCAGACATTTGAGCATGTCGTCCTCGGTCTTGGCGGTCTTGGTGATGACGACCTCGCCGGATAGCCCCGCCGTTGGCCACATGCGCTCCTCGCCCGCCGCGTTCTTGACAAAGGGTAGGATGTTGAATACGTTTGTGGTCACGCCCTTGTTTTGCTCAAACCAGTCCTGCTGGCGGTAACCGTCATCCATCGTATCCAGCTTGATCCCCGCATGGTCGTTGCGGAGCGGTTCCACCCAGATGGTGGATTCCAGCACCATGAAGTCCTGGTTGATCGCTCCGGCGGCGTACAGATCGCGCAGCCAGTTCAGGCCTTCGAGAAAAGCCGGGTCCTCGTGGGCGGGGTAGAGTTTGTCGTCCGCGTCCACACCCCAGGTGTTCGGCGCGCCGTGCATGATCGTGATCAGCTTGATCGTACCGTCCACATACTTGCACATGACGATGCCGTATGTGCCCTTGTCCTTATCGGTGAACGCGAGCGCCATATTCTTCAGATCGTCCAGAGTCTCCGGCACTCCCAGGCCTAACGCCTCCGCCCAGTCCGAACGATAGATGATACCGTTGCGGGCGAGCGGGCGCGCGCGGTAGATACCGTACAGCCGTCCGTCGATCTTTGTCGCATTAAATACGACTGGGCTGCCATCCTTGATGTACTGCGTGCCGTCGATGTAGTCCGTCAGATCCCAGAACGCTCCGGCGCGCGCCGACGAGACGATCACAGGATCCTGATGTCCTTTAACTATCAGGATTTTTGGCATGTCCCCGGCCAGCGCCAGACTGACGGCCTCGGGATACGAGGCGTCGGGTACGAAGGTAACATCGAGCTTGGTATTCGTGGCTTGCTCGATGGCCGTGAGGGTCGGGTTATTCTCATACTGGAACGTCTCGGTGTAGAATGAAGGCATGAGGATGCTGATGGGGTACGGGGCTTCCTCGGCGGCCGCGAATGAACCGACGGCGGGCATCATCAGCGCCAGGGCAAGCAAGACCAACAGGAATTTACGCATGCGGTTTCCCTCCTTGAATATTGTGGATTTATTGCGCCTCCAGACTTAACCTTTCAGAGCGCCGATCATTACGCCCTTAGTAAAGTGCTTCTGGAGGAATGGGTACACCAGCATAATGGGTACGGTCGATACCGTGATGACGGCCATCTTGATGGATTGTGCGGGCGGTTTCAAATAATCCGCGCCCAGACCGCTCCCAGGGTCACCGGCTGAAAGTATGATTAGCTGACGCAGAACCACCTGCAGCGGCCACTGGTTGGGCGTTTTGGCCATGTATAACGTGGCCGCGAAGTACGAATTCCAGTGCGCGACGGCGTAGAACAGCGAGAATGTTGCGATCACGGGCATGGATAGCGGCAGTACGATCCGTATCAGCGCGCCGATGTCGGTGCAGCCGTCCAATCGCGCGGATTCCTCCAGACCATCGGGTAGATTCTGGAAGAAATTCTTGATGATCATCATGTTGTACGCGCTGATGGCTCCCGGCAGGAGCACCGACCAGTACGTATTAAGCAAGCCCAGGCTGCGCACGACGATGTATGACGGTATCATCCCGCCGGAGAAAAACATGGAGAATATTACCAGGTTCAGCAGGAACGTTCGGCCATGGAGGTAGCGTTTGGACAGCGAGTACGCGAGCGTGACGGTAAAGAACATATTGATAAGCGTGCCGACCGCCGTGATGAATACTGAATTCCCAAACGCTCGTATCAGCGTGCTGCTGGAGAATATGTACTGATACGCCGAGAAGCTAACGTCGCGCGGGATCAGGAACAGCGGCCGCTCGACGATCTCGCGCTCGGTCGCGAACGAAGCCGCGACGACGTATATGAACGGCAGGATCGTCAGCACCGCCGCCAAACCCAGCACGACGATATTGGCGCCGTCGAATATCCGGTTGCCCGGCGACTGCTTGATGCCAATCTTGGCCGTGGGTCTCACTAACGCTTTTGATTCCATGTTAATACAACCCCGGTTCGCCCAGTCGATGCGCCAGCGCATTGGAACCCATCACCAGCGCCACGCTGATCACTGCCTTGAATAGGCCGATGGCTGTGGCGTAGCTGAACTGCCCGCTCTGGATGCCCTGCTGGTAAACGAATACGTCGAAAGTCTGGGATACGCTGCGGTTCATGGCGTTGGCCATGAGCAGCAGGTGCTCGTAGCCGGTATCCAGCACGCTGCCCATGCGCAGAACCAGCAGCAGCACTATTGTGGATCGGATCGCCGGCAGCGTTATATGCCATAGCTGTCGCCAGCGTCCGGCGCCGTCGCACATCGCGGCTTCATACTGTTCCGGTTCGACGCCAGCCAGCGCCGCGAGGAATATTATGGTACCCCAGCCGGTTTCCTTCCAAATGGTTTGACCGATGATCATGGGCCGGAACGCGCCTGGCGAGGTCAGGAATCCAACGGATTGCCCGGTCAGCGCCTGGGTCATCTTGTAAACGATCCCCGTCGTGTTGAACATGACGTACGTGATCGAGCAGACGATGACTATCGACACAAAATGCGGTATATATAGGAAGGTCTGCACCAGCTTCTTGTAGCCTGGACTGCGCAGTTCGTTGAGCAGCAGCGCGAGGATGATCGGTGCGGGGAAAAAGAACGCGATATTCATCAGCGATAGCAGTATCGTATTGGAGAATAGCCGCGTGAAAATCGGGTTCGAAAAGAAATAGTTGAACCACTTCAGGCCAACCCACTTGCTGCCCATCACGCCCAGTATCGGCACATATTCCTTGAACGCGATCAACACGCCGCCCATCGGCAGGTATTTGAACACGATGAAATACAGGACGCCCGGCAGCGCAAGCAGGTACAGCCAGCGGTCGCGCACGATGTGCGCCCGTAAGCGCGAGGTGCGCGGGTGGTTGGCGGTTCGCGGCTGGGTCGTGACCATGGCGTCCTCCTGGCAGCATAAGTTTCATGAGTCCCTTTAGCTGGAAGTATATCACAGAATGTAAACCTTTGCAACATACAATTTGACAAGACGGGGATATTTTTTTGAAAAGGTGAGGACATTTTTTATGATAAGCCGCGCTTGACAAACGCCGCGAATCATGGAAAAATAATGTCATGCTAGAGCATTATTCGACCTTGGGAGGATTCATAATGTGATTTCAGTGCAGTTGTCGAGACTGATGGAGGAGCCGCGGGTGCGCGACCAATTCCAACTCATGTATGGCAGCCGCGAGGGTGCGATCGTATCGCAGGTGGAGCGCTATGCGCGAGTAGCGAAGCGATTCGAGCAGTCGTTCCCGAATAATCCCAACAGGGTGCGGCTGTTCTCGGCGCCGGGGCGCATCGAGATCGGCGGGAACCACACCGATCACAACCATGGCATGGTGCTGGCCGCCGCCGTTTCCCTGGATACTGTGGCCGCCGCCGCGCCAAACGGCGAGGGCAAGGCGCGCATATTCAGCGAAGGATTCGACCCGGTCGAGGTGGAGCTGAAGGATCTGGCTCCCCGTGACGGTGAGCGGCGCACCACCGCGTCCGTCGTTCGCGGCGCGCTGGCGCGGCTGAAGGAACGCGGCGTCCCGGTCGAGGGTTTCGACGCGGCGGTATCCAGCGGCGTGAGGACGGGTTCGGGGTTGAGTTCGTCGGCGGCGTTTGAGGTGCTGCTGCTGACTGCTATCGACAGCATGTTCGGCGGCGGCAGTCTGGATGCCAAAACCCGCGCGCGAATCGCCCAGAATATCGAGAACACCTACTTCGGCAAGCCCAGCGGATTGATGGATCAGATGGCATCGTCGGTGGGTGGGCTGGTTTGGATCGACTTCAAGGGCGGCGACGCGATCGTCCGGCCCGTGGCATACGACTTCGCGCAGAAGGGTTACGCGATAGCCGTGGTGAATCCTGGCGGCGACCATTCCGATTTGAACGACGAGTACGCCGCCATTCCTAGTGAAATGAGGAAAGTCGCCTCGCTGCTCGGTTCCGAAACCCTGCGCGGCGTTAGGCCGGAAGCGTTGGAATCCAGCATCGCCTCACTGCGTTCGCGCGGCGCGTCCGACCGGGCGATCCTGCGCGCTTTTCACTTTTTCGACGAGAATCAGCGCGTGGGCGAACAGGCGCACGCGTTGGAACGGGACGACCTGCCGCGATTCTTCGATCTGGTCAACCAATCCGGCGAATCCTCATGGAAACTGCTACAGAATGTCTACGCGCGCGCGGATCGTCAACCGCTGGCGCTGGCGCTGGAGATCGCTCGGCGATTCCTGGCCGGACAGGGCGCGTGGCGCGTGCACGGCGGCGGATTCGAGGGGACGATCCTGTGCTTCGTACCGACCGCGAAACTGAATGCGTTTGTCCGGAGGATGAGTTCGGTGTTCGGCGACCACTGCTGCGATTTGTTGGATATTCGGCCGATTGGCGCGACGGAGGTTATATAGATGTTACTTATTAAGAACGCGAAACTGCTGACTATGGGGCCGAAGGATTATCCCGACGGCGCGGATATGTTAATCAATGACGGCGTGATCGTGGCCATCGGCGCGAATCTGCCCGAATCCGGCGCGCGGGTCGTCGACGCGAAGGGCCTAACCGCGCTGCCGGGCATCATCGACGCGCACTGCCACGTGGGTATGTGGGAGGACAGCAACGGCTGGGCGGGCAGCGACGGCAACGAGATCACCAAGCCCATCACACCGGAGATGCGTGCGCTGGACGGCGTGAACCCGGAGGATCGCTGCTTTGGCGACGCGCTGAAGGCGGGCGTCACATTGGTTGCGACGGGTCCGGGCAGCGCGAACGTCGTCGGCGGGCAGTTTCTGGCGATGCGTACCGCCGGAAAACGCTTGGACGACATGCTCGTCAAGGAGCCGATCGCCCTGAAGATAGCATTCGGAGAGAATCCCAAGCGATGTTACGGCGAAAGCCAGAAGAAGGAGCCGATGACCCGAATGGCCACCGCCGCGCTGCTGCGACAGGCGTTGATCGACGGGCAGACTTACGCGCGCAAGCTCGCCCAATCCAGCGAGGATAAGACGCCCGACCGCGACCTGGGCAAGGAGATACTCGCCGACGCGCTCTCCGGCAGTCTGCGGGTTAAGGCGCACGCGCACCGCGCCGACGACATCCGGACGGCGCTTAGGATTCGCGATGAGTTCCACCTGAATATGTCGCTGGAACATTGCACCGAGGGCTGGCGCATACTGGACGTGCTCAAGGATGCCAAAGCGCCCGTCATACTCGGGCCGCTGCTCAGCGACCGCAGCAAAGAGGAACTGCGGAATCTGTCGTACGAAGCCCCGGCATTTTTCCACAAGGCGGGCGTCAGGTTTGCTATGATGACGGATCATCCTGTGATTCCGCTGGAATATCTGCCCGTATGCATGGCGCTGGCCGTAAGATATGGCTTAGCGGAACGCGCCGCGCTGGAGGCAATCACGATCAACGCGGCTTGGGCGATCGGTTTGGATGATCGGTTCGGTTCGCTGGAACCGAATAAGGAGGCGGATTTCGCGCTGTACGACGGCGATCCGCTGGACGTGCGAACCAAGGTGCGGCAGGTATATGTACGCGGACTGCTGGTGCATGAAGGATAATATTATCTGTCACGGGGAGGCGGATACTGCCTCCCTTGGCGCTCGGCTCGCCGGATCGCTGCGGCATGGCGACGCCGTGCTGTTGTACGGCGAGATGGGCGCTGGCAAGAGCGTCTTTTCGCGCGGGATTGCCGAGGCGCTGGGTGTGGCTGGCATCATGCCCTCGCCAACATTTCTGATAATGATACCGCATCAAGCCGCAAACGGGTTGACCATATTCCACATGGATCTGTATCGGCTGGATGGCGCGGAGGCGTTCTACGCGGCGGGTTTGGATGAATGCTTGAGCGAGGGTATATCGCTCATCGAGTGGCCGGAGCGATGTCCTGGCGCATTCAATAAGGCGGCGCGGATCGTCGAGGTTCATATTAGTTATGGTTCCAATGAGAATGAGCGGGTTATAAGCTATGCGCATACTCGCGCTTGATACCTCCGGCGCATCCGTCAGCGTGGCTGTTTTGGAGGATCGTCGGATCATATTTGAGGCGTTCGAACGCACGGGCCACACGCATTCCGCGCGTCTGTTAACGTTGGTCGAATCGTCGTTGATGGCGGCCGGCTGGACGATGGGCGGCGTCGATCGGCTGGCAGTGACGCTCGGCCCCGGCTCCTATACCGGGGTGAGGATCGGCGTCACCACGGCGCGGGGTCTGGCGCAGGGCGTGGGCATACCGTGCGTTGGATTGGACACGCTGGAGGTATTGGCGGCGCGGACTTGCGGCCTGGGTTTCCATATGGTTTGCACGCTGTTGGACGCGCGCGCCGGGCAGGTGTACGGCGCGCTGTTTGATTGTGCGGGGGATTCACCCGTCAGATTGCTGGACGATACGGCCTGTTCGCTGGATGAGCTTTGGATGCTGGTCAGGGAGTTGGATCGGGTGGTATTCGTTGGGGATGGGGCGGAGCGGCTGCGGGATCGGATTGTCGAAAAATGGGGTGAGCGAGCGATGCTGCTGCTGGATTCGTTCAACTATCCGCACGCGTCGGCGGCCGGGCTGCTGGCAGCCGATCGGCAAGCCGTAACGTTCAACGAATTATTGCCGATATATCTGCGTGCGCCGCAGGCCGAGCGCGACTTGTTGGCGCGTTCAGGCTCATGAATACTACGCCGGATTGGTTCATCCGACCCATGACGATGGGCGACGTCGACGCTGTCGCTGCCATTGAGCGGGAAACCTTCGCCGTGCCGTGGTCCAGGGAATCATTCGTGCGGGAGTTGACGGAAAATATTACCACCGCGCGGTACTTCATCCTCGACCTGGACGGCGATGTCGTTGGTTACGCGGGCATGTGGTTGGTGATCGACGAGGCGCACATCACGAATATCGCGGTGCGGCAAGGGTTTCGCGGTTTGGGCGGCGGGGAACTGCTGGTTCGCGCGCTGATCGCGGAGGCCATCGATTGCGGTTTGGTTTGGATGGATCTGGAAGTGCGGCGCAGCAATATTGTCGCTCAAGGGTTATATCGGAAGATGGGGTTCATTGACGTGGGATACAGAAAGCGGTATTATGAGGATAACCGCGAGGACGCGCTGGTCATGGCATGCGAGAATTTGTCTGCGGCTTTCAGCAATTAGGAAGAGGTGGATGTCGAATCATGTGGGATCAGAACGGGGACTATGCCAAGGATCCATTCCTGTCGCGGCCAATTGGGCCGCTGGGCATCATCGCCATGAGGGGCACCGAGGAACTGGGCGCACTCATCAACAATTATCTGATCCGCTGGCGCGACGGCCAGGAAAACAAGAACGAGGAACTCTTCACATCACCAGGCTATGAACGCGACAGTTTTTTGGTGGAGGCCACGTGCCCCAGGTTTGGCACGGGCGAGGCAAAGGGGCTCATCCGCCAGTCCGTGCGCGGTTACGACCTATACATACTGTGCGACGTCGGCGCACACAACTGCACATTCAACATGTATGGCCAGCAGGTGCCCATGTCGCCGGACGACCATTACCAGGATTTGAAGCGCATAATAGCGGCTGCTGGCGGCAAGTGTAAACGCATAAACGTTATAATGCCCATGCTGTATGAAGGCCGGCAGCACAGACGCGCCAGCCGCGAATCCCTGGATTGCGCGCTGATGCTGCAGGAACTGGAGCATATGGGCGTGGCCAATATCATCACATTCGACGCGCACGATCCCAGGGTTCAAAACGCGGTGCCGCTGTGCGGATTCGAGAATATCATGCCCTATTACCAGAACTTGAAAGCGCTGTGCCGCACCGAAAAGGATCTCATCATCGACAAGGATCACCTGATGATCATATCACCCGATGAAGGCGCGATGGGCCGGAATATGTATTACTCATCCGTATTGGCGCTGGATATAGGCATGTTCTACAAGCGGCGCGATTATACAGTGATAAGCAACGGCCGCAACCCGATCGTGGCGCATGAATACCTGGGCACCTGCGCCGAGGGTAAGGACGTGCTGATCACCGACGACATGATATCAACGGGCGACTCGATGATCGACGTGGCCAAGGAGCTGAAGATCCGGCGCGCACGCCGGATATTCGTGGCGGCGACATTCGCGTATTTCACCAATGGCATCGAGGTATTCGACAAGGCGTACAAGGACGGCCTGATATCGCGGCTGCTCGCGACGAACCTGACCTACCTGCCGCCCGAACTGCGCAGCGCGCCGTGGTTCACACTGGTAGACATGAGCAAATATATGTCGTATGTCGTGGCCATACTCAACCACGATCGGTCGCTGAATAATCTGCTCAATCCGGTGGGCAGGATTCAAAAGCTGATCGCGGATTATCATCAGATGCAAGCTAAGGCAGGCATGCGGATGTTTTAATCGGCGGCGGTCCGGCATATGCTCCCCTATAGCTATGGGATGGGGGGCGAAGCATATGCCGGAACGTCCTTACGACCGTGATGCGGCGGTCAAATACGCCAAACAGTGGGCCTTGAGGCGCAATCCGGAGTACGCCGCGTTTGACAATGTGGGCGGAGACTGCACCAACTTCGCGTCGCAGTGCGTATTTTCAGGCGCGGGTGTGATGAATTTTACGCCGGACGTGGGCTGGTTCTATCAGTCGTATAGACAGCGCAGCGCGCCATGGAGCGGCGTGGCATATCTATACCAATTTTTGACAAACAATCATGGGCCGGGGCCTTATGGCCGGAACCTGCCGCTATTCATGGCCGAACCGGGGGATATCGTGCAGCTGAACCTTGACGGCCAGAAGTTCGAGCACTCGACCGTCGTGTTAAGCGTCGGCGACCCACCGTCGCCCGAGACGGTCACGGTAGCCGCGCACAGCCATGATACCGATGGCAAATTGCTGGTGGATTATGACTACCAGGCGTTTAGGCTGATCCATATTGACGGCGTGAGGCAGTGAACAGGCAAACAATATTTTTTCTTACTAAAACGCTCGCCATACGCCGGATTCGATGAAACGCGCGGCGGTATCCTCAGCGGACGACACGACCTGCGCCGGGAAATCCATCCGCTCCAGCAGCTTGATAGCATTGCGGGTATTGCTTGCACCATCCATCAACTTGTATGAAAACGTCATCCCTTCAGGCGTTATATCTTCTGTGAAATGGTATTGACGGTACATGGGGAGCAGCTGGGTTAATTCAATATCATGCGTGGCTGCCAGGCATAATACATTCTGTCCGGCGAGATAGGTCAGCAAGGCCGTCGACGAGGCGATTCTTTCTATAGTATTGGTGCCCCGCAGTATCTCGTCTATAAAACATAAGGTTGGGATGTCTTGACGCAGTGACGACAAGATGCGCCGCAAACTTTTGATCTCGACAATGAAATAGCTCTCGCCGCTGACGACGTCGTCGCGCAGCGCCATAGAGCTTAACACTTGCGCGCGGGGCATGGCGAAGCGTTCAGCCCAGCAGGTGCAGATGGTCTGCGCGAAGATGGCGTTCACCGCGAGCGCCTTCGTGAAGGTGGACTTGCCGGACGCATTCGATCCGGTCAGCAGCGAATTCTCATTCCAGTTGATATCGTTCCTGATTGGATTTTTTATCAATGGATGGGCTAAACCCACAGCGGTGACGGCATTATCGCGCGTGAACTCCGGCTGCGAATACACGTCGAGCGACGCGCGGACGGACGCTATGGCGATGCAGGAATCTATCTCACCGACCAATTCATACAAACGGATGACATCATCATTATATTTGCTAATAAACGCGGCCAGCCTGGATAAGCTGATGATATCCAGCAGGAACGCGATTCTTATGTATACGGTTATAAAGTCCATGGGGTTTGAGCTGGACATCGCGTATAGCGCGTTCCAGCGGGCGATGGGTTTGAGTTTGCGGCATAGGCCGCGTAATTCGTCGGACACATCGTCCAACGTGACTTTTTGCATACGGTTTGCGCAATTAAGCACGCGTGACAGGTGGCGGATAGCGTGGTATTCGGGCATCCATTCCGCCTGGGAGCGGTAGAATACGACGACATTCACCGCGAATGATACGGCTATGCCCAGCAGCAGCGATGGTATAAAGATTCCGGCGGCCAAAAATGCGATGGGCAATGACGCCAATGCGTAGTACATCCAGGCATGATTCGGCTGTTTCCGCGAGGGATTCGACATAAATTCCACCGCGCCGTGATAACGATCCTTGCCTATCCTGCTAAGCAACAGCTGCAGCTTTATGCGGGTGTCGGCGTCGTCGCCTAGTGTTTTTATCAAACTGCTGCGGCGCGATAATGTTTCATCACTAACGCCGATATTTCGGAGGATGGAGTAAAGGGTTTCTTCGCCTGTGCTGCTGTGGGTTCGGTTTAGGTATTGGAAAACTGCGTCCATGTTTAGGTCGTTCCAGGTTGTATCGTCCACTGTGATGCGTGATCCCTGTGTATTGTTTTGTTTACGATAGAAGAGCGCTACATCCTCTATTTCGTCGTTGCTCAAGGATGAAGCGGAATCCCGCGCGGCCCAGGCTTTATTTAGCTGATTGGCCAACTTTGTCCGGCGGTGCCTTGTGGACAATATTGCTAGCGCAATCACAGCGGCTAGGATTATTCCTTCTAGCATTTTTTTCTCCTTTTTGCTTAACTCACAATATCAATCGACCAATATTACCATTTATTACTAAGAAATTCAAGCCCTTCCGAGGGTTGGGTTCCTCCTCTGCGGAGGGACTGCCCCAACTGCGGTTGGGGACTTGTTACTTTTCCCGTCCGTGGGAAAAGTAACCAAAAGGACGGCCAGAGAGGGAGGGCACTGTGCCCTCCCTCTCTGGACTCTCTCTCCTCAATGTTGGCTCCGCTCATTGGTCTATGACCAACGTTCAATTGAGTTACAAGCACAGTATTGCAAGATTCTTGTGGCTTCGTGGCGAGGTAGTCTCATTGGCGAGGCTTGCTGTCATCATATTGTTTACATACTTGCCTCGATGATCTAAAGCTGGTGGTGGGGGTCTGTTATGATTACGTATTGTTTATGTAAGTACTCTTTGATCCGGAGTTAGTAGCTGAGGAATATTATGATTTTATTATGATGATAACAAGCCTCGCCAGTACGACTACCTCGCCGCGAAGCCACGAGAACCTTGCAATACTGTGCCTGTAACTCAATTGAACGTTGGTCATAGACCAACCAGCGGAGCCAACATTGAGGAGGGAGAGTCCAGAGAGGGAGGGCACAGTGCCCTCCCTCTATACTATTTCCCGCTAAAAATGCACCAAGATTCGCGATGGATTTTCGTCGCTCGCTATGGCGAGGTAAGGAGGCGGACTGGAGGTCCGCTGACTGGACGAGCCGACGCGAGCGGCGAAAAGACTCGCGAAGATGGTGCGTTTTTTGCGGGAAATTGTATAGGCCGTCCTTTTGGTTACTTTTCCCACGGACGGGAAAAGTAACAAGTCCCTCACCGCAGTGAGGGCAATCGAACCCAGTTTAGTTGCTAAACACTGAAAAGTAAATCCCCATATGTCGGGAATGGCCAGTACTCCTTCGCAGTCCATACCTCCAACTCATCAGCAGCCGCGCGTAACGCCTGCATCGCCGGGAACACCACTCCGCTGTAATACAACCCCTGCGCGGCAGTGTCCGAGGATTCCTCGCCCAGTTTTGATTCAAGCTCAAGAATCTTCGTGTACAGCGTCGCGTTGAGCGCTGATATTTTGTTGATCAGCGAGGCTTCAGGCTCGAGCGTGATGCCTTCGATGGCCTTCTTGGATTCGGCGCGCGCCAGCAGTTCACTTAAGTATGCGCCGGACGCGGGCAGGATCAGCTTGCGCGCTATCTCCAGCGTTGTCAGCGCCTCGATGGAGAGCGTCTTGATGTAGCTTTCCAGCATGATCTCGTAACGCGAGTGCACCTCGACGGGCGTTAGCACGTGATGCTTTTCGAATAGCGCCACGTTCTCATCATGCACGAAGTATGGCAGCGCGTCAGCGGTATGCTTGAAGTTGAACAGTCCGCGCCTTTGCGCCTCATCTTCCCAATCCTTGGTGTAGTTATTGCCGTTGAATATAACCCGCTTGTGCTCCTGCACCGTCTTGCGGATCAATTCGTTCAGCGCGTGAGTGAAGTTCACCGAACCCTCCAGAGCATCGGCAAACTCGGACAGCGTTTCGGCAACGATGGTATTCAGTACGATATTCGGATCCGCAATGGAGGCCGACGAACCCACCATGCGGAATTCAAACTTATTCCCCGTGAACGCGAACGGCGATGTCCGGTTGCGGTCCGTCGAATCCTTTGGGAAGCGCGGCAGCACGTCCACGCCGATCTCCATGTTGTGCTTTTCCTTTTGCGAATAAGCGCTGCCCTTGTCGATGGATTCGATGACAGCGGTCAGTTCCTCGCCAAGGAATATGGAGACGATGGCCGGCGGCGCTTCGTTCGCGCCTAACCGATGGTCGTTGCCCGCCGTCGCAACCGACACGCGCAGGAGGCCTTGGTACTTATCCACTGCCTTGATCACCGCGCACAAGAACAGCAGGAATTGCGCGTTCTCGCGCGGCGTGTCGCCTGGCTCGAGCAGGTTGTCGCCTGTGTCCGTCGCCATCGACCAGTTGTTATGCTTGCCCGAACCATTCACCCCGGCGAATGGCTTCTCATGGAGCAGACACGCCAGGCCGTGCTTGTCGGCGACCTTACGCATGACCTCCATGGTCAGCTGGTTGTGATCGCATGCTATATTGGTTGTGGCGAATATGGGCGCTAACTCATGCTGCGCAGGCGCGACTTCGTTGTGACGCGTCTTGCTGGCTACGCCCAGCTGCCACAGATACTCATCCAAATCCTGCATGAACGCGGCAACGCGCGGCTTTATCGAGCCGAAGTAATGATCCTCCAACTCCTGGCCCTTGGGCGGTTTCGCGCCGAACAGCGTCCGGCCGCAGTACACCAGGTCGCGCCGTTCCAGGAACATTTCCTTATCAATGAGGAAGTATTCCTGCTCGCTGCCCACTGTGGATGAGACGCGGCTCGCGTTCGTATCTCCAAATAGCCGCAGCACACGCAGCGCCTCGCGGTTCAACGCGTCCATGGAGCGCAGCAGCGGGGTTTTCTTGTCCAGCGCCTCGCCCGTGTACGAGCAGAACGCGGTCGGTATACACAGCGTATGCTCTTTTATGAATGCATAACTGGTTGGATCCCATGCCGTATAGCCGCGCGCCTCGAACGTGGCCCGCAAGCCGCCGCTGGGGAAGCTGGACGCGTCCGGCTCGCCCTTAATCAATTCCTTACCGGAGAAATTCATGATCACGCCGCCGTCGCCCGTTGGCGAGATAAAGCTGTCGTGCTTCTCCGCCGTGATCCCCGTCATCGGCTGGAACCAGTGCGTGAAGTGGGTCGCGCCTAGCTCGACGGCCCAATCCTTCATGGCATTGGCGATCACGTTCGCGTCGGACAGCGTCAACGGCGTGCCCGTCTTGACGGAATGCTGGACGGATTTGTACACGTCGCGCGGCAGCCGCGTGCGCATTACCCGATCGTTGAATACTAACGAACCATATTCCTCGGCTACATTCATAAAGCCCCGATCCTCCCCGCTAAATCCTATTGGGAAAAGCAAATAACTGTTTATATTGCCTACGGTTGATTAGTATACCACACATGCGTTCGATAGTCAATAAATGCAGGATCACAAAGTAAAAAATTCACTTTGTGCAAATGGACTAGCAAGGCCCCAGCTATCACACATTCGCCGCCCTTACCCCCAATGTAACCAGTATCAGCGCCAATACCACCGCTAACACGGCCTGGATCACCTTCGTGCCGCGCTTGATGGCCAGCCCCGCGCCTAGGAGGTTGCCCGCGATTGAGAATGCCGCCGCCGCCAGCCCCAGCCACCAATTGACATAGCCACCCAGCATGAAGCTGAATAGGCTCGAAACGCCGCTGGCCAGGTTGACGACCTTCGCCGAACCCGACGCGATCAGCGGCGTCATCCCCGCCACCCCTGAGAATAACAGTATCAGGAACGTGCCTGTCCCCGGCCCGATCATCCCGTCATAGAATCCCACAACCAACCCGATCGCGGCGTAAACAGGAATCTTCCACGCGCCTGGCTCAACCTCCCGCTGGAAATTCCCGCGCTTGGTCAGGAGAATCACGCATACGACGGGCAGCACGACCAGCATGATCCGCAGAATCAACACCTCGTCGATGGCTTTTAACGCCTGCGCGCCTAGGAACGCACCGGGCAATGCCCCGACCGTCGCTATCAATGCCGGAACCCAGGCGATGTCGCCACCCTTAGCGTAACGCGCAACGGCGGCCACCGCGCCGATACTGGCGGAAACCTTGTTCGTTCCGGCGGCAAGTTTGGCCATCACGCCCGTCGACGTCCCGAACGCCAGGTAATACGCTGGCAGCGAGATAAGCCCGCCGCCGCCCGCTATCGAGTCGATGAACCCGGCGAGCATACACAGCGGGCATGCAATCAGGTAGGGTAATACAGCGGACATGGTTTCACTCCTGTTTAGCGTGAAAACTTCCTCGAATTATACGCGCACGAGTAAACCTTTTCGACACGAAACGCCCGCTTCCTTCAACCTCCCACCACTTCCAACAAAATTCTAATGCTCGACGCTAACCGTCATAGCGCACGCGCCGGTGACGCTTATCTTGTAGAGCGCGTTGTCGCGGGCGGTCTCGCGCGGTGTCATGTACGCCCTGTATGTTCCCGCGTGCGCTATCGGGAACCGGACGACCCCATCCGCTCCGGTACGCACATGCTGAATCACGCCGTCATTCGGGCTGATGGGTTCAAGGGTATACAACGCGTTGGGGATAGGCTCGCCGCTGATGGGATCCACGCTCTCCAGGCAGAGTATGCAATCCGGCTTATTCGCCTCGCAGCAGCATTGCAGATAGTTGACCAGGCAGCACTGCTCTTTCGCCAGACTATTCTCGATCAACTGCAGCATGGACATCGCACCCAGCGCAGCCGCGTTGATCTCATCCATGTCCTCACCCGAATTGCCTAGCCCGACGACATATTCGACAGCATCCTTCTGCGCGTTCAGGTAAACGCTCTCGGATATGCGCATCGCGGCGATGCCCGACAGCACATCGGCGACTGCGGCCGTCAGTCCGCTGCCGCAGGGCGCGGTCGAACCCACCGAACCATCGTCCCCATCATCTTCATCATCATCTTCCTCATCGGGGTTATCCTGCATAGCGCTGCCGCACAACCCCAGCGTTATGCAGTACATGCAATCGTTCAGCGCCCCGGACTGGCACGACGCATCCACGCCATTTTGACCGTTCTCGCCGTAATCCGGATCGGTGAGCGGATTCACATGATTATTGGGACTGGCATAATTAACGCCCCAATCCGTTACGTTTTCCTCGGTGGTATAATATCCCTGCGTATTCGAGTTATTTCCCGACAGCGCGGTACTGGAATTTGCGCTGTTCCGCATTAACATCAGGCGGCTTATTATCTCCGCATCCGGATCGTCGGAGAGTTCAGTGCTGTTTGGTAGCGCTTTATAGATATCGTATCGCCCCAGTATCCTATGCACGGACGCCTGGCCAGCGACGCTGTCCGCGCCCTGAACCACGCGTATCGTCTCGGATGATATGGCGTTGTTGGAAATGGTGATCGTGCTGGGAAAGTTCATTCCCAAACCGAACAATCCTTCGTATTCGCCCCCGATGAACGAGTCCTTCACCCCGGCCAGGCCTACGATGCCGCCCGCGCAGCATCCCGTCGCCTGGATCAGCCCGGCGCTGTCGCACAGGCGGCATTTATTTACGAATACATTGCCATACACGGAGCCGGCGATCCCTCCCACGCCCTCGTTCGCGCCTACCACCGCGCCCCGGTTTACATCCTGCTGAATCCTTAATCTATATTTAGACTCATGCTGCAAGCCGTATGCTCCGCCGACGATACCCCCGACATAGCCGCCGCCCGTGATCGCGCCGTTGTTTAGACATCCCGTTATTATGTTCACACCGGAGTTGATGTCGGGGGAGTATTGCGCGTACATCACCCCAACGATGCCGCCGGTGCAATAAAAGTTCGCGCGCGAGGTAATAGCGCCGTAATTCACGCAGTTTACTGCATTACCGGTTACAAGAATTCCGACGATCCCGCCCGTGGAGATCCATTCCGGACCAGCACCCGCAATCGTGCCGCTTGCTCCATAAGTCCAATAAGCGCTGCCATTGGTTGTGTTATAGTAAATGGATTGTTCGTATGCGATGTTTCGTTCCGTTATCATGCCTGAGTTAACGCAAGCGTCTATGACCGTGAACTGTCCGAGACCAACGATGCCGCCTACATACCATGTGCCAGCGACAGCCGCACGATTCACGCAGCCGCTGAAGGCAACATTCGCAGTAGTTTCCCCAGGATGAACGCCGCCGAGTATACCGCCCACACCAATGTCGCCGTCGACCGTGCCGCCCGCTTCATTTACGCAGTTCGTTATATAGTCGTCTGGTGAGCCTTCGCCAAGCGTTATACAACCCACTATGCCGCCCGCTAACATGCTGCCTCTTATGGGCCTATCATTATTACAATCGATTATGTCACACCGTATGTGTGCTACGCTTAGATCTCCCACGATACCGCCCACACCGCCAAAGGTACCCTCTGTCATAATACCGCCGTCAAATATCCGTATAACCTCGCCATGGTTTGCGCAGTGTTGTATAAGTAAACGGTTCTGGTTGTCACTAATCGTCCCAACAATGCCGCCGCCGTTAACGTTTGTCGTCATGCTCCCATAATTTGAACAGGAATCCATAACGGCTGTAAGACCGCTACTATCAATCAATTCTGACGGGGCTATATGCATGTAACCCGCAAGCCCTCCGACATTTGTTTGGCCTGTCACATCACAACGATTGATGCATTCCACGGCGCTGATGTAACCGTTCAGATTCCCGAAAAAGCCGCCTACATTTTCGCCTCCAACAATATAACCGGTCGAGCTGCAGTGATCAAGCCTTATTAGACCCGAGGAATAAGCGACATACCCGCCGCAATCGTTGCTGCCTTCTACATTTGCCTTAATATCCATGGTACAGTCAGTAAACAAGCAGTCTTGCGATCTAACCGCAAAGCCGCCGAAGTAGTATGGTGGGGGGATGTCTTCCGAGAGCTCCAGATTAATGTGGACATTGTTAAACTCGCACTTGCCTTCTAAGGCGTTAAAGAGCGAATTGTTGAGAGGCGAGGCTGAAGTACCGATAGTAGCGTTGCCCAAACAAGTCAGCGATATGTCGGTCGCGTAATCTATCGGCTGCCAGATATTGGCGGAGTCGATGACCTCGTAACCATCCCAGTCTGTCACTGGGAGATTCATCACGGTTACGGAGCCGCCGGTAGCCTCGGCTTCCAGCGCGTCCCAGAGCGACTTGAACTTGCCGTCGTTAACAACACTAGGCATACGGGCACCTCCCCAAACTATGGGCTGATGCCATAATATGCTGGAAGCCGAAGCAGGTGAATGGAAAAAAACGCCTCGCTAGTTCGTCCTATGTTTGTTAAGCCCAACCAAAATTTAACTATAAAGTCCATCGGTGAAATGTCAAGAGGGAAAAACGAGAGAAAACGGCAGTGAAGGCGGTGAAAAAGCGCAGAAAATACTCCTCAATAAACCCTGGCTAAGAAGGTCAAAGATTCATGGAAATCTTTA
>BNUH01000028.1 GCA_025997215.1 Clostridia bacterium
CATACGCAACTGGGGAGCGATACTCGCGCAGTTGACGGTCTACTACGGCGAGCGGATCACGCAGCCCGCGTAAAAGGAACGCACGAACCCCCAACCGTCCGTCTTGACTGCGCGGCTGGAAACCGCTACGCTGGATATGCCGACGGCGAGAGGGCTTGTGCTTTGCTGGTTCCCATCGCCGTCGGCATAGCCTGCACAGCGGTTTCCAGCCGTGCAGTCAAGACGGACGGTTGGGGGTTCGTGCGTTTCTTTTACGCGGGCTGCGTGATCCGCTCACCGTAGTAGACCGTCAACTGCGCGAGTATCGCTCCCCAGTTGCGTATTATATTCGATTCGACATAACCAGAAACAGCATCCAGTACATCCATGACAGCAATGCGATATTTCGTGCGCATTCCGTCAACATTGGAGGGTGTGATTGAATAGTTTCCGAATGTAGCGGATGATGTGACAGTCGCGAGCGCTGACCATCCGCTCCAATTTGTGCCATCCGATGAAGTGGCGTATTGGATAACGTATGATTTTATCGCACTGGTTCCGGCAACAGTTCCATTCCACGTCAGCACGACAGGAACATCAGAGTATGCACATGCAGTTATTTACACCTATGTTGTTCTCCTCGTTTCTGGAATGGTAACGACCAGTTCGAGCAGGCGCTTCATTGATAACGCGTTTGAATTCTTCATATCAATCACCTCGTGTTATACATTCGACATGTTATTTCATTCTCCTATTACATCCAATTATAACTGTTATTAATCACGGCATTCCTTCCTTGAGGTAAATGATTTTGCCCTGGCTTTCAACCTGGGCGACTATATCATCAGGAAAACGATTTAGAAAAGGGCTGTGACCTTCACAGATCTTGCGCCTCAATGTGGATTGAGGCGCAAATTGAAAAGAGCGGAACGTGATGTTCGAGGGTATGAGAGATCCTTCGGGATGATTATATGATTCGTGTTATACCGGTAGTTCAAATAATTCCCGGTTAAACTTCGTAAGCGACTCGCACCCGGTTTCTGTTATCAACACCATGTCCTCTACGCGCATGAAGCACTTCCCAGGCCACCAGAATTTCGGTTCGATGCACATAACCATGCCGGGCACAAACAGCGCTTCCTGGTCCGTGTGTACCCATGGCCGTTCGTGCACGTCAATCCCGATTTGATGGCCCATCAGCCCAAAATCGCCATACTTGCGCAGATATTTCTCATAACCGCGCTCGCTCATCTTTTTATATAGGCTTTGAAAACACAGGTCCATCTTGATGCCCGGCTTTATACGCGCGAGCAGATCACACTGCGCTTCCTGCAGCGACTTATATCCGTCCGCGATCTCCACTGGCGCTTTCCCGATGTAGAAGGATCGGCCGAAATCGGAACAGTACCCGTCAATGACGTATCCGAAATCAAACCCGACCGAAGTGCCGGGCGTCAACGCTTCTGTGACGGGGAAGCCGTCAATCGCATCGCAGCGTGGATCGTCCGTCTTAATGAACCGTGCCGTGGAAGGGAAGGGTAAGTCCAGCAGGTTGTTTTCTCGCGCGATGCCGCTGATTAACCCCTCAACTTCTTGAGAGGAAATGCCGGGCCGTAAACTTTCCGTGATCCGCGCCATCGCTTGGTCGGTGAACACGGCAAGATGCCGAAGTCGCGCGATTTCGTCCGTGTCTTTGACGGCGCGCAATTGTTCCCCATATTCCTCAGCAGAGGTGATTTCCAGTGCGGGGTTGATCTCCTTGAGCGTCTTTTTGAGGAATGCGTTACAGCTTTCGCCCAATGCGATGGTTCCGCCTGGTAAGTGTGATGCCAGCATGTCTGGCATATCTGTGAAGAAGCCAAGTTCCTTTCGGATGCCTAAGCCTTCCATATCCTGCGCGCGGCGATAAGTCGTAAGCAAGACCGGTTCGCCTGTGCGCGGCACACATAAAATGCAGTCGGGCAGGTTCAGGAAATGCCCGCTGACAGCTGTGTCCTGAAACTGTGACAGCCCTCCGGTATACATAGTTCGCTGCCACGCATAGGAAGTGTCGTCAAGGAAATATTGCAGGTTCGCGCTGGTTGCGTACAGTGCCATTGAGACATCATCCTCGGTCAAACGTTGCTGGAGTCTTTGCATGCGCTGATTCATAGTGTGCTCGCCTCCCGAACAAATTTCCCATCCCGAAAAATGGGTACGCGCTTACTGTCCGTCATAAGTCCATCCGCCTTCATGTCATCTGTGCCAAACATGAAATCGACATGTTGCCGTGAGAAATTCAGATGCGCGTCTTCCCAAGCATCTGTATCTGTCGCGGATAAGCCTGGTATGCAAATCGCGTACCCTTTACCCAATGCGAGATGGCAGGCGGCGTTTTCATCTAACAATGTATTGTAAAAAATCAGACCGGATCGCGCGAGGGGGAGATTGCTCTCCACGAACGCAACCTCTCCGATCCGTCTGCTACCTTCGTCCGTATCCAGCAACGCTGCCAGCGAAGCCTCGCCTGTTTGCGCGCCATACCGCACCACCTTACCGCCTTGGAATTCCAACCAGAATGAATCAATCTTCTTTCCCATATAAAGCAATGGGCGAGAGGCATGCACCAATCCATCCACACGATACTTGTCCGGACTTGTCGCGACCTCATTAGACGGTATATTGCCCATGTTCGAAGTGGGAGTGCGCGCCGCCTTTGACTGCCCGCCGATCCACCGGCATGGCGTGCGCAGCCCGATGCGCAGATCCGTGCCGAGACTATTCTGAAAGTGAATCGTGTCGAACGCACTACGATTCAGCCATTCCGAATGCCCGCGATACGCGTCGGAGAAATTAATCCAGTTCTGCACAGGATCGCTCGCGTCATCCACCCGGCAGAACGACATGAGCATTGACCACAATTTTTCATAGGCGACTTCCGGCGAAAATTCCGGAAAGAGCGTTTCCGCCCAATCGCGATTCGGTGCGCAAGCTAGGCACCAACGCGTGCCCAATTGCCCCCATGCGTTGCGGATCACATTGCGTAAATCATTTGTAAACGTGTTGAGCGCGTGTGCCGCTGCGTCAGACACATCGTCCAGCAATTGGGGGTGCGGCGACTCCAGTTTGAGCGATACTGCGCCGCGTTCCAGGTAATACGAGAGGGATTCTTTTTGCCACGGCAACACTGTGGCGATGTCATCTACTTGCGCGGAAACGGCGCGCGTCTTCGTCACATACGCGTCCCGCAGGTACACGAGAACGTCTTTCGCGCCGACAAGGAAGGCTTGTTGCGTGATCGAACGCACCAGCTCGTAGTTCTCGACATCCGCTTCCAGGATCATGTATTCGCCAGGCTGCAGCGCAACCCCCAATTTCACGAGCAGATATGCGTACTTGTTCGTATACTCCTGAATTGTCATGCGTTTCCTTTCCCAATTGTTACGTTGTCAGCCGCGCGAGAAACTGCACCAGAAAATCATACACCTTATGAAAGGATGCCACGTTCATTGTTTCATCCGGACAATGCACATCCTGTATGAAAGGACCGATCGTCACTATCTGTATGCCCGGCAGATGCCTGGCGAAGTACCCGCCTTCTCCACCTACATGCCCCGTTCGGACGCGCAGTTCTTGCCCCCACAATTCTTGCATGACTGACGCGAAATGCTCTCGGAAGGGTGAGGCGGCCTGAAACTCCATGCCCGGATATCGGCTTCCGATCTCATACTCTGTATTGAAGATCTGACATAGCCGTACGATCCGGTCGCACAATTCTTCGATACGGGATTCAATCTCGCTGCGCAGTGAGATCAACACAACCAGTTCGGCCCCTTCGATGGAGATCACACCGACATTGTCGCTGGTCTGCACCAGGTCGGGAATCGACATACTCATTGCAGCAACGCCATTCGGCAGCAACGCCAGTAAATCAATCATTTCACTTGTTTGCTTACCAGGGATCACCTGCCACTCCTGCGTCGATTGCGTAGTGACAGTCAGTGCGAAGCCATCGTCACTGACTGCCAACTCCCGCGTGACTTCCTCCCGAACCACATCAACTATCGCGAGGATACGCGCGAGATCCGATCCCGCGCATGCCAATACGACGGTGCATTCCCTGGGAATGGCATTGTCTTTCGATCCGCCGTGAATGTCCACCAAACGGAAAGGGATGCCTTCTCGCTTGACGCGATACAGCACGCGGCCTGCGATCTTGATGCTGTTCCCACGTTCCTTGTTGATGAAGATGCCCGAATGTCCGCCTTGCAAGCCGAAAACAAACAATGAGATTCCAACGCCGCTATATGTCTCCCGCGCTAGCTTTTTGTGCGCGCGCACGCGCAGGCCACCGGCGGAAGAGGCAACAGTCGTGGTTTCCCCGGCAGCGTCCAAGCCGATCATACGTCTCGCCGTCAGTAGGCTGTAATCCAATGCTGCCGCACCTTGCATGCCTGTTTCTTCTTCGACTGTGAACACGCACTCTAATGCAGGATGCGCGAGCTTATCATCGTCTAATATAGCAAGCATTGTCGCAACACCGCACCCATCATCAGCGCCTAATGTCGTGCCTCTCGCCTTCAACCAGCCGTCTTCTATATAAAGATGCAGCGGATCTACGAGGAAGTCATGATCGACGTCCTCGTTCTTCTCGCATACCATATCGATGTGAGACTGCAGCAACAAGGGTGCCGCCGCTTCATATCCTGCAGAAGCCGGTTTCTTAACGAACACATTACCCAATGCATCCTGATTCACCCATAATTTTTTCTTCTTCGCGAACGCGACCAGAAAGTCGCTGAGCGCTTTCTCTTTGCCGGATCCGTGCGGAATCTCGCACAGGTCTTCAAAAAAGCGAAAACAGGGCACACTTTGATCCAATACCCTTGGCATATGGGTCCCTCCTGCCTTTAGACGTTTGCTATGCGGACTAAGCCTGCTTCGATGCGATCCAGTGCTTCCGTCAGGATGGCACGACTTGTGGAATAGCAGAGACGCACATAACCTTCCGCCCGCGGACCGAACCAAAATTCCGTCCCCGGCACCAGCGCGACCTTCTGCTCCTCCCGCATTTTCGCTACGAATTCCGTACTGGTCAGCCCGGTTGCCCGGATATCCGGAAAAGTGACGAACGTCGCCTCCTGCTTTGTCGCTTTGATGAGCGGCATCGCAGCGAAACGCTCATAGATGTAATCGCGGTTTCGCTGCAGGTGTGCGACAAACGCGTCCACCCAATAGAAGCAGTTCTCGAAAGCTGCTTCCATGGCAACCTGTGTCAGCACGTCAACACCGTATACATGGCCTGTCGCGGCAGCGGCGATTTTCTGATATGCCTGCTCGTTGAGTGTGTACGCAAACGCTGCGCGCAACCCTGCAAGCCCAAAGCCTTTCGAATATCCATAACAGGAGATAGTACGCCGGTTGAGTTCAGGGCCAAGGCTATTGATGCTGATGAAAGCTTTTTCGGAAAAGACGATGTCTGACCAGATTTCATCATTCATGATCCATAGCCCATGGCGGTCAGCGAACTCGGCGATGGCGCGCAATTCCTCCGTTGAATAAAGATAGCCCATCGGGTTGTGGGGGTTGCATAAACAGATCATGCGCGTTTTGTCTGTGACGTAATCGTCCAGATTGTCGAGAACCCAACCGTTTTCATTGTGCACCGATGGGAAATAAACTACTTTCCCTTTTGCGCGGCGAATCGCGATGCCAAAAAGCAGGTCCACCGGATCGAATATAATTGCTTCATCCCCTGGTTCCAGTACGGCTGCCGCTATGGCGTCAAGAACTGCGGCGGCGCTGTCGATGGGCAGTATATATGCGGGTGGTATCGATTCACCCTTGCGATCACGCAATCCTTGCGCCAATGTTTCACGCAGACGCATGGAACCGGTGTTTGATGCGTAGGGAAAGTACCCGCCCTTTAAGTATTCGATGATGGCCTTGCTGATTTCCGGCGCGGGTTTAAAGTCCGGATCGGCTGAGGTGAGGGGTATTGTGCCTTCCGGCACAGAACCCCAGCGCATACCTACCGCACGTTCCTTCAGGACGCGCATATCAACCTTGTCATCCGCGAACAGTTCCAAAGATCGTTCCTGTATCGACACGAATCCATTCTCCTTTAATTTTGATATTCAATTGATATTACACCCTGGCGCACATGACAAAATGTCCGGTGTCTACTTCTGTCAGCGCTGGATGCGCCTGTCTGCATTCCGCCTTGACGTACCGACAACGATCCGCAAAGCGGCATCCGCTAGGCGGGTTGATGGGCGAGGGGATGTCTCCTTCCAGCAGGACGCGCTTCTTCTTCGCCCGTTCCTGCAGGGAAAACGCAGGAATCGCGGAGAACAACGCCTCTGTATACGGATGGCGGTGATCCTCGAAAATTTGATCCTTCGATCCGTATTCGACGATCTCCCCAAGATACATCACCGCGATTTCATCGCTCATGAAGCGCACGACATTCAAGTCGTGAGAGATGAACAGGTAGGTAAGTGTGAACTCATTGCGCAGATCCTTCAGTAAATTCAAGATCTGCGCTTGAATGGAGACGTCCAGTGCGGAGACTGCCTCGTCGCACACAATGAATTCTGGGTTGGCTGCAAGAGCTCTGGCTATGCAGACGCGCTGCTTCTGACCACCTGAGAATTGATGCGGGTACCGCGTCGCTTGATCGGGAAACAAACCACATTTGCGCAGCAGTTCGTCCACACGTTCCTTCGCTTGCGCTCGGCTGTCCGTCAGATGGTAGGATTGAATCCCCTCGCTGATGATATCATAGATCCGCATATGCGGATCCATCGAGGAATGGGGATCTTGGAAGATCATCTGAATCCGTCTGCGCAGCGCATGCTCCATCGCGCTCCCCTCTTGCTTGAACAGCTTGCTCGCGTCCTGCCCATCAAACCAAATTTTCCCTGCCGTGACCGGATAAAAGCCCAGCAACAGACGGCCCAGCGTTGACTTGCCGCATCCCGATTCACCCACCAGCCCCAACACATGGCCGCGCCGAATCTGGAATGTAACGTTATCCACTGCGTGCACATACGAGGTGGCTCCCCGGAACATGCTGCGGTTGACTGGGAAGTGCTTCTGAAGGTTCTCCACATTCACCAAAATCTCGCTGAGGGTATTGTGATGCGTTTCGGATGGCTCACGTAGAGAAAACTCTTGTGTACGCACACTGCTCCATGCTGATACCGTCGCGTCTGCGTGCCAGCAATACAGCGTGTGTCCGCTGCCGAGCGTTGTCTCTGGCGGGAATGCCTGCGCGCATTGTTTTGTCGCGTACTCGCACCGCGGGTGAAACGGGCAACCAGATGGTAGATCCTTGAGGGAGGGTACATTGCCGGGGATCGTGTGAAGACGGCTTCCAATTGTATCCGGTGAAGGGCGGGACTGGATCAGGCTGCGCGTATAGGGATGGCGGGGATTGGAGAAGATGACATCCTTATCCGCCTGCTCGCAAATTTTGCCACCGTACATCACAATGACACGATCTGCCATTTCACTGATCGCGCCTAAATCATGGGAAATGAAGATACACGCCGCACCTGTCTCATGTTTCAGCTCATTGATCAAATCAAGAATCTGCGCCTGTATGGTAACATCCAATGCAGTGGTCGGTTCGTCCGCAATGATGATCTGCGGATGCGCAATCAACGCCATCGCGATTACGACCCGCTGGCGCATACCGCCCGACAGTGAGAATGGATAGCTAATCATGATGTTTTCCGGATTGGGAATCTTCACTTTGCGCAAGTACTCGATTGCGGTTTGCTTTGCTTCGACTTTTGTAACCTTGCGATGTAACGTGAGAGCTTCCATCAGCTGGTTTCCGATGGTATGCACAGGGTTCAGCGCCGTCATGGGTTCTTGGAATATAACGGATATTGCTCCGCCTCGCAACTTCTGCAGCCGTTTCTTGTCCATCTCCAATATATTCTCTCCATGAAAGAGAATGGAGCCGCCCCTGTATTGGGTTGGCGGTGTCGGGTTCAAGTGCAATATAGACATACAACTGACACTTTTTCCGCAGCCGGATTCCCCAACAATCCCAAGCGTTTCCCCTTCGCGAACCGTAAACGACACGTCGTCAACAGCGTGAAGCTCTTGGTCGTCAAAACAAAAGTAGGCTTTCAAGTTCTGCACGCGCAGAAGCATCGCATCCTGCATTGTTGCCCTCCCTTACGATTTCAGACGGGGATCAAACGCGTCGCGGATCCCATCGCCCACCAAGTTCATGGAGAGCGCCGCGAGCGCGATGGCAACTCCCGCGAAGAACATCAAATAAGGCGCCTTGTTGATGTACTGGGTCGAGGCGTTCAGCATGCTGCCCCATTCGGGCGTAGGTGGATTGATACCCATCCCGATATAGGACAGTCCAGCGGCTGCCAGAATCATGGATGCGACGGACATGCTTCCTTGTACAATGATCGGTCCAGCCGCGTTCGGGATGACATGGCGGAATATGACGGCGAGCCTGCGAACACCGCAGCCTTTCGCGGCCAATATATAATCCTGTTCTGCGATGGTCAGGATGACGGATCGGATCATGCGTATGAAGCCAGGGCAACTTGCAATGGTCATCGCGACAAGCAAATTGATCATGCTCGCACCTAGCGCGGATACCACGGCCAATGCCAACAGCATGAACGGGATGCACGTGACCACGTCGCACAAGCGCATGACGATCTGATCCAACAGTCCACCATACAATCCACAAATCGCCCCGATAACAGTGCCAATAGCCAACGCGATGACTGTCGAGCCGATCCCGATCGCGATGGAATACCGAGAGCCATGCACAATGCGTGTGAACACATCGCGTCCGAACTCATCCGTGCCAAACAAATGCGCCTTGCTGGGGCCTTGCAGACGCTCTCGAGCGTTCTGTAGAATCCCATTTTGGTAAGGGACAATCACGTCGGCAAAGATGGCGGTCAGCACCAGCAGCGCCAGCAGACAAAGCCCGATCATAGCGGCTTTATTTTTCCGAAACGCTTTCACAATTTCGGATGAATGGCTTGTATTGTCAGGCTTTTTCTTCATCGTTTTCATTCTCAATCCGCTCCCCTGTCAACGACTGTACCGCGCGCGGATGCGCGGGTCAATGAACGCGTAGAGAATATCCACAGCAATCATGATGATGCAGAAATATGTTGCGAGCACGATGGTTGAGGACATGACGATGGGCATATCCTTGCTGCGGATTGCCGTTAAGATGTACGTCCCAATTCCCGGAATATTAAACACATTTTCGATGATGACGCTGCCGCCCAGCACAGTGCCGAAGTTCACGCCCAACAGCGTGATGATGGGGATCAGCGCGTTCTTCAATGCGTGCCGCACGATGACACGCTTTTCCGGGCAGCCCTTGGCCCTTGCAGTACGGATGTAATCCTGGCGCACCGCATCCAGCATCGCTGTTCTAGAGAAACGGATGATGACCGCTACGGACGCGACTGTCAACGTGATAACAGGCATGATATAACCTGATACCTGGTTAATGCCGTTGGTTGGCAGCACATGCAGACGCAGCGCAAACAAATAAATGAGCATGAGACCTACAAAGAAGGTTGGCACGGACGCGAACAGCAGCGCAATGACTGTGGAAAGCGTATCCGTCAAGGAATACTGCCGTATGGCGGCGACGATGCCGATTGTCACACCGATGACGCTGGAAAACGCCATGGCCAGTACGCCTAAGCGCAGTGTGATGGGCACGCGCGCTAACAATTCTTTCGCGAACTGGCTTTGGGTGCGGTATGAAATGCCGAGATCCCCTTGCGCGAAACGGATGATATAGTCAGCGAAGCGAGCCAGGTAAGGTTTATCGAAACCCAACTGATGATTGAGCATATCCACGGCGGACTGTTCTGCGTTGATCCCCAGCAGCAGACGGCCCGGATCGCCCGGCGTGAGGGACATGATGGTATACACGATAAACACAACACCGATGACACTCGGAATGAGATACAGAAGGCGTTTAAGAATGTACTTTGTCATCTTGATCTCTCCCGCGCGGGACCGGAACCGGAGTTCGCCCGATTTCGATCCCGCAAGTCACATGCTAATTCACGATGTACTCAGCAAACTGGTTATTCCCAGGCAAGACGCTCGATCTTGACCTTCAGAATGTTCGGGGTGGAATAGGTGAGGTTGTCTTTCTTGATGATGGAGGTTTGCTTGGACATTATAGCCGTGAGCGGCTGTTCATCAAACAGTGTGGTGTAAATTTGCGTGTACAGATCCACGCGCGTTGCCATATCGCTGGTGGCTTCTCCCTTGGCGATCAGCTCGTCGAGCTCTGGAGTACCGAACTCGCCTGTCGGGAACAAGCGCGCCTTCTTGGCTGGGGTGTAAAAATACTTGGCAACGTACGACATTTCATAGATCTCGGTGGATAGGCTGAAAGTCAGCAGCTGATAATCCATCGCGAAGATCTTATCGTACAACGTATTCTGTTCGAGGATCTCAATGTCAAAGTCGATGCCAATCTGGGCGAGCTGCTGCTGAATCGCCACAGCGTACCGTTCCTGCGTGTTCATAATCGGCACAGCCTGCTCCAGCTTGATGCCATTGGGGTATCCCGCTTCTGCCAGCAGGGCTTTCGCCTTTTCCAGATCATAGGTGAAATGAGGGAGAGTGTCGTAATCCGGCGCGCCTGCCTGAGCAGGCGAGTAGAAGTAATCCCAAGGAAGATCCTTGCCTTCACTGACGATCAGGTTGATCGATTCGCGATCCACACCGTACGCGACAGCTTGGCGGACCAGCTTGTTGTCAAACGGCGCAAGGCCGCAGTTGAACAGCAGCAGATATACGCCATCCGCATCGAGCCAATAGACTGTATAACCACTCTTTTCTTCAAAAGGCAGAGCGTATGCAGCGTCCACCTTAGAGACGAGGTCGAGTTCGCCCGCTTCGAGCGCAAGTGACATAGCCTGCGGATCGGAGAACACCTTGTATGTCACATATTGAATAGGGGGATAGTTGCCGTCCGTCCACTTGAAGTAGTCGTCGTTGCGTTCCAGCTTGATGGTATTGAATCCATCATACGATACGACGCGGTAGGGGCCGGTGCCGACTGGTGCGAAACGATGTGCCTCGCCCAGTTCCGTGATCGCTTTTTCATTGATTATCTCGGTTCCGGAGAGAACCACCATGTTGTATGCGGTCGGGTTGGTGGCATGGATCACGACTGTGTAATCGCCTTCGGTTTCGACGCTCGCGATGTAATGGGCGTTCCCCTCCCAGAAGGAGAAGCTGGCCAGGTTGTCAAACGTATACTTTACATCCGAAGCGGTGAGATGTTCTCCGTTGTGGAAATATACATTTTCATTCAGAACAAACGTATAGGTCAGCATATCCTCTGAGATTTCGAAGCTTTTCGCAAGCTCTCCTACGTATACGCCATCTTCCAGCTCAATCAGGGTATCGAATGTATTAGCAATCACGTATTGTTCTTCGCGGGAGAAAGCACTCATTGGTTCCAGAGATGCCAGGGATACGTTCAATCCAATGGTGACGCTGTCCTTCACGGCTGTCTCCGCAAGCACAGGCATGCCAAATAAACCGTTTAAACCGATCAACAGCGCCAACAACAACCCCAAGCTCTTTTTCATGTGGTCGATCCTCCTTCTTCAACGGAAACGTTTCCTGAAAAGCGTTTCATCGCTTTCAGTGTAAGTATAATAGGCAACGCGAAAATTGTCAATTCCTTTTTTTCGAAAAAAACGAATTATCGAATTCTGCGGCTTGCAAATACGCGTTCTGACAACTCGCATTAGGGCTTTATTCACGGAACGAATGCAAGATTCATATGAATACCATGCAAAAATTACACTGCATCGGACCATAAATTCGCCACTGCCGACACATATGGGTTGGTATCGATCGTTCGATTGGGTGATCATTCCCAGTTCATTATTGCATGTTGCACAACCGTGGAAGCTGTCAGTAGCCGTTAGTAATCCGAGAACTGCCGTAGGTTCAGCTTGTGGCAACTTATGTCCCGTCAAAAGTCAAGGCTTCATATTTCTCTACCCCCGGTGCAGCGGGAGTTGCGGCTCGGTAGGTACATAAAGTCCGCTCAGCCATACTCGAACGGGAATGTCCTACCACAGTTAACCAATATATCGATAGCAACATCGTCATACGTCAGTCCTCATTCTGCGTGAGCATTGACAAAATGCCGGAACATAATTCCTTGTATGATGTAGTCAGGTTTCAGCAGTAGCAAAAATCTGCTGGAACCGGTACAATAACCCAGTAATGGAAATACTTGTACCATTGGGCAGAGGGCGTCGAAGTTTCCTTGCTCGACTTTAAGAAAAATGGTCATACGCGCAGCAAAGTGCAACGTTATGTATGCATCTGCGGTAAAACATTTTTGCCCACCACGGGTACCATTTTCGACGAGCATCGTATTTCAATAAGCGAGTGGACGGATTATTGCTTGAACTTATTCCACCACGTAAGCATTAACGCTGACTCTTGGAACAATAAAAAACGCGTTCAAAACATCCAGATATTGGCTTCAAAAACTGTTTCTGACACTTGAGGGAGTACAAGACAACATCGTTTTATCGGGCAAAGTCTGGTTTGACGAGACATTTTACTCTGTTCGCTCAGAGGAGATAGTACGAAAAGACAATGGTAACAAACTCAGAGGGTTGTCGGTAAACCAATTGTGTATCGGCGTTGCTACAGATAAGAAAAACAGTGTCATCTTACTTGAAGGTACAGGAAGACCTTCGCAAGCGAAGACATTTGAAGTGTTTGGGAATCACATTGACCGTGGTTCACACTTAATTCATGACGATGACAACTCGCACCGGCGATTGATTAAAAAGTTATCGTTAGACAGTACGGTATATCCTTCCACGACATTGAAAGGGCTGCCCGACAACGAGAATCCTATGAACCCTGTCAACCGTGTACACGCCATTCTCAAAAACTTCCTGAATTCGCACGGTGGATTTAAACGTGAGGATATGTAAGGTTATCTGAACCTATTCGCCTTTGTCTCGAATCATCCGACCGAGCTGTTGGAAAAAGTTGAGCTTGTGATAAATCTGGGATTTCAAAATCCCAGATTGCTAAGGTACATATATTTCTATGGCTCTACTACTAACGTTTAGACGGATCTTATCAACACTATGCACTACAGGATTTTTATTCATTAATACTATCCTCGCCGAATCTCGGCCATAATAGCTTCAATAGGCGCGTCTTTGCCCAGCGCCGCCACTTCATCTGCGAGTTTACTTGGCAATGGCGGAGCGTTCATAAGTTCGGCGTTGCGCGCGGCCTGTTCGGGCGTTTCAGCGCCCAGCACCAGGCTTGTTATGCCGGGCAGATCGCGGATTGCTGTCAGCGCCAGCTGTGAAACGGGCATGCCTTCGCGTTCGGCGATATCCTTCAATCTTTTCACCCATGGCGTCGCTTGGGTAAACCTGGCAGGCAGTTCAGCCATGAAGAATAGCCCTTGCAAGAACACGCTGCGGGCGAACACCATCTTCCCAGCTAAGCGCAACGCTTCCAGCATGCCGCTGCTGATCAGCCGCCGATCCAATACATTGATGGGCAGTTGAACCGCCGAGTACAGATCATTTTGCAGCATACGGGCAACTTGCTCGCCCTCATAGACGGACACACCCACCCGCTCCACGAGACCACGGTCCATTAGCGAGCGCAGCGCGTCAGGCACTGCCGAGCCATACGCATCCATGTCGTCTGCGTTATGCAGCAGGAGCAGCGGCAGTTTTGTAAGGCCGAGCGCCGATAGCGAGGCTTTGACGCTTGATTCAATCTGTTCCGACACTTGGTCGAACACGGATGCGTGGCCATGTACAGCAGCAGGATCCACGCGGAATTTGGTTATGACAGTAAAACTGGATCCCGGATGCGCGGCCAGGTATTGACCGATCACCCTCTCGGAATCGCCATAAAGCCTGGCCGTATCCAAGCATGTTACACCGCCTCGATGTGCTGTGTCAAGCACATCGAAGGCGGTTTCCAGCGAAGGTTTTCCTGTAGAGTTAGCGATCCCATACGCCATGCCTAACTGCACAGTGCCCAAGGTCATGGGGGAAATGTTCATATGAATGAAACTTCCTTACTTCAGCATGTCTTCATATTCCGCAATGATCTTGTCCAGACCGGCTGCCCTCATCTGAGCGACATAAGCGTCCCAAGTCGCGTCGATGTCGATCTTGCCCATGACCGCGTTGGCAAAGTATTCGTTGTTGATAGTGCTAACGTCGCTGCCATACGTGTCGATGGACTGATTGACCTTCGGCGCGAAGAAGTTTCTGCCTGAGTATATCTTGTTGCTGGAGATAGCGATTTCGTTTGTGGCTATATCGGCGGGAGTCAGAATCAGATTCGCGTCCTTAACGCTCTGCGGCTGTGTCGCGTAGAACTGGCCGACGCCTAATGAACGCTGCTGTTCGAAGCTCCATTCCGGCTTCATAATTAGCGTACCATTTTCGTCGATATCATATGTCACGCCTTCCTGACCATAGCGGCCGAACGTGTACTGCTCGATGTCAGCGGCGAAGGATTCCTTAATCTGCATAATGCGGATGAGCTTCTCATCGCTGACATCTGCGCCGAACAGCACGCATGCCTGACCCGTTATAGTCGGGAATCCCCATGACGCGCCCGACAGCCCGTCAGCTCCGGTTACCGCCGCATAGATGGAAACCTTAGCGTCGGGGTTCACATTGTACAGCATGTTGAATACGCTGTTCGCTCCCCGCGAGGCTTCACCCCACCACGCATTGTCGTCCATGATGCCGATGCGTCCTGCCGACCATTTCTCGCGGAGTATGGTTCTGCTGTCGGTGAACGATTCAGGATCAATCAAGCCTTCCGCGTACCAGGCGGCCAGCGTCTTAAGAGCGTTCTTGTACGGCTCCGTGACGGACGTGTAGACTACGCTGCCGTCGTCTTGCAAGTTGTAAGTGTTCCTCATGATGCCGTACGCGCCGAAGATGTAATGGAATCCGCCGTTGGCCCCGCTGATGCCCAGCGTATCCGCAGCGCCGTTGCCATCGGGATCATTTTTGGCAAAGGCTGCCGCCACATCGTGCAGCTCATCCAGCGTTGTGGGGATAGATAGACCCAGTTTATCCAGCCAGTCCGTGCGGATATACGAACTGAACGGGAACGCCGCCGTGTATGCGATGTATGGCATGGCGTAGACTTCACCGTCGTCATAGGTCAGCATCGTTTCCGTCATCTCTTTAGAGCCGACCATCTCAATGGTCTTTTCCATCCATACAGGAGCATACGTGTACAGAAGATCAAATGAGATCGGCCGAACCAACGCTTGATCGATCAGCATTTGATAGCGCGCGCCTGGCTGGGAGATATAGTCCGCCGTGTTGCCTGCCGCGAAGTACAAATCCCACGCTTCCTGCTCGGAGTATGAGATTTCCAGCGGGATGATCTTCACATTCCATTTCTCTTCCAGATACTTTTGGAACCATGTGCCGTCCTCGGCGGGCGGTGTCGTGTCCGCGTGCCCGGACCATGTGATCTCCAGATAAGGCAGGGTTTCGTCCGCGATGCCCAGATTGAACGACGCGGTCGCTAGCACCAGCATTAGCGCCAGAGCCAGGCACAGGATAGATCGTTTCATCAAGATGACCTCCTTCTATTACCATACGCAAGAAGCGTATTGGGATCAAGTTTACGCCTTTATGTTTAGCCTTTTAGCGCGCCGACCATTACGCCCTTGACGAAATACTTCTGCAGGAATGGATACAAAACGATTATCGGCATTGTGCATATCACTATTGTCGAACACTTGATGGATGTCGACGTGATATCTGCCGTAGCCGCGGAGAGCGTATTGGATTCATCCACCGATGTTGTGATGATCAGACGGCGGACTACCAGCTGCAGCAGGGTCATGCTTTTTTCAGGCGTGTATATCATCGCGTCGAACCAAGAATTCCAATGCCCGACCGCGCCCCACAGCGTCAGCACGGCCAGTATAGGCATGGATAGCGGCAGCAGTATCTGGAATATGACCCGTAGCGGATGAGCGCCGTCTATCATGGCGGATTCTTCCAATTCATAAGGCAGGGCTTGAATAAAGTTGCGGCAAATGATCAGGTTCCACGCGCTGGCTATGCCCGGCAGCACCCATACCCAGAACGTGTTGAGCAGCCCCAGGCTGCGGATATTCAGGTAGGTCGGAATAAGGCCCGCGCCTATGAACATGGTCAGAATTACGTAGAACGTGATAAAGCTCTTGCCCGGCAGATCCCGTCTAGATAAACCATAGCTGCCGCAGTACGTAAAAAACACCGACAAGAGCGTACCGATCACAGTGCGCGAGGCCGTATTTTTTAAACCGATCAGTATCTCCTGATTGCGGAACACAAACTTGTATGCGTCCAGCGTGAACTCCGACGGCCACAGTTTCAGGCCGTTGGTGTTCGCCGTGCGCGCCGATGAGAACGAGCGCACGACTGTCTGCCACAGCGGGTAAAGAAAGCATATGCTCAGCAACACCATCAACACGATGATGGTATTATGCATCAGCCTGTCTCCGAGCGAAATACGGCGTCCGGCTTTTACCATATCCCGTGATCCCCCTCACCCAACCGCCGAACGATGGCGTTAGTACCCACTACCAGCGTAAGGCCGATGATGTTTTTCAGCAAACCGACCGCGGTTGCGAGGCTGTATTGCAGCTTATCTGTCAAGCCAACGCGGTACACGTATGTATCGATGATGTCGCCCGTCGAGTATACGAGGGAGTTATATAGGTTGAATATCTGGTCGAATCCCGCGTTGAGCACCCCGCCCAGCTGCAGTATGAACTGAATGGATATGACGGACATGAGGCCCGGCAGAATTATATGCCTGATGATCCGCACACGGCTAGCGCCATCGATTTCAGCCGCCTCATACAGCTCCGCACTGATGCCCGCGATAGCGGCGAGGTATATGATGGAACCCCAGCCGATCTCCTTCCAAAGGCCTGTGATTACCAGGATAGACCTGAACCACGCAGGTTCAGTCAGGAAGAACTTCTTCGGCATGCCCATCAGCTCGAGGAAATAGTTCAAGATGCCATAGTTTACAGACAGTATATCCCTCATAATACCGCCCAGTATGACCCAGCTGAGGAAATGCGGCAGGTATGACAGCGTTTGCACCGTGCTCTTGAGGTGTTTGTAACGGATCTCGTTGATCATTATGGCGAACAGTATTACGGTGGGGAAGCCGAACAGCAGCCGCATCAAACTGATGATTATGGTATTTACGAACGCTCGCCTGAATATCTGGCTCCCGAACATGGTCGTGTAATGCTTCAGCCCAACCCACGGACTGCCGGATATGCCCTTGCGCACAACGAAGTCCTTGAACGCCAGCTGTATTCCGTACATGGGAAAGTAGTGGAAGAACAGAAATCCCAACAGCACGGGCGACAGGAGAACGTATGCCCATCGCTGCCGATAGATACGCTTACTCAACGATCCCTTGTGTTTGGGCGTGATAGCGGCGGTCATACGATCTCCTCCTTAATTAAGCATTGTTACTCTATGGTCTACGCTTTGCTCGGACGATCCCACACCTGCTGGCGGATCACGCACTCGCCGCCAATGTTCTGGTAGTATACGGTCAGAATCCTGCTGTCAGACAATTCGACGCTGGCCGGATAGCCCAAGTCGCCCGACAACCCGTCGTCGCTTAACACATAATCCGTATCCCACGTTTCGCCATCATCCCAGCTGAACATAGCCCGTATGCCGTACGGCGCTTCGCGATATCCATATACGGATATCAGCAGACCGTCGGAGCAGCGCAGGATATGCGCCGGAGAACCGCCCTTCTTATCCAGCAGCGCGTGCGGACTGGTAAAAGTCCGGCCGCCATCATCCGATTCGCTCTGGTACACGGTAAAGTAACTGCCGCGAAGCTGCACGCGGATGTGCACCAGAATGCGTCCGCTGGGCAGCTGTATCGTATGCGGCTCACAGCTTTCGAGCATCTCGCCGTCGACGCTAATGTTGTCGATTTCAGACAAGAATTCGTAGTCGCCGTTTAGATCCAGATGATAGCATGCCAGATGATGCTTCTCATTGGGATCGAATTTGTTATTCGAGCTGAATTTTCTGCCCACATATATCAATGTGCCGTCATTCATTCGAGCGGGACCATGAGGCGCGGTTACTGGCACACGACGTATCGGCCCGAATGTGTAGCCGCCATCATTGCTGATGCGGTACGTGGAGCCGAGGTATTGATCCTCATTGCCCTGCGCTTCAGCGCAATCCAGATAGGCGTCGATCAGCTTCCTCTTATTTTGCCACGCCTCGGCATCAGACCGGGTTCTGTCATTCCAAATATGCTGCTGCTTTAAGGTGTTATTGAATGATGTAACGATCACACTCTTCTCACCGAAGCAGGTGATACCGCTGTCGCGATCGTCCAGCGGCGTGTCGAATATAACGGCGGGCAGCGTCCAGCTCTTCCCATCATCGTAGCTGTAAGAGATTACGCCCTTTCCAAAGGGGCAGATGTGATCCAGCCTGAAGCCCGACGTGACCATTGCCAGCGCGCCGTCCGGCAGGCGCGTGACGCTCGGCCAACCAAAGTAATTGAATATACTGTGGCTGTTGCTGCAGATGACAGCCGGAGCATCGGTTGCTAGCTTCTTAATCATCGTAAACATCATGGCATTCCTTTCTAGTTCAAGATGCGCTGCCATCCGGCGGCGATATTCTTGAAGTATTCCACCAATGACACCACATCCGCACCGATGCTGATAAACCGATACCCCATGTCTATCAGTTCTTGAGCGTTAGCCAAACTGCCCACAGTACCCGCAAATTTGCCATGCTTGATGGCAGCGTCCGCCACGCGCCTTTTAGCGTCAATGACCCGCGGATCGTCAAATTCGCCGGGAATACCTAAGCTGTGGCTGAAATCCCCAGGCCCGAAGAAGAGCATGTCGATACCGGCTACGGAGGCAATTTCATCCAGTTCGGATAGAGGCTCATAGTCCTCGATCTGTACGATAAGCATGCGCTCTTCATTGGCTTGACGCAAGTAATCGCTTAAATCCATCGCGGAAAAGGCGCCGTCGGTGTTTCCTCCATCCAACGGCCGGCGGCCAATCGGGTGGAAACGCGTCATTCGGACGATATCCCGAGCGTCCTGCGCGCTCATCACATGCGGAACCATGATACCGGTAGCCCCTGACTCCAGCGGGCGTACATAGCTGCTGTATGCCCCGCGCGCGACACGAACCAGGCTGTCGGAGTCGTCGGCTCGGGCCGCTAGCGCCTGCTGCTCAATCACACCGATGCCGTTGGGCACATGCTCCATATCCAGCCAGATACAATCAAAACCTGCCTGCGCCGCTATTTCCACCGCGCGTGGGTCGGCGAGATTGATCTTCGTGCACGTTGCGACACCGCCGCTGCGCAGCTTAGCGAGGGTCCTGCTTGGCTTTATCATGTGCTTCAACATCCTTTTCTACCGTCTTTCAACCTTGACCAATGCCAATTTCAGAAAGCACTTTCTTTTTAAACGCTTACGTGTTATACTATCGATAGACCATTAATCGCACAACACTATTTATCCTACATTATAATCGGGGCTGCGAGGTTTGTCAAGGGGCGTTTCGGCATTAATTGCCACTATTTGTTTGTATCACAGAGAACGAGTGAGAAAGCCGTTCCCAGAAAGAGGCGGGTTGTTTATATGGAGCAGGGAGTTCTAGCATCGGAGTTGCCGGACAAGAGTGTGGCGTATCTGCTCAGGCGTCGACCGCTGTATGAGCAGGCTATCGAATCTATTGCCAAATTTATATCGACTAATGATTTAGCCGTGGGCGACAGCCTTCCGACTGAATATGAATTCGCCGCTATGTTCAGAGTGGGTCGCAATACGATACGGGAAGCGATGAAAACGCTGCAGGCCATCGGTATCATTGAGACGGTGCAGAAAAGGGGTACGGTGCTGCGCGGTTTTCATCTCGATGCTGTCAAGCCATTCATGCCCTTTGCCAATATCGAGCCGGAGAACAACATTCAAGACCGCGTCGCCGCCCGTATCTGGTACGAGTTATCGGTGGTGCCATTTGTGCTGGAGAATGCGGACGATGAGATGCTGTCGGCGCTGACGGCCATCGTTGAGGAAAGCGTGGGCCTGGCCAACAGGGATCTGGAACGCTTTCGGGATTGCGACAGGCGATTCCATATCCGGATGATTGAGAAGCTAGCCAGCCCCGTCGTGAAAGGTATCGGAGACATCATCAACGAGTACTTCTTCATGACTCCAATGCCGCATTGGGAGTATATGCAGCGGGAGCAAGGCCGCATTATACAAGACCATCGCGACATAATCGATCATATTCAGAAGAAGGATGAGGATGGATTGCGTACGATACTCAAGCGCCACCTTTCATATAAAATACCAGTGGAGGACTGATCATGCCCGACATGAAACCCTTCCCGCTAAATGATAAGCCCATTCGTCTGGCGATGCTGGGCATGGTGGATGGAAATGGCCATCCCTATTCCTGGAGCGCTATCATCAACGGCTATCGACGTGAACTAATGAAAGACTGTCCATATCCAGGTATCCTAACATATCTTTTCCGAGAACCTGCGTCCGCCTTTGGTATCCCCGGCGTACAGGTGACCCATATTTGGACCGACGATCCTGCCGACGCGGAGAAGGTTGCGGCTGCCTCTTGTGTGCCGGAAGTTTGCGCCCACCCCGAGGATGTCATCGGCAAGGTGGATGCCGTAATAGTGGCGACGGATAAAGGTTTCGAGCATGTTGCTCGCTGCCGCCCCTTTGTCGAGGCAGGGCTGCCGATATTTGTCGACAAGCCCATGGTCGATAATCTGGAGGACCTGCGCGTGTTCTGTCGATGGGTTGATAAAGGCGCTGTCATTCTATCGACAAGCTGTATGCGGTATGCGAAGGAATATGCTCCCTACCGACTGTCCACGCATGATCTGGGCAGCTTGCGTTATCTTAATATAACCATGGCTAAGAGTTGGGAGCGGTATGGCATTCACGCGCTGGAAGCTCTCTATCCCATTGTCGGGCCTGGGTTTGTGGCGGTGCGAAACGTGGGTGAAGTGGGACGGGATATCGTCGTGATGGAGCATGAGTGCGGGGCGATGCTATCGGCCGCAGTCATCGGCGATATGAGCGGCGGCTTCGGGCATATGCTGCTGGCCGGAACCGAGGGCAGCGTTAGCGTGAAGATGAGCGATACCTTCTACTGTTTCCGCGCTCAGTTAGCAGCTTTTGTAAATTACCTGCGCACAGGCGATCGGCCATTTCCATTTGATGAGACTGTTGAGTTGATGAAGCTGTTGATTGCCGGCATCATAAGCCGTAAGGAACATGGCCGGCGCATTCTGCTGGATGATCTGACCATATAAATTGCAATAAATAAGTAGGAGATCAATATGCGTATACTGGATGCGTTTTCCCTTCGCGGCAAGGTAGCCGTAATAACGGGCGGCAGGGGTATGTATGGCCATCAAGCAGCTACAGCGCTGTATGAAGCTGGCGCGAAGCTGTACATCGCCTCACCTTCCATCGATGAGTTAAAGAAAACCGCCGAACAGATGCGCTCTGACGGCGGTGATGTCACGGCGCATTATGTCGATCTGGGCGATGAAGCGTCGATTTTAGCGTTGAGAGACGATGTTCTCGCTGACGCTGGCCGAGTCGATGTCTTGGTCAATAACGCCGTGATCCGGCCGATGAGTAGTTACTCTGACCCTGCGGCCCTCTTTCATGAAAGCATGCGCGTCAACGCCACAGGAACCTTTATTATATCCAGAGCCTTTGGCGACGAGATGGCTAAGCAAGGCGGCGGTTCCATCATCAACATCGCATCTATGCAGGGTATGATTGCACCCGACGCCACCTTGTATGAGGGCTTGGACATGAACGGATTTTTACCCGACTATTTTTTCCATAAGGGCGGAATGATTCAATACACGCGCTTTTTAGCCAGTCAATATGGCCCGATGGGGGTACGCTGCAATGTGGTCTCACCAGGCGGGCTTCGATCTCACAGGACGAACGGGGAGTTTGAGGAACGCTATGGCAAGCGTACCTTGCTGGGCCGGATGGCAGGTCCCGACGATCTCAAGGGCGTTATCGTTTTCCTGGCGTCGGATGCGTCGGCCTACATCACCGCCGCAAATATCCCCGTGGACGGGGGTTATGTTGCAAAGTAGCCGATGATTCTCGCCGCCTGTCGGAAATAAGGAAATGAGGTAATCGCTTGATTTACGATAAATTAGAACACGCAGGCACAAGTATTCCGTGCCCGCCGGGTTCGCGCCGCGCATTGTTGTCGCTTTTCCCATGCCAGCCCCAACCTTTTTGCTTGAGGCGCAAATTTTTCTAATATATTTTGTTTTAACAAAACGCTTGACAACATCGTTTGGGTGTGGTATACTGCACAGGTTGATAGAAAGCAGTTAGAGAAAGCAGCAGGGTCGGATACGCCGAGACGCGCGCTGGCAGTCCTCCTACAAATTCTCCAACAAATAGCGGCTTGTTTTTTTATGGTATTTGCATTATACTGGTTGTGGCGTTAGTCACAGGTGGGAATTATGAAAGGGGTGCATATGGCAATGAAGCGTTTGCATGGGCTTATTGGGGTTGTTTTGGCCGTCATGATCCTGGCGACACTGGCGGTACCGGCGTTGGCGGAGGGGAAAACGATCGTCTACTGGTCGATGTGGGAGTCGGCTGAACCGCAGGGGCAGGTCATCCAGGAGGCCATCAAGGCATATGAAGCTGCGAGCGGCAACAAGGTGGACGCGCAGTTCAAGGGTCGCACGGGCATCCGGGAGGGATTGCAGCCCGCGCTTGACGCCGGGACTGTGATCGACCTGTTTGACGAGGACATTGACCGCGTCAATAAGACATGGGGCGCGTATATCGCGGATCTGGAAGAGTTGGCAGCCGCATCCGGCTATGAGTCGACGGCTATCGCCGGCCTGATCAGCGCTTGCCGTGCGGTTGCGGACGGGACGCTCAAATCGATCCCGTATCAGCCCAATGTTTTCGCGTATTTCTACAGCCAGGAGATCTTTGACGAGGTGGGTATCTCAGCTCCGCCCGCCACGTGGCAGGAATTCCTTGACGCATGCGAGCTGATCAAGGCCGCCGGGTATATCCCGATCACGAGCGACGATGCTTACATCATCACGATGTTTGGTTATCATCTGGCACGGCTGATCGGTGAAGAGGGCGTTCATCGCGTCGTGACGGAAGGTCTGTGGGCTGAGGAACCGGCTGTGCTGGCGGCTGCTCAAGCGTATGAGGATCTGGCCGCGAAAGGCTACTTCTCCCCGACCATTGGATCCGCCGTTTGGCCGATTAATCAAAATGGTGAGCTTGCGTTAGGCGACGCCGCTATGTATCTGAACGGTTCATGGCTGCCTAATGAAGTTAAGGCGATGACAGGGCCGGACTTCGCGTGGGGATGCTTTAGCTATCCGGCGCTAGAAGGCGGCGCGACCGGCTTGGAAGCGTCTAACTTCGGCGCGCAGGTGTTCGCAATCAACAAGAACAGCGAAGTGAAAGAGGAAGCCTTTGCGCTGATTCAGACGCTGACGCAGGGCGAGTTTGACCAGAAGCTCTCCATAGAGTCGGTGGGCATACCTGCGGATACGCGAAATACGGAGTGGCCGGCCATGCTCGCAGCGGTGCAGGGGGTTATGGGGCAGCTGAGCACACGTTATTCTTGGGCAGCGGGCATTGAGGATAACGCCAATATCACCCCGTTCATCAAGGAAAACTTTCAGAAACTGTGCTCCGGCGCGCTGAATGCCCAAGGATTTGTTGAGGCTATGGAGTCTGCGAGTAACTAAATTAGTCGGGCCTACCACGTACTACAACTGGAGTGCTTGCGTCACGGGGAGAGCAGACCGCCCTCCCCGCTTGTGTTCGGAGGATTCAAGGTGGAGGTTCAGGTATGAAGCAAAGCAAGACAATGATCGTGGCGTTCCTGCTTCCTGCGGTGCTGATCTTCACTGCGATCTTCGTCTATCCCATTGCGCGGACGATCATTATGAGCCTGTATAAGGTGGAGAATGTTACGTCCGGCATGAGTGAATGGATCTTCGTGGGGTTTAGCAATTATACCACGCTGATGGGTACGGGGCTGTTTCGCGTCTCGCTGTGGAATCTGTTTCGAATCTGGGCGTTTGGCGGCGCTGCCGTGATGTGCCTGGCGCTGCTGTTCGCGGTTATACTCAACAGCGGCATACGCGGGCGCAAGATCTTCCGAGCGATCATTTACCTGCCCAACATCGTCAGCGCGGTGGCGCTGGCTACGATGTGGCTGCAGTACGTCTACAACCCTCGCTTCGGATTGCTGACCGGCGTCTTTTCAAAAATAGGGCTGGATGGACTGGCGGCGATTCAATGGACGGAGGCGGGCAATAAATTCTGGGCCTTGTTGGGCGCGTACTGTTTCGGCATGGTGGGATACCACATGCTGATATTCTCCAGCGGCATCGAGAAGATACCGGCGGAATACTTCGAAGCCGCCTCCATAGACGGCGCGTCGGCGCTATCCACATTTCGGCATGTGACAATGCCCATGCTGCGGGATGTGCTGCGTACAAATCTGACGATGTGGTCAATCACGTCGGTTGGGTTTTTCGTCTGGTCGCAGTTGTTTTCAACGGTGACGACGGATACGACGACGATCACACCCATGGTCTATATGTACATTCAGGTATTCGGCGCGGGAAATACCATCACGGAGCGCAACGCCGGGTTAGGCGCGGCTGTCGGGGTGCTGCTGGGCGCTTGCGTCGCGGTGGCGTTTGTGCTTATCAACCGTGTCGTGCGGTCCAGCGATTTGGAGCTTTAGGTAACCGAAGATTTATCATCGGTTACCGTGGGGGCGTGGGGGGGCGGTGTCGCCCCCCACATCAAATCAGGAGATGTCTCTTACCATGGAGTGATTATGCATCGATAACTTGGGGGGGAACGTGGTGGAACGAATAAAGGCAAGGCCAGGTCGGCGGGATGAACGCGCGCTCAGGCGCGGCGACAGGATCAACTGGCGCAAGGAAGCTCGGCTGCTGCCCGGATATGCGGTTCTCTCGCTGTGGGTTTTGTTCACCGTTGTGTTGATTGGGTGGATATTTGCCGCCAGCTTCTCCACCACGCGGGATATATTCAGAGGCGACGCGCTGCGGTTTCCTACGGGCCTGCATTTCGAGAATTATGTAAAGGCGTGGGTTTCTCAGAATGTGTCGGTGTTCTTCGTCAACTCGCTGGGATATGCGTCCGTATCGACTGTATTGCTGATATTGATCGCCGCGCCTGCGGCTTACGTGCTCTCGCGGTTCAAATTCTTCCTGAATCGGCCTATTCAAAGTGGGTTTGTCACGGCGATGGGTATTCCAGTAGTTATGGTCATACTGCCGCTGTTCAGCGTTGTTACTCAGCTGCAGATGCTGCGGCAGGATATTACGGTGCGCATACTTATGGTGTTCCTTTATGTGGGAATCAACATTCCCTATACGGCGATATTCCTGCTGGCGTTTTTCAGTGGCCTTTCACGTTCGTATGAGGAGGCCGCGGCCATCGACGGCTGTCCGCCGATGCGTACCTTTTGGCGTATCATGCTGCCGCTGGCTCAGCCGGGCGTCATAACGGTCAGCATATTCAACTTCATCAATATTTGGAATGAGTACTTTATGTCGCTTATATTCGCCAGTGGCGACCGGACACGTCCAGTGGCGGTGGGCCTGTACTCGATGATAAACTCCATGAAGTACACAGGCGACTGGGCGGGGATGTTCGCGGCTGTCATTATCGTGTTTCTGCCTACGTTTGTGCTGTATATGTTCTTGTCGGAGCGCATCATCGCGGGTGTGACAGGCGGCGGCGTGAAGGGGTAGCGGATGAACCGCATGCGCGCCACACGTGATCCCTCGCCCCAACCCGCTTACGTACGCGCAATACTGTGGATCGCGATCGCCTCAATCGTGATCGTCGCGGCTTGCGCGATGCTGTTGTCGTCGCTGTTTTCGCGCTACGCGCTGGACGAGGTGTCCAAGGTCAACGAACAGGAGGTCCGCCACACCGTCCTGAACGTGACCTTCATGCTCGAGAAACTGCGCGCAAACGCCATCGCGATGTACGAGGATCCACAGATACACGCGTGGCTGGTGTCGGATCACGATGATCCGATACAGTATATCAGCGCAACCGAACGGTTGTCGCGGTTGTTATCGGGCGAGGCGTTCATCAAGGATTCGTACCTGATCAACCTGAAGCGGGGGAAGATCTTCGAGCACAGCACGGGGCTGCACGCGCTGGAGGCGTTCGGAGCGGAGATGATTCAGGATTGGATCGAGCAGGGTACGTTTCTGCGCCTGACACCGCATTGGATCGACGGGCAGCAGCGGCTGCTGATGATCGTACCGTCGACACCCTCGCGGCAATCGTACATCGGATACGTTGTGCTGGCACTGGATACCCAGGCGTTTGAGACGCAGTATCTGCGCGGCGAGACCGACCCGCGCGTCGTCACAGTGCTGAGCGTCGGCGATGAGATGAGCCTGCCGAGCGCGGTTAATGGCGCGGTCAATGGCCATGTTAATGAAGAGACGATCGCCATACTGCGCGAGAATACGCAATCGTCTCGCGGGACGTTCCTCACGCGCATTTTTGATCAAGACCGGGGCCAGGATCAGGCGTGGCTGGTTCATTATGATTCCATACAAAATCAGGACTGGGTGTTCTACCGGATGATGCGGATGGATGATATAGGCCGCAAAACCGGCATGATTCGCAATCTGACCGTCGCGCTGATGATGGGACTGCTGGCGATGCTGCTTGCCGCGCTGTTCTGGCATACACGGCGGACGCTGCGGCCGCTCGGCGCGTTGGCGAACCGTGCGACCGACATGATGCGCACAGACGCGCTGCGGCAATGGATTCAACAAGGATACCTGACGGCGGCCGCGCGGGATTGGCTCAACCCGAAGCTGACAGCCGCCAGTACGCTGCGGCTGGGCGTGATGCGGATCGAGTCGTATCAGCGGGTAAGGCAGGAGCTGGATTTCGCCACGCTCAAGCAGCGCCGCCAGTCGATCTGCGAGGCCGCGCGCGGCGCGTTTGCCAATGCCGGATTGACGGCGGAGGCCGTCGATATGGGCGCGGACAGCATACTGCTGATCATCAACTGTCAAAACACGGGGATCGACGCGGTCAAGCGCATACTGACGGAGGTTCAGGTTTTGGCGAAGGCGCATCTGGATGCGGGTTATGCGCTGGCGATCGGTCCCGTTCAACGCGCCGACGAGGATCTGCGCCGGGCAGGTGAAAACATATATGAATTGTCTGTATTGAAGTTTATCTGGGGCGAGGATAAAGTTTATGATGAGGTGGACTTTGAGGAATACATGAGCGCGGCGCGAGTACTGCCCGACGACACGATCCTCGATCAGCTGATTCAATGTGTGAGGGCTGGAAGCGCTGACGGCGCGGTGGGGTTGGTCGATCGGCTGACGGCGATGCTTCGCGGGATGACATATACTAACTGCAAGTTTTACTTGACGTTATGCGTTTATACTATATATGCCGCGTTCAGCAAGTTTGTCGAACCGACGGACGTGGGCGGTATACACAGCCGGCTCGATGGGTTCGACTCATTGGAGAGCGCTACCGACTGGCTGCGCGAACAGATAACCGCCATCGCCAATAACGTCCGGGCTCACCGCAAGACGGATAAACGCTCGGAAACCGTGCTGGAGATTGTCGAATACATCGACAATAATTTACACAATCCATCGCTGTCGCCGGACGACGTCGCGGAACATGTGTCGCTTTCCGTCCGCTATCTGGGTCAAATATTCAAGGAGTCGCTCGACACCACGCCCGCCGAGTATATCCTCACCCGCCGGCTGAATAAAGTCGAACGGCTGCTGCGATCCACCGACAACGCGGTCGGCGATATCGCGGCGGACTGCGGGTTCATCAGCAAGAGCCACTTCTTCACGGCGTTCAAAAAGGCGACATCGATGACCCCGTCGCAGTACCGTCAGGCGGCAAGGTAACCGCCGCTCGCAGGAAGCAAGGTAAATCAACATATTTCGCCATATCGAGAACCCGTGTGCGCAAATGAGAACCTCACATTAACACACATAAGAACCTCCCTGCGCGAATCAGGAGTATGCAATACGCATGAAACATGCTAGGATTATTGTGCAGACAGGACAATAAAGGAGGCGGCGCGGATGGCTCAGCTGGGGCAAGTGAATCAATCACGCGGGATTCGTCATAAGGCTTGGCCGCTGCCGCTGGGTTTCTTTCGTGACGTGCGCAAGAACGCGTGGCTGTATTTGCTTGCGCTGCCGGGAATCATTTTCCTTATTGTATTCTCCTATGTGCCGATGGCCGGGCATGTGCTGGCGTTTAAGAATTACCGGATCAGCCAGGGTATCTGGGGCAGCGCGTGGGCCGGGTTCAAGAATTTCCGCTTCTTCTTTGGCGGCGTCAACTGGTTACCCGTCACGCGGAACACGCTGATGCTAAACGGGTTATTCATAACAGCAGGGCTGGGTACCGCGATCGTCATCTCGCTGCTGCTCAATGAGATTCGACAGCGCACGTTCAAGAAACTGTCGCAATCTATAATATTCCTGCCTTACTTTGTATCGTGGATGGTCGTCAGCTTCATTGTATACGCGCTGCTGAATACTAAGGACGGCACGATCAACCGCATGTTGATCGCGCTGGGCCGGCCGCCCATATCGTGGTACTCGAGCGCGGAATACTGGCCCACCATCCTAACTATCATCAATCTGTGGAAAAACGCCGGGTATAATTCGGTAATACTGCTGGCCGCCATTGCCGGTATTTCAGGTGAATATTACGAGAGCGCGCTGATCGATGGCGCTACGCGGTTCCAGCAAATGCGTTTGATCACGCTTCCTCTCATTCGCACTACCATTTTGGTGCTGCTGCTGCTCGCGCTGGGGCGCATATTCTACGGCGACTTTGGGATGATCTACGGTATCGTCGGCGATAATACCCCGCTGCTGGCGACAACGGATGTAATAGATACCTATTCATATCGGGCGCTGCGCAACCTTGCCAACTTCAGCATGTCCTCGGCCGTTGTGCTATACCAGTCGGTAATGGGATTGATCGTCGTGGTGGTATTCAATGCGATAGTGCACCGCGTCGATGAAAGCGCGCGGTTGTTTTAAGGAAATAACTATCCCGGAAGGAGGCGATCGCAATGACCAGCAACATAACCCGCCGTCGGTCTAACCGGACTATCCGAACGATAAAAGGCGCCGGGCATGATCGGCTCTTCTCGGGCATCGTTTATGCGATCATCACGCTGTTTGCTGTAGCATGTTTGATACCGTTCTGGCTGATGTTCATCAATTCGTTCGCGACGGAATCGGCCATCGCCCGAAACGGCTTTGCGCTGTTCCCGAAGGAATTCAGCGGATACGCTTACCAATTCCTGTTCCAGAATACCCGCGTGCTGGCTAACTATCGTATATCTATAACTGTTACTGTGTGCGGGACGGTAGCTGCGGTCTGTGTGACCAGCATGTTCGCGTACGCTATCTCCAACAGGAAGATGAAGTATGGCAATGTGCTGTCGTTCCTGACGTATTTTACCATGCTGCTGGGTTCGGGTCTGGTCGGATTCTACATATTGATGGTCAACTGGCTGCACCTGAAGGATAGTTTGCTGGCGATGATACTGCCGTATCTGATGAACCCGTTCTTCGTGTTCGTGCTGGTCGCATTCTATCGCGGGATCCCGTACGAGCTGAATGAGGCCGCCACAATCGATGGCGCCAATGACGCGTATACCTTCTTCAGGATAATAATTCCAGTCGCCGCGCCATCGATCGCGACGGTGACGCTATTCTTTGCGCTGCAGTACTGGAACGATTACTTCCTCGCGCTGATGTTTATAGACGACTATAAGTTATACCCGCTGCAGATGATGATCCGACTGCTGATCAGCAACATCAACGCGCAGCAATTCATCTCCGGGTCGCGGTCGACGTACTCGATTCAGATTCCGACATACGGGGTGCAGCTGGCTACTGTCTGCGTGACTGTCGGGCCGATCATACTGCTGTATCCGTTCCTGCAGAAGCATTTTGTAAAGGGGTTAACGCTGGGAGCGGTAAAGGGTTAAACGTGTTCCTTGCCTGGTTGGACCAGGTGTTATATACTATTTAGGAGGGATCGGGCTTGTTTAGAAAGATGGGAATCCTTGCCCTGGCTGTGCTGATGATGGTATCGGCGCTGGCCATCGCTCCGGCCGCAGTTGCGGAGCAGCTGCCGCCGGTCGAGTTGAAGCTGATCGTGCCGGGCGATCGTCCGCAGGACATGGACGCGGTGCTCGCCGAGATCGAGAAGCTGGAGAAACCGACGCTGAACGTCAGCATCAACATCGTATTCGCTCCATGGAGCGATCTGGCCAGCAAGACCCAGTTGGCTCTGCTGTCCGGTGAGGACGTCGACCTGATATTCGACGCACCTTGGTTGCACATGGACCAGATGTTCTCACAAGGCATGTATGAGCAGCTGGATGACTTGATCGCCGAATATGGGCCGAACCTGCGTGCGATGCGTCCGGAATCCATGTGGGAAGCGAACACATGGGATGGGCAGATCATCGGCGTACCGCTAGGCACGACAGTCGGCGGCACCCGCGGCTATCACCTGCGTTCGGATCTGCGCGAAGAGCTGGGCATCGCTCCGCTGCAGAGCCATCAGGATTTGGTGGACTACCTGTACGCTGTGAAGGCGGCGTATCCGGACATCATCCCCTACTCGATGGATAAGGGCGCGTCCGACAACAACTGGTCCAGCTGGTGGATCGAGCAGCACAACGGCGATCCGGTGACGATCGTTGGGCACAGCCCAGGCGGCGTGGGCATGACGTTCCTGCTCTACACCGAGGGCAAGGACAGCACGGTCGTCAAGAACATATTCGACGAGCCGAACGACATCATCCTGGGCGCGTGGCATGAGGCGCGGCAGCTGTATCTGGACGGGATCATCAACCCGGATATTCTGGCCGACAACCGCACGGGCGTTACCCAGTTCGAAACGGGCAAGGTTGCGGCATACGTATCCAACAGCATCACGGTCGAGCCATCCGAGCGCGAGTCGATCAAGGTGAACGTCCCGACCGCCGAGGTTGAGGCCTTCGGCGAATGGGTTCTGGGTGACGGCCTGAATGTATCCGACTTTAAGGTGTACAACTTCCTGTGCATCCCGAAGAACGCTAAAAACAAAGAGCGCTCGATCCAGTTCCTCGACTGGGCGAACTCCACCCAGGAAATCTACGACCTGTTCGCTTACGGCATCAAGGGCGTAAACTGGGAGCCGGACGGCGACAAGAAGTTCCTGCCGCTGAACAACTCCTACCCGTACTTCGCGTATGTTTGGGTAACCAATCCTGTAATGGATCGTTTCGACTCGCGCATGACCGATGAAGAAGTCGCGATCCAGATGTACTTCCGCGAGGAAGAGCATTGGGAGCGCAGCGTACTCTCATTCTTCAACTTCAACTCGGATTCGATAGCCAGCGAACTGGCCATCTTCAATGACGTCGAGGCGAAGTACATGCCGGCAGTCGGCCACGGCGTGGTCGATCCGGACGAGACGCTGGCCAAGGTCAAGGCGGAAGCGTATGACTCGATAAAGGTTATTCAGGCTGAACTGCAGCGCCAGTTGGACGCGCACGTGGAGTCGCTGAAGAAGTAGAATAGTTAGCGTACTACCAACGTTTGTCGGAAGTGATTATAGCGGGCGGAATAAATGTTCCGTCCGCTGTAACGGTTAGGATGATAGCAGCTATGTTGGACTTTTCTGCGATCAGGACACAATCCGCGTTCGGACGGATTAACCTTGTTACGCTGGATACGCTGGCACGGGTTGAGACGAGGGCCGTCGATGACTGGGATGCGCCGGATTTCCAGACTTTGTGCGAACGCGTCGTTAAAGCCCGCCGCAACGACCGTCCGGTCATTATGTCGATCGGGGCCCATGTCGTTAAGTGCGGGCTGTCGCGGTATTTGATTGCGCTGCTGCGCGAGGGGATTGTCACGCACCTCGCAGGGAATGGCGCGAGCAGCATCCATGATTTTGAGCTGGCTTATCTGGGCGGCACGTCCGAGCACGTCCCGACCGCCATCGAGGACGGGACGTTTGGGATGTGGGAGGAAACCGGGGCTTGGATGAACGAGGCGATTCGGCTGGGCGCGGCGAGCGGGAAGGGTTACGGCCGAGCGCTGGCTGAATATATCGACGAGCATCCTGCGCAATTTCCGTACAAGGATGAGTGCGTGTTGTATCAGGCGTGGAGGATGGGGATTCCGGCGACATATTCCATCGCGCTGGGAACCGACATCATTCATCAGCATCCGAGCGCGGATTTCGCCGCGATCGGGTTTGCCAGCGGGCAGGATTTTAAGGTGCTGTGCGAATCGGTGGCGGAGTTGGAAGGCGGCGTGTTCTTGAACTTCGGATCGGCCGTCATCGGACCGGAGGTGTTCCTCAAAGCGCTGTCCATTGCGCGAAATTTGGGTCATCCAACGACTGATATCACCACTGCCAACTTTGATCTGGTCGATCTAGGCGATTATAAAAAACCCATCGGCTACGATGATCCGCAGTATTACTATCGGCCGCGCAAGAACATCGTCAATCGGCCTGTCAGCCGTGGAGGGATGGGCTGGCACTTCGTCGGTGATCACGCGGCTACGATTCCGGCGCTTTACCGTAGGGTTAATGCCTTGATGGGGTTGCTATGTTGACGGCTGTTATACCCAGTGCGAAACGTGTCGATGAATTGTTGCACAGTATGCGTAATGCTCGCGTCGGTGTGCTCGGCGATCTGTGCGTTGACATTTATTGGCATGCCGATATGACGCGCAGCCAATTGTCGAGGGAAACGCCGCATCATCCGCTGCCCATCGTACGCGAGATAGTCAGCCCTGGCGGCGGCGCGAATGTCGCCGCGAACGTAGCCGCGCTTAATCCGACAAAGATTTCCGTATTCAGCGTGATCGGTGCCGATTGGCGCGGCGGTCTGCTAACTCGGGCATTGGACGGGCTCGCCATCGATACGGACGGCGTTGTCAGCGCAGAGGGGCGCGTTACGGCAGCTTATATAAAACCTATTCGGCATGGAATATCGGACGTCGTTTACGAAGATCCGCGTCTGGATTTCGTGAATGAGTTACCGCCGACGGACAGCGATATCGACGAGATGCTGCGGCGATTGCGGTCGGCCGCGTCTGAATTGGACGTGCTGTGCGTTTGCGATCAGTTGAGTTCGGGCTGCGTTATGGAGCGCGTGATCGATGCGCTGGATGAGTTGAGCCGACAGGGTTTGATGATTATTGTGGATAGCCGCGAGCGGATCGGTTGTTTTCACAACATGATTATCAAGCCTAACGATATTGAAGCCGCCACCGCTGCCCCTGATTCAGCCGGTGATCTGCCCGCTGCAGCGATGGCTTTCGCACGGCGGAATGGTCGCGGCGCGTTCATTACACTGGGCGGGAACGGCAGTCTGGTTTCCGATGGCGAGAGCGTCGTAAAAATCCCGGCGTTTCCGGTAAAACCGCCGCTAGATATCTGCGGCGCGGGGGATACGTTCATGGCGGCGCTGGCATTGAGCCTGGCTTCCGGCGCGACGCTTGTCGAAGCGGGTTATATCGCGAACGCCGCAGCATCTGTGACGGTTCAGAAGATTGGCGTTACCGGTACGGCCAGCGCGGACGAAATCGAAGCAGTGTTCGCAGCGGGAGGTTCGTTATGATTAAAGTATCTTTTCCGCGCGTTGTCGTGTTCGACTTTGACGGCACACTGTCGACATTCCGCTGCGGCTGGGAGAGCGATATGCATGCGCTCATGACCGAACAGATCGCGCCTGGCAATCCTGAATCCGTCGGCGCGTTGGTGGATGCGTATATCGATCAGTCGACGGGCATTCAGACGATCTTCCAGATGGAGTGGCTGCGCGAGCAAGTGATCGAGCGCGGCGAGAATCCGGTGGTGCTGGATGCGTGGGACTACAAGGCGTTGTATAATGAGATGCTTATGAAGTCGGTCGGTGGACGCGTCGAGGATGTTATCGGCGGTCGGGTATCGCCGAATCGTTATCTGGTCGCGGGGGCGAAGGCGTTTCTCGAAGCGCTGCGGGCTGGTGGGGCAAGACTGTTCGCCGCCAGCGGAACCGACGACGCCGACGTCAAGCACGAGGCGGCCGCGTTGGGACTCGCCAATTACTTCGAGCGGATCGACGGCGCGCCGCCGCTTAAGAAGGATTGCTCCAAGGAATCGTTGATCCGGGAGCTGATCGGCGGGCAAGGCATACTTGGTTGGGATGTGCTTGTCGTCGGCGATGGGAAGGTCGAGATTCGGTTGGGAAAGGAAGCCGGCGCGAGGACACTGGGCGTTGCGTCGGATGAGGCACGCGGCGGCTTCAGCGAGAGGAAGGCCGAACGGTTGGCGCAGGCAGGTGCGGATCGCATCGTTGGGGATTTCTGTGATTTAGCGGACTTGTTGACATGGGTTCGAGGAGATTGAAGCAATTCGGAGGTGGCATATGATAGTGCTATCAAATGGCGCAGCGGCAATTCCTACGGCGCAGTGATGATTATCTGTTAATGGAACAGGTAGTGCCGCACCAATTGTGTAAACCCATCAACCATAAAGAAGCGCCCAGCCAGGAAAGCACCCGCCGCAGCGGAAGTAGGTTCTCGGAGCCAGAGGCCCGTTCCCCCCTGCACCACAGCCAGAACGCAGTC
>BNUH01000029.1 GCA_025997215.1 Clostridia bacterium
AAAGATTTCCATGAATCTTTGACCTTCTTAGCCAGGGTTTATTGAGGAGTATTTTCTGCGCTTTTTCACCGCCTTCACTGCCGTTTTCTCTCGTTTTTCCCTCTTGACATTTCACCGATGGACTTTCTCGCGCGTGTGTTACCAAAGGCTTACTTCACTGACGCGCTTGCAGAGAACATTCACCGACGCAAGCAGCGCGAAATTGATGACAGAGCTGAACAGACCCACCGCCGAGGAGTAGCTGTAGTCCGCTTCCTGCAGACCAACCCGATAGACATACGTTGATATCACATCGGATACTTCTTTATTAAGGCCGTTTTGCATCAGGAAAATTTTCTCGAATCCGACATTCATCATGGAACCCATTCTCATAATGAGCAATATGATAATGGTCGGCGCGATACACGGCAGTGTTACATACCAAATCCGCCGCAGCGTACCAGCACCATCCAGATAAGCCGCTTCATATAAATTGTAATCAATGCCTGCGATTGCGGCAATGTAGATAACAGAATTCCATCCCGCTTCCTGCCATACCCCGGAAAGTACATACATAGGTAAAAAGGATTGAGGAGAGGTTAGAAATGCGACAGACGCAAAGCCCATTCGGTTTCGAAGGAGATTGACTATGCCGGACTGAGTGGCGAAGAACAATTGCAGCATGCCGACCACCACCGCAACAGAGATGAAATGCGGGGCGTAGGTGACCATCTGAATCGTCTTCTTCAGCCTGTTTCCGCGCTGCTCGTTGAGCATCAATGCCATGAGGATCGGTATCGGAAAGCCCACCAGCAATGTCACAATGTTGATCTTCAGCGTGTTCAAAAGCAGTCGGCTGAAATAAAAGGACTTGAAGAAACGCCTGAAATTGGCGAGGCCAACCCAAGGGCTTCCCCATACACCCCGAACCGCCATGTATTTTCGCAACGCAATCTGCACCCCGTACATAGGCCAGTATTTGAAAACAATATAGTAGGCAATGACCGGAAGGAGCAGCAGATACAACTGCCAATTCTTCAGAATTCTATTTTTCAACGGCGCATTTATTGGCGTCATGACCTTTGGGCGAATCACAGCCGATGGTTCCACTCTTCGAGCAACTCCTTTCGCGATCATTACCCACATCCTAAACGACCGACATCCTTTTTGCAATCGGCGGTTCTTTGGTGTAAATTTATTTAGCGCAAAATTGAGCTGATCGGATCGTATCCGGTTTGGAGTTATGGTTTTTTTTCGGTATTTTGTGCAACTTGACGGTAACTTGTCGGTGTCATACCTTTCAGCGCCTTGAACTTCCGGATGAAGTTTGTTGGATCCGTGTATCCGACTTGAGAGACGATTTCCCGTATCGGAAGCTTCGTGGTTTCGACAAGGATGACAGCGTTTTGTATACGCAGAGCATCAACATAGCTCATCAATGTTTCCCCGGTATATTCTTTGAAGAGCGTTGTGGTATGCGATGGGGAAAGCTGCATCTCTTCCGCAATCTGATTGAGGCAAAAAGTAGGTTCGTTATAATGTTCATGAATAATGCTCAACATTCGCTTCATACGCATATTGCGTATCTCGTTATGTTTGTCCTGGGCTTCCTGGCATAGCGTTTCAACGATGTCAAATAGCCATTCTTGGGTTTGTTCAAACGTTGTCACCTGCCCAAGCAGCATTCGTATCATCTGGCGCTGCGGCGTGGTGAGATTCAGGCGGAGATCGCTCTGAACCTGTTTGAGTATGTTGATCAAGTTTGCGATGGCGAGCAGCGCTTCTTCAGAGGGCAGATCAGGAGTGTTAAAATATTCCATGATACTATGCAGTGTTTCGCAGGCAGCGTCCTTTTCCCCTTGGCGGATATGCGAGGCCAAAGCCCGTGCTTTCTCCAAGGGGTATATTTCAGCTACTTCATGATCCGTACCGCGTGTGTTTCCTGTATTTCTAGTGCCTTGCAGCGCGTGAAAGAAAAGAACTTGGCCGCCACCGGACAAAAAGCGATGCTGTACGGCGGCACTGGCTTCCAGATAGCACTGATGGGCGTCTTCAGGGGAATCCCATAACCCGCTCACGCCGACCGTGCATGAAAATGTAAAGTACTGCCGTAGCGACGCATGTACTTCTACCGCCAGTTGTTTCATATCTTGATCTGTATCCGCATCCATCAGCAAGGCGCACGATACACCGTCCGGCATGCATACGCTGTAACCATTGCCAAATTCCTGCGCCGTCTCTTCCAGTATTTTACATATGCTGTTGCAAAGAATGTTTCGCTCTTTATTGGAATGCTGCTTTTGCCAATCCATAACCTCATCGACCATCACCAGTATGACGCCACATCGGTGTTTCCATGTTTCAGCAAGCGGATACACATCGTCCTGTGTTCCGAGTAATAATGAAATGTTTTTATTATTCTGTAACGCTTCCTGCTGAGTATCCAACTGTTCCAGCAGCACTCGGTTTTGTTGAAGAATGGTATCCAAACCGTCTGAAAGCTGCAGCAATTCGTCCGCGCCATCCGTTTTTGTGAGTTTGCCCGCGACTTTCTTCAGTGCATAATACTGTTTATTTGCTAGATAAAAGGACAGAGCAACACCTGCCAGGAAAAACGTGGAGAGAATCAGGATGGACCGATTCCGCATCTCTCGGACGTTTGCCAGCAATAGCGTTGATTGTATGGAAATGGAATAGACCCAAGGCATCACCTGTGAATTCGCGGTTACGATAGTATGATCTTTTGAAGGGGATGCTCCTTTTGGATGAGAGGTTGAGATATAGCGATAATAGGTTGTATCACCGCTCTCTATTGTAAAAATGCCTTCCTGACCGCCGAGCGCGGTACGCGCCAATTCATTCAATTGGTATTCATCGATTAAAAACAAGAGGATACAGTTTGAGGCGGATGTGCCTAGCGGAAGCGCCGCAAATCGGCACAAGCAATTCGTTATTATCTGCGAACCGTCATGCTGAATAACCTGCATCATCGGCAATGCGGCAGGCACCGTATTTTGTAGCCGATAGGAAATGAGCGCATCCTCAGACCAATTGGAGAATGAGAATATAGAGAAAAATGTCTTAGCATTGTATTTATATTGGCTTGTATAAATTTGCATATCATCATTAGAATAATAGAATAAAACAATTTCTTTCAAGAATGTATTCAGTAAACGATAGTTTTTCAGTTCTTTTATCGCATTGACTTCTCCAATTGCATTTTCGTAGATTCCCCTGCTTTGCAGTTTTTCATTATTGTCAATTCGAACGGCAAGCGTGTTGAGTTCTTTGAGTCGATTGTCAAATAATACCGCTACATTTTGGAGCGTGTCCTGACTGCCTTGCCGAATGGACTTTTCTGCTTCCTTAAGGTTCGCAGAAATAATAAATATACTTGTAAATGCAAGTATAAGAATAACGATTAATAAAAATGAGAAAAAGCTCTTATAAAAGCGAATCGATCGAGGAAACCATATCGGGAACCGCATTTCCAACACCTTCCAATACCAAAGGATTTCTGGCTATTTTGTCTAGCAGGTGATTCTTAACAAGCGTAAGGACACACAACTACAACAACTATACACGACAGAAGCTGAAAATGCAAGGGAATCTTCGGAAACTGGTACGGCAATTGCTTATATAATCCTAAGGACTTTATAACGGTACGCAGGACAGATAGCGCAGCGCATGCGTTTCTGACTTGCGTTTTAAGGCACCTTGGAGCGTTTTGATATTCGAAACTAGAATTACGTTCGTTGCGCTAAAGACGCGTCACGAGGCTGCCAGAGGCCTTAAAACGCATGCTGCTACCATTGGTGGTATGGAGCGAGTGGATAGACCGCAATATGGCCTGTTGGCTGTTTGCTAAACATTATTTTCACATAGCTATGATTGCTCTGTAAGGAGGCATTACTATCAGCAAATTAAGTGGCTGTAAAGAAGGCGTCCGGGTAAGAGATATAGAAGTTGTCTTAAATATTATGACTACATAGGCATATATCTTTGATGTATAGAATGTATAATATTCAAAACTGATTGCGTATGCATAGTAACCATTATGCCAACCCGCTGGTACCCCCGTGGAAGAAGCACGGGTAAGGTGTGGGCAGAAGCCCACAAGCTAAAAAATCGACCCTGTCGGTTGTTGCAGTAACCCCTTCGCATCTGGCCAAGTTTCGCATGACGGTCATCACGTGAAGTGCGAGGACATGCTCCCACTACAAACCTTGTTAATGGCGTTGTGCCATCTTAGGCACAGAAAGGCAGCAAATCTGTTATGGCTGGCTAACCAGGACAGTGGGATTACACCCATTTCGCACCTCTCAATTCCCGTGTGTGACGATCGTCCCACACGGAGCGAGATGGCATTGACTTCGTCATAATGAAAGCAGGCAGGGTGATTCTACCACCTCTCCATTCCCGTGTGGAAGATCGGCCCACACGGACCCAGCAATTCCGAATTTAGAAAATGGCTGTAAATTTTTCCCTTCGGCACATGAGACACATCATTCCTTAGTTTGTTCAGATAAACTTGGACAGCGGCAGCCTGCTTTTTGTTTTTATCATTCCATTTCTTAAGCGGATAGAGCAACTATCTAAAGCATTCTGCATAATCGATTCAGGGGGAGTATCACTGCGAATATCCCCCTTTAACACCTGCTGCTATACCGATAACCCGAATAGGTTAGGTCTGGTTCCGGTTTCCAGATACATTAATCCCAGAAACAGATAACCAATACCGTCAACGGCACTGTAATACCTTGAGCCGTCGTGTCCAATCAGGAGGCGTCCATGACACAACCGTGTTAACGCACGCTGGGCTATGTGTTCCGCAAGCTTTCGCCCTGGAATACCGTAATCTTCAGCGCGCAGGCATAACAAGATAGCGCGCCCATAATGCTCTGCATATACAGTGCTGCCCTCATCAAGAAGCTCATCATTAATGATGCCTATCCAGCGCTCGACCGCAGTACGATACAGCGCATTCTTCGTTGATTGGTATACATCAAGACATGCTTCCATGAACGAATACGGCGTATCATGGTTAGGATATATTGGATCCACCGCACTTGCATACTCCAGAGGCTGGAACAGCGTGGACTTTAGCCCTTTGTCAGGCGATCCGTCTTTGACGTTCAACCGCCCAAACAGCTTGCCCGTCTGAGTATCCCAACCATAATGCAGGTAAGCGCTTAGTACGGCAGCAGCCATATCACCCAGTTCCGGCATATCAGTCAATGAAGCCGCTCTCAGCAGTGCGCCTGCCCACAACCCGCATTCCGTTGTGCTGATAAATTTATCCCATCGATCTACCGTTGGATTGTTCTCAATCAGTCCCGTGTGTTCATCACGATACGCGAAACTGTACCGCGCCATTTTCAATAGCGCATCCCGCACTGTATCGCGCTTTGTCCTTGCGTACAGGATAGCCAGCGTATCTATCAGTACGCCGCCTGCCTCCAGGAATGCACAACCTTTTTTCTTATTGGCGTGCCTGTTGAATCCGCCTGTTGCAGGATCGAACAGATGCTTTTCCAGCATCACACGAATGTATCTTTCGGTCCAGTCATGATCAATGCAAAAGAATAAATCCCATGCTGGCGTAAATGGTCGCAGCTCATGCATATCGCCCGTTTCGGTAAGCAGGTCAACGGGGGCAGGCGTTTCATTACCATCAAACCGCACTGGCTTACCTAACAGCATATCGAAGTAATAGTGATTACCCCATAACAGCATACCATTATCGGTAGTGCATTTATTGATGTATGCGCGCATATAGTCCATTGCTGCTTGCTTATATGATCCGCCTATATTTACGGCAGCCGCTGCAAGCGGTTGATCCCAGTATAGCGAGCATCCATTCGGTGCATCGATATTGCGGTACGCGCGTTTACCAGGCAGCAAGGCACACCCTTCCTGCATCCATGCGTATGAAATCGGGGATGGATTATCAGGCTGTGATGGGAAACCGCCTGTCTGCGGATCAATCGCCGACATCCACATCCCGTCGGCCAGCGGTCTGCGCGCGCTTGCCTCAAACAGAGCGTCAAGGTGATTTGTGATTTGTGATACGAAACCCATAGGCGCGTTCATGCGAACACCTGAGAAACGATGTCCGATGACGTGATGATCGCTCCATGTTTACGCAAGGTTTCTTGCAGTAACGATGTATCGATATGGCGGAGTGAATGTCCCGTCGCTAATGCAATTGCGGCGGCGGCTCCGGCGGCATCACCTTCTATGAAGCATTGCGGCATCAACCGCAGGCTCCCCAATGCTATGTGATCGCAGCTGATGCATCGCCCTGCAGCGAGCAGGTTGTCAACCTCCATCGGTACCAATGCCCGATATGGTATTTGATAATGAAAACCCACATCCGGGTAATGGGTTTCCGTATCCATGCCCGGTCCTGTGCAATTATGTATATCAATAAAGAAGCTGCCATAACCAATAGAGTCCTCAAATTCACGCTGCTGCGCCAAATCGTCGACTGTGATGCAATACTCACCTTTAATCCTGCGGCTTTCACGGGTGCCTATCAGGGCGCCGGTGTGGCTGACCCAGGCATCATTCAGGCCTGGTATATAACGGTTGAATACACGTATAGATTCAAATGTCTGCCGCCGGCCTTCAATAGTCGCATATGTCAGATCTTCCGTGTTTGTTGGGTCGCGATGGTTGATATGGGTGAAGTTTGCACCCATTTGATCCGGCCGCGTCGCGCACCACCACCAGCCCATCGAGCGTGTCTGGAATGGTTCCATAAACCCATCGCGTTGAGCCTCGAGGAATACCTCTTCCATACCTTTTCGCTCAGTAACGTTATATTTTGTTAAGTAATCATGATTCTGGAACTGGCTGAATGCCTCCGCATCGACACCGCCCATCTGAAACATGAGCGTCATCGGCTGCATAGCCCCGTCGCCCGGACGGCCTTTCTCGTATGGTACGCCGGCTTTGGCAGCTACATCAGCATCACCCGTGCAGTCGATCACAATCTTCGCCTTAACAGCCTGGCGTCCGCTTTTGTTCTGGATGATCAAACAGTCTATATTCCGTCCGTCCATTACAACGCCGCTGAACTGAGTATAGTACAGTATCTGTATACCTCCAATGGCTTTTGCCATGGTCTCCACTGCATACTTAAACCATTCAACCTCGAATTCGAAGTGTGTTCCGTCATATGTGCCATATCCGTCGCGTGTTACCTGTTCTGCCAAATCCCAGCATGTACCGCCGACAATGCGCCGCGTCTTATCATTCCATGTGTCGTAGCAGCATATATGGCCGTGCCATCCAGCCGATGCTATGCCGCCCAGGCAATTCATCTGCTCAATGATGAGTACATTGAGCCCATTGCGCGCCGCCATAAACGCCGCACCGATACCAGCCGGCCCGCCGCCTACCACCACGACATCGACCGAATAAGAGACAGGAATGTCCTCATGGATATTAATGGTCATAGTGAAACCTCCGTTACCTCTGTTTTTTCAAAATCGTATAGCGTGACGGAACGCGGACCATTCACCCGAATTAGCGGCGAGCCGTCTTCGCTATGCACATACGGCGAATCGAACGTTGGGTATGGGAAATCCTGCGTCTCGCCGTTAACTGAAGGCGCATCTGGCGCCAGGCGCAGTTCACGGTTCTGTGTGCGATAAATTAACGCCATAGTTTGCTTATTGAATGAAATGGGATTGCTTAGCAGACGCGCCTGAAACGCTGCGAACGATTCGCCAGGCAGCGATGCCTCGCATACGCATGCGTGATGTAATCCTGATGCGCGCAGTTCAACCATCGGCGGATCCTCTGGCCGCGTGGATTCATCGGCGGGCATTAGCGGCGTTTCGGAGTACAACCCAGCCGCTTGATCGCCAAGCCGCACAAACCACCAAGATCCTTCCTGGATCGTTTCATCGAATTCATTACTGGGCAGGTATGCATTAATGTAAGGCAGGTATGCGTGTTCGTATGCATCAGGGTATCCACGGCGTTCGCGTGCGGTATCGGACGCGCGGGATATGGATTGGCCGTTTTCGATGTCATATGTCGCCAACACCACATTCTGATCACTGAATGTCCTGACGCAGCAGCATCCCAAATCGCCGACCCAATGGTTATGCTCTTTGAATGATCCTGGATGATGTGTGAATATGTTGGCGCGTGGATTCGCGGCGAAGCCCATCGCCCATTCATGCTGTTGATGATGCGCGTACCAGAACGTTTCACTGTCTGTTGGATACTCATCTTGCCAGTTTACCGCGCCAAGCGTGTACTGAGCTGTACAGTAGGTGTACTTGCTTATATTGCCCGTTACGCAGGGATCCAGCGGGATACAGTGCAGGTGGCAGCTCTCTTTGTTGATATAAGGGAATACTCGACCCAGCGCGATTTCATAAATCCTGCGATCAGGCCTGTACTCAGTCATCAGCGCGGCGTATGGCCGCGCAATGCAGCTATCAGACGCGAATGGATGACCGAAATAAAGATGATACAGCCCCAGTGTACCATCAGCCGTGTGATCCATTGCGGATGCCGCTGATATGCGTCCATGAGCGCCGCCGTATAATCCGTTTACGCTATCCAGTATCATATCCAGCAGAAGCGTATCCATAGACATCGAAGCCATCATCTTTATATCCTCATCGCGGCTAAAATCATATAGATCAATGAGGCACGCCAGTAATTCGGTCATATATCCATTTGAGTCGAATTCCGCCCAGCCGTGCGCCGCGTGGAATCGCAGATACTCGCGCAGCCATACGCGCCCTGCTTCCGCGGCTTGCATACCCGTTTCACCGCACCAATTCAGGAACGCATCGGGGAAACAGGTTCCATACAGATATTTGGGCGTGTTGGAAAGCAGCCTGTGGTTCTCCGATTCGTACATGCTGAAGAAATCATTATCCTGATAAAACCTGTGCAGTTTATTCAGTAAGGCCGGAGGATACTTTTCAGGGCAAACAATCATACCTCTGAACAGTTTTTGCGCGGTAAAGTCACCTTCGCCTTTGGATGTCCTGTATCCTGGCGGTATACGCTCAAACCATTCCGCACTGCGGCTTATGCGGGAGAACACATCGTCTGTAGCTTTCCCCAGACATAGTTGAATGGTAGCCAGCCCGCCATGCGGTTCTGTCTCAGGGTTTGCTTCCAGCAGTGTACGCAGCATAACATCGCGCCGTATCTCCGCATCGGCTGCTGCCTTATCTGCCAGTTCTGATGTATCGTACCTGAAAATCGTCGACGTGGTCAGCAACTCGGGCATGTTAACCTCCTTTTATCGTATTTTCTTTGACATCGTTCGCCATAAACCTTATACTCTATATTACAGCTGCCTGCCCGCTATAACTGGAAGGAGACTGCAATATGCGCCTGCGTATATGGAACGGATTTCGGAACCAAAGCGTTTTCGTGAAGCTAATGCTCACGTATGTTATTGCTGTGTTCCTGGTATCAGCCATAATCGCAGTCAGCGCGAACTATCTTACGTCTAGATCCTATCAAGCGGAACTTGCGAATCACACATCCGCATTGCTGATGCAGTACCGCAATTTGATTGAGACTGACATATTCAGCCGTGCAGAAGATATCAGCACGCGCCTCATGTCCGCCGATGGCTCGACGAGGATCTATAGCCAGATATTCAGTCCGGCGGAGCCTAACCTGCCAGCAATCCGCTCTACGCTAAATGAACTGAACCAGGCGGTGTTCTCCACTAATGGCATCGTCAATGAGGCATACCTGCTCAGCGTTCGGCATCGGATGGTACTGTCCAGCAAAAGAGGACTGTATCTTCTGGATACCCGGACACATCATGCGGAAGACGATCCTATCTGGAACTCAGCAACATGGCCATCAACAGTCGGCTGGCACGAGATTGATACCGTCACTGATGGCCAATTACACCAAGTCACGCTCCGGTTAACCCATGCGTATCCCACGACTCTGCCTGCCGAGAAGGCGGTAGGTTATGTCGTTGCGGATATCAATACGCAATACCTGCGCGACATGCTTGGTCAGCTTACGGCAGATCAGGGTTTCTCGCTGATACTGATCGATGCGCAAGGGAATGTTTTAGCCCAAACCGCTGACAGTCTTCCGAAGTATGGAACCGCCGCGCGTGAATATATGCCAAAAGGCGAACGCGGCCAGTTTATATCCATTGACGGCGTTAGACATTTCACCTCCGCATCGCCCGCGTTTTCAAACGGCTGGCGCATAGTGCTGTTCAGTCCAGTGCAGACATTCTATGCGTCGCTGTTCAACCTGCAAAAATGGCTGATGCTGATCTGCGCGCTTTGCCTGCTGGTTGGCACAGCCATCGCATGGCTCTTTTCAAGAACCATGTACTCGCCGCTGCGGAATATTGTTTCGACCATACGATCGATATTCACGGGCGGTGCGCCATCGCTCAATGAGTATGCCTTCATCGACAGTGCGATACTCCACCTTAACTCAACGGTGTCTGAGCTGAACCGCACCTTGGAAACCAACAAGCCGCTGCTTAAGCACAACCTTATTCTCAGTCTCACAGGACACACCATCCATAGTCAGGATGCGCTGCTCAAACGGTTAGAGCTTATCAACAGCTCATTCAAGGGCAAGCACTACCTTGCGGCTATGCTGCTGTTGGATGATCGCCTGGGCGAAATAGTTGACGACAAGGACATATTACTGTTCAAGATCGAGATAACCCAGTGCATCGAAGCGCGTTTCATCGGCCAAGCCCTCGTCACGGAAGAACGCGAGAATGAGATCATCATTTTGCTGGCCGCGGATTCTGATGTACCAAACCTGGCAGACGACATCCTCTCAGGTCTGCCTGAACACCCCGCACGCTGCGTATGCCTGTCGCTGGGCGAGTGGGTTGAAAGCCCGCTTGATCTGTCAGAGAGCATCGCTTCAGCGCGCTCCGCTTTACAATACAGATACTTCCATCCGGAACAGTATGTGTTCCTCGCCAGTGAGCTAACCAAACGCTCATCATTGTCAAGCGTTCAGATCGACGCGCTGCTTCGATCGTATGAAAAGCAGTTGCACCGTAATCTATCCGATGAAGCCTGCGAAGCAGCGCGCGCCGTTATCGATACCCTGCGAAACGGGCAGTTTCCCTTATCGTTCATGCAGGAGAAGCTGCAGTCACTGCCGCAGATACTGTCCAGATACGCACTGGAAGCGCATATCTGGTCGGAGGATCAAGTCGCAGCTTTACACGTTAATACTACGGCCGCTCGCGACATCGATGCATTCTCCATGCTGCTGCGCAGTGAAACACGCTCTCTTATCGCAAGCCATAAACAGGATGACAGCCGTTCCGCGAAGATTGCCGCCGATGTTCGCATGTATATAAGCGATCATCTGTCAGAAGATCTCAGCCTGACCCACCTCGCGGACTTCCATAAGGTTAGCGCTGGTTACTTAAGCCGCATTTTTAAGGAATACACAGGGACACAGATTACGGGTTTCGTAACTCAGCAGCGGCTTGAAAGCGCACGGCGGCTGCTATTGGAATCAACACTATCTATATCAGAGATAGCCAACCGATCCGGGTATGAAACACCGCACTATTTCAGCCAGAAATTTAAGGAAGCTTACGGGGTTACGCCTAAAGAGTATGCATACCTTGCGCGGAAAGCGCAAACCCCGTAAGTCTATCAACCAGCCAGGTTTATTCGTGCGCGGCCAGCCAGGCATTCGCCTCGTTGGTTAGAACCTGACCGCCGCGAGCATACCATTCCTGGACATAGCTGTCATATTGATCCAGCGACAGCGCGCCCTGGATGAACTTCAGCCAGGTTTCGTTACGAAATGTCATCAAGTTGCTACTATACTCGGATTGGGAGGGCAGCGCTGCATATATCTTCGAGATATAACCGACGCTTGCCGCAAGCCCTGGGTAAGCCGCCTGGTTTACCATTCGCCATTGTACTGTTGGAGCCAGTGCTTCAAGTGCGTAGATATTTTCATTGAACGGACGCTCCGGGCCATATACGCCGCGAAGCTGACCAATGCCCTTCGCATCATTTTCGGCGGATGTGAAGTTAGCCTTCAGCCAGCCGCCTTCCTGCAGCTCGTAATGCACACCTTCAACGCCGAAGCGGCCCAACAGCGAGAGTTCGTCGTCGTTGACGAATATATCCATGATCTGGAATATAGCCGCTAACTTCTCTGTATCGCTGTTCAGTTTCGCGTTGTATACGTTTCCGCCTGCGACCAGTATGGAATAGCGCAGGAATCCGCCAACCTTACCTTCCGGACCCGTAATCCATGGACCGATGGTGGTTTCGGCATCAGCGCCTTGTATAGTCTGGAATTCAGCCAGCATTGAACCAGGCTTGCCGCCGTTAACTTCAGCCGGCGCATAATTAGCCATACCCGCCGAATGCGTTACGCCTACCCTGCCGTTAACGAGCGAGTGGCTTATGGCCCAGCTGCCGCCCTTGTTTTCGCCCGTCACGAATTCGGGATCCAGTACGCCATCCGCGTACAGCTGATGTATCAGCTCCAGCGCGTCTTTGTTGCTGGGCAGCACATCAGCGCAGATCAACCCGCCTTCGCCATTGTCATACCAATGGCCATAGTCGCCAACGCCGAAGGAAAACTCATCCAGGAAGCATGGAAACCCGCCATACGCGCCGAATATAACGTCGAGCATAGTCGATGAAAACCCATACGTGTCATTTAGCCCGTTTCCATCCGGATCCTCATTCTTAAACCGATACATGAGCGCAACAAAGTCGTCCAGTGTTTCCGGAACCTGTGCGCCCAGCTTGTTCAGCCACTGTGTATTGTAGACAACGCTTATCAATGAGCCCGTGTTCCTGCTGACCAGCGGCACGACCGCCATCTTGCCCTCGTACTTCGACATATCCCACGCGGCGTTAACGATGGCTTTGTTGGACCCGAATGGTCCGCCATCATCCAGGAAAGCCGCCACGTCAGGCGCGTTTTCGCGGAAGAATTCCTCAGTCCACATGGCGATTGCGCCTTGCGAACAGTACTGCTGGAATGCCGTGTCGTTCTGCACCTTGAATATATCTGGTGCGTCGTCCGATGCGATGCGCAGGTTAATCAGATCCAGATATTGGTTCGTTTCGATGTACACCGGTTCAAATGTGACATCGTAGCCATACACATCACGCAGCTTTTGCTCGATGAGCGGCGTTATGACATCGTTCTCAATCGGCGCGAACCGATACTGCGATACGCTGATCTTGCCGGACCACTTGACCGGCACGGTCGACGCCGCGCCCGTATGGAGCACCGACATCGACACCACCAGGGCTAAACAGAATACCAAAACCGAAAACCGCCTTGTCCGCATATGAAACCCTCCTCCTACTATATAACGGCGGACCATTCCGCCGATATGCCCGACTGTTAACCTTTTAACGATCCCACCATTATGCCCTTGACAAAGTATTTCTGTATGAATGGATAAACGCAGATTATGGGCAGCGTCGCCACGAATACGCTTGCAGCCTTTAAACCGTCGGGGCTTACCAGAGGCGTCTCATTGGTCAGCGCTCCGGGGTTTAATTCGAGCATTTGCTGCGTCCCTTCCAGAATGATACGGCGCAGTACAATCTGCAGTACGAACTTGTTTGCATCACGCATATACATCAGTGCATCGAACCACGCGTTCCAGTGGCCGACAGCCAGCCATAACCCAATAGTCGCCAGTATCGGCGCTGAGCAGGGCAACACAATTCGCATGAAAATCGTGAACCGCCCCGCACCGTCGATCAGCCCTGATTCTTCCAATTCTTCCGGCAGTGAAGTGAAGAAATTGCGCATGAGCACCAGATTGTACGCGCTGACAAGTCCTGGCAACACGAGCACGAGGTAGTTGTCAAACAGATGCAGATTCTTCATCAACAGGTATGATGGTATCATCCCACCAGAAAAGAACATGGTGAATACTATAAACAGCGTCCAGAACGCACGATGAGGGTAGTAACGCTTGCTTAACACATACGCCCCCAGCGACGTTGCGAATAGCTGCATCGCGGTACCCAATACCGTGCGTATCAGTGTGTTGCGGTAACCAACCCAAATCAAACGGCTGCGTATCACCTGCTGGTAATTCTGGATTGTGAATGAAACCGGCCACAGATGTAATCCACCCTTCGTCGCCACCCACGAGGGGCTGAGTGATATGCTGAGCAAATGATCGAACGGTACGATAATCGTCAGGCACATCACCCCAAGGATGATAGTGTTAACCACGTCAAATACACTGAAAACATGACGCCGTGTGCTTATCATCTTACTATCACCCCTACCAAATGCCGTTGCCGCTTATTTTTTTACTGAGAACATTCGTCAGTACCACCATGGCAAAGCCGATTGTGTTTTTGTATAATCCAGCGGCTGTCGCCATGCTGTACTGCATCTGACCCATACCATTGCGGTATACATATGTATCAATAATGTCCGCAGTCTGCAGCACCGATGTAGTATACATGTTGAATATCTGATCAAAGCCTGCGTTCATTATGCCGCCGACGTTTAATATGAATACCACCGCAATAGTAGGTGCCAGCAGGGGCAAGGTGATGCTGACGGTCTTTCTGCCACGTGTCGCACCATCGCAATCCGCAGCTTCATATAGCTCTGGGTTTATTCCAGCTATAGCGGCCAGATACACTATGCTGCCCCAGCCCATTCCTTTCCATATATCAGTTACAATTAATACAGTGCGGAACCATCGGTTATCCGCCATAAAGAATATCGGCTTTATGCCTGCCAGGCCAAGTATATAGTTTATTATACCGTTACTGGGTGAGAGCAGCTGCATAAACATACCCGACAATATAACCCATGAGAGGAAATGTGGTAGATAAGACACCGTCTGTACTATCTTCTTATAGCGTATGCTGCGTACTTCGTTGAGCAGCAACGCCAGGATGATGGGCATTGGAAACCCGCATGCCAGCTTAAGGGCGCTTATGATTACAGTATTGCGAAAAGCTCTCGCAAACTCTGTAGCCATCAGCAGTTTTCTGAAGTTAACCAATCCCACCCATGGACTACGAATAATGCCTTTGGACAAACTATAGTTTTTGAACGCCAGCGTTACCCCATACATAGGGAAATAATGGAACACTAAGAAATAAACAATAACAGGCAAGAACATCAGCGAGAGAGTCAGCTGTTTTTGATACCCACGGAAACTGCGCAGAAAGGTCTTAAGCACAGAGACGGTTTTCTGATTACCGTAAGCTGCCTGGTGCATATCTCTCACCATCCCAAACCCTCCCTCCCGCATGACAGCAAATGCTTCAGCGATTCATTGCAGTCATTCTAGCAGTAAGCAGGACGGTATTCAATACAAATAATCCAACCAAAAAACAAAATCCGTACCAAGAGCGAGCAATATGCGTCCGAATTACACGACTGTTAACACAAATCAGTACACATAGATAAGGTGCACACTGGATGAAGCTAATAGCAACAATGTTCTCTGCAGATAATAAACTGCAGTATCGCTAGTAACCAGTATGTCAGGTGCCAAAATTTGCTCATCATAGCAACGGATCTATCGCTATCGCTGTAGGACATATTTCTCCAATGAAGTGATAGAAATTCAGATTGACAACTAGACAAAAAGATGATATACTTCTTGTAAGAAGTCCACATAGCGGTAGTCAAGAGTTGTGTGGAGTGTAACAATTGTCCTAACCCCTATTGAACCAATTAGTTGAAGGAGGAGCCCTTATGAAGAGAAGTCTAGCTGTATTGATATCCCTGGCGCTGGTCTGTATTTGTGGATTTGCATCGGTCGGCACCGCAGAAGGTAGCGGGTATCCGCTGGACACGGATACAACATTACGTGTCTGGTTTGCGGACATCGCCATTTCCGGCACATATACGTCGCAGGCAGAAGCGCTAATGTTTCAGAAAATCGAGGAACTAACAGGTGTAACGGTGGAGTGGATCGCACCACCAGCGAGTTCCGACGCAGATACGGCCTACAACCTGATGATGGCTTCCAGTGACCTTCCTGACATCATCTGGTCGAAGCATATCGTCAACAATGCGCTGACCTATCTTGACGATGGCGTCATAATTGACTTGACCGATTATCTGACTGAAGAGTACATGCCAAACCTCATGGCAGTCTATGAAGAAAACCCAACCTACGCGCTGGCCACTCGTACCGACGACGGGCGTATTTATGGAACGCCCAGCGTAGTGCAGGCAACGTCTTGGCAAGGCCCGTGGATGCGGACTGACTGGCTCGAAGCTGTCAGACTCGCTTCACCCGAAACCATTGACGATTGGACAGCAGTATTGACAGCCTTTAAGAGCCAGTACAACGCGGCTTTCTCTACCCCGAAACTGGAGAATGACGTTTTCCTCGGCGCGTATGGATTGCCCAAGTTCAACCAGAACAATGGCTTTTTCCAGAAGGATGGGAAGATCCAGTATGTTGCAGACTCTGATGGATATAAGGCTTACCTGACACAGTTGAACGAATGGTACAAGGCTGGTTTGATTGATCCCGATTTCATGACGAACGATGAAACCGCAGTCGTTAACAAAGCCGCGAACGGCGAGACCGGCGCGATCAGCGGATTTCAGGTGACCGGTGCGCATATCAAAACTGCGCAAGGTGTTTACGGAACTGATGGTAATTGGAAACCAATCGCTTATCCGAAACTCGTCGGCGGAGAGCGCTCTCTTGTCGAGATGGGCTTGGATGTCATCGGCATGGCAAACGCAATCACAACACAGTGCAAGGATGTCGGAGTCGCCGTACGTTTCCTCGACTGGATGTACTCGCGTGAAGGTATCAATACATTCAACTTCGGCATTGAAGGGATCTCGTTTGTGTATGATGAAAACGGGAATCCCCAATATACAGACGAATTCCTGAACGGGCCGGAAGGCATGGTCGAATACGCGCGCCGCTATACGGCGGTCGTCGGCAATGCCCCCAGCATAAAGAGTGCCGAAGCCGGCAACGCGCGCAATGACGCCGCTTCCAACGAAGCGGAAGCCGTTTGGAAGAGCGATTGGACAAACGCTGATTGGGCGGAGATTGTACTGCCGATTCTCGGTGCCACAGAAGAAGAGAACGAGCAGACCACTGACGCCATCGCCGCCCTCAATACCTATGTCAAAGAAGCAACCTACTCATTTGTCACAGGCGAACGCAGCCTCGACACATGGGATGCGTACCTCGCGGAATTAAACAAAATCGGATTGGAAAGAGTCAAAACCATCCGGCAGGCGCAGCTTGATCGTGTAAACGCGCGTTAGTTAGTGCCAGAAAAGAGGGCGGCAATGACTTGTCGCCCTCTCTTTCCAAAGAGGTCTGCAGAAGGAGGCACTGCGTATGACCAACGCATCGATCTATAAAGAGCCGCGTTTCGGCGCGCGCGTTATAAAAGACTGGCAAAGACACAAGTGGAAGTATCTGCTTGTGTTGCCGGTCATTGTGTTTTTTATTGTTTTCCACTATATACCCATGTATGGTATTGTGATTGCCTTCAAGAAATACAAACCTGTGCTCGGCATCATGGGTAGCAAATGGGTGGGTCTTCAAAATTTCCGCAGCTTCTTTTCTGACTATTACTTTGTGCGTATCGTTCGCAATACGTTCCTTCTCAGCATCTTCTCATTGCTATTCGGCTTCCCTATGCCGATTCTATTGGCGTTGTTGCTGAACGAATTGCGCGCGCATCGATTCAAGCGCACTGTCCAAACCATCACATACATTCCGCACTTTATATCACTGGTCGTCATCTGCGGTCTGATCAGGCAGTTCAGTTTGAGCAATGGCGTTTTCAACGATATCATTGCGTTCGTCGGAGGCCGCAGGCAGCCTCTCCTACAAATCCCAGGCTATTTTCGTACAATCTACGTCGCCTCCAGTATTTGGCAGGAACTCGGCTGGAGTTCCATTATCTATTTGGCGGCTCTCACTGGGGTGGATCCTCAATTGTACGAAGCGGCTGAGATCGACGGTGCCGGCAAAATCAGGCAGTCCTGGCATATCACGATGCCCGGCATTATGCCTACCATCATCATGCTTTTGATTCTGAATATGGGCTCTATACTCAACATCGGTTTTGAAAAATGCCTGCTTTTGTATAATGAGTCAACCTACGAAACTGCAGATATTATCTCGACTTATGTCTACCGTAAGGGCTTAATTGACGCGAATTACAGTTATTCCACCGCGGTTGGACTGTTCAATTCCGTAGTCAACATGGCGTTTCTGGCGTTTACCAATCGGATCAGTATACGCGCGGTTGGAATCGGACTGTTTTAAAGAAGGATACGGATATGGCAAAGAGATCCTCGCTCCAAAAGGCTTTCAATGTCGGCAACATATTGTTTATGTCGCTGCTGGTTGTTGTCACGCTTTATCCACTGTATTACGTACTCGTTGCTTCCTTTACAAGCAGCTCTGTGTTGGAAGCGCACAGAGGGCTTCTATGGTGGCCGCCCGCATATACATACAAAGCGTATCAGATTGCGTTTTCACACCCGTTGCTCGTAAGCGGTTTCCGGAACATCCTCGTGATCATGGGGGTCAGTCTACCGCTCAGCTTGATTACCACCGTTTTATGCGCGTATTTCATGTCGAGCAAAGGTATGATGTTCAAGAAGCTGGTCATGTACTTCATGCTGTTCACCATGTTCTTCAGCGGCGGATTGATCCCAAGCTACCTCAATATCAACAGGCTTGGTCTGTATAACTCTCTATGGGCGTTGATATTACCGAGCGCGTTGTCGCTCTATAACGCGATAATCACGAAAACCGCTATGGAATCCATCCCTGATTCGCTCACAGAATCGGCATTTATCGATGGTGCGAATGATCTGGTGATCTTGTTCCGGATCCTTGTGCCATTGATTCTTCCGACGCTTGCGGTTATGGCCTTGTATTATGGTGTTGGTCAATGGAACAGTTGGTTTACGGCGACCATCTATATCAAAGATAACAAGAACATGCCCATACAAGCCATACTGCGCGGCATTCTGATTGCGAACCAAAAAACACTGGACACAGGGATGGAAGTCGTTGGAGCGGACTATAAGGACACCTATGCGGAAACCATCAAGTATGCGGTAATCATCATATCGACAGTGCCGATATTGTTGGTGTACCCATTCCTCCAAAAGTATTTCGTAAAGGGTGTTATGATTGGCGCCGTTAAAGGCTGATCATCAATCGAGAGGAGTGTATAATGATGGAGGTCAACGAGTATCAGCTGGATGGCTGGCGAATCGCATATGACGCGAAAAGCGGGAGTGTTTTGCGGGTCGGAAAAAACGGCGTTGCGGTCACCGAACAGCAAGCGCCTCTGTTCACACTAGTAGTAGACGGATTCAGCACGCATAACAACCAAGCGCAGATACACAATGTGGATCTCTACGACATCATCGGCGAAGACGCCTGTCTCTTGCGTGCAGAGAATGCCGAAAACGTTTTAACACTGGACGTCGATATGGGAAGAGGTTTTCAACTGTTTACCCGTTGGACGCCGGAAGGCACAAGAATCCGCATAAACGCGGAGATCGTTTACAAAGGAGAAGGGAAACGTAGACTACGTTGGTTGAACTGGTGTACAAATATGCTCGATGCGGAAACATTAAAGCAAGTTGAGCCTTTCTGCCCAGGGTATACGATGAACCGAAGCGAACCCTACGATTTCCACCGCTCTGTGGGCAGCTATCGCCACGCGGAACTGCTTTCTCACGGTCTTTTTGGAGAACATGTTCCCGCATATCGTCCCGGCATACTCGGCGTCTATGATCCCTCTGCACAGCGAGCGATTTGCTCCTGGTATTGCAGCGAAATATACCCCTGTTATACGCCCTCATGGCATCATGGCGAAACGCTTACGCGGGACGCGCAGATACATTGTGAGCGTTGGATGCAGAAGGGAGATCGGCAATCCCTAGGCGATTTCTATTATGGCGTCGTCGACGGGACGCGGCAGGAATGCATCGAACAAATCATTGCATCGTATCAACGTTATGGATGGGATCGAAAAGACGATTACACAGAAGTGCGTCAATTACGCGTTTGCGAGGTCTTCATAGGCAGCAAGAGCGAGCGAACATTGTTCCGCGATTATAACGAACTCTTTGATAGAATGGATGAAATCCGCGCCTTGGGCTTCAATGCGATCGAGATCATGCCGCACATGCCTTTCCCATCCTACTCTGTACAGGATATGCTTGACATTGATATCACCTACGGAAGCGCCGACGGGGTACGGCGCGTGACGCAAAAAGCGCATGCGCTGGGGATGCGTGTGATCATCGATATGGTTTTCCATGGGCCGCGAGAATATGACTGTAATGATATCAACTTGCCGCGCTCGCCTTATCTGGATGAGCATCCCGATTGGTTTATGCGCCACGAAAGCGGCGTGTACGCGCGTACCTATACCCGATCGTTTGATCTGGGAAACCCTGATTATCAGAAACACATCGGCGATTGCATGCTGCTGTACCTTCGGGAATTGGGAGTCGACGGTTTTCGTCTCGACGCACAGATGTGGAGCGAAACCGCAAACTGGGATGAAGCCTGCCCGCGCCAGCCGTATGAAGCGCTGCTCGCTGGTATGCGGATGATGGACGACATATCCGCAAGAATCCATACGGATTTCCCCAAAACTGTCTTCTATACAGAAGCTAACGGCCCTTATTCCGCCAAAGGCCACGAATACCGGTACAACTACGATATGCACTGGATGTTCCCCGCACTGATGCCGATCGTCGATCCGCGCGGCGCTTCTCCTCATACGTTGAATTTGATCTCCATGAACACGTTGTCCTGGCCAGATGCCGCGCTATGGCTAAGCGAGCTGCGCCAAACATCCCCGAAAGGCATGGCGATTGTGTACCAGACGGATTCCCACGATTCAGCCGAGTGGGGCGGGTATGTTGGCGGACAATACAACCGTGAAGCATACGGCGAGGCAGCGCACCGTGTGCTTTACGGCATAGTGAATTTCCTGGACGGAGCGTTAATGAGCATATACGGCGCGCAAAAGGGGAATGAGGATTTTTACAAAACCCTTGGTAGCCTCATGCTTGATCGCGTCATGCTTGAAGGAGATTGCGATTTGCTCGGCGTGCGTGCTGACGATCAAAAGACCGCGACGATTTTGTGGTCATTCGGCAAAGATAGAAGATTGTTCGTGGGGAATATGGAGAATCGTCCGAAGCAAGTTGCACTGTCGCTGAGCCTGCCACAGCAAACGTACACCGCTACGGATCGATTGAGCGGCGGGATGGTTTTTTTTGATGGCACCGCCTTGACGTTGGATCTCAAGCCGCACGACGTATTGGTGCTCGATATTACCGTTCATTCGGAGGAATCAATATGATTCGTACATATCCCACACCGCCGTTTGAGCCGACAAGCGCGGATTACGACGTTTCAGTTGGCGGAATAACACTGCACGCAAGTCCAATACGCGTGTCCGCGATGCCTGTGAATCAGATTTTTCGGGGCGTGCAGCGCGGCAAGGACGAAACCGAGCTCGCTAGCTATGTGTCGTTTGAAGGAGATCAGCCTGCCTCACTGCGTGTGACCGTTGGGTTTGATGTGTTTTGCGTGCGCGTTGTCCCGGCGTCGGCAGGCATCACGCTCACTATACATGGGAGAAACATTACGTTTACGCTGCCAAAACCCGGATCCTATACGTTGGAAGTCAATGGTGTGCACAAACCGCTTCATATCTTCTTCAATCCTCTGGAAATCGATGCGCCAGATCCAAACGATGATGCTGTGCTCTATTTCGCACCTGGGCTGCACAACGCAGGGCGCATTGAGATGAAGTCCGGGCAGACGCTCTACATTGCGGGCGGAGCGCGCGTACGGGGCTATGTGGTGGTCTACGACGCGCAGAACGTTTGTATACAGGGACGCGGTCTCATCGACGTATCAAATATTCCGCGATTGGCGAACCAAAACGCCATTCACATCAGCCGTTCAAGCCATATCCGCGTGGAAGGAATCATCTTACACGACGCGCCTTGCTTCGCCGTGACTGTCGCCAATTCGGAATATGTCGAAATCGATAACGCGAAAGTGATCGGCCAGTGGCGTTATAATTCGGACGGCATTGATCTGTACAACAGTCGGCATGCGATCATTCGGAATTGCTTTGTACGTACGTTCGACGATTGTATCGTGTTGAAAGGCGGTTATCAGGTCGCAGGGCGTAGCATGGAACATGTTTCTATGTCTGATATTCTGGTAGAAGACTGCGTTCTGTGGAACGATTGGGGGCGTGCTCTAGAAATCGGGGCGGAAACTATTGCGGACGAGATGCGCGACATAACGTTCCGTCATTGCGAGGTGCTCCATTTTTTGTTCATTGCCTGTGATGTACAGGCGTGCGGCGACGCGTATGTGCATGATGTTCTTTTTGAAGACATCAATGTCGGCGAACCGCTGGATCCGCAGTGCGAACCGCGTTTGACGGAGATCTTCATTCGCCCCATGTGTTGGCTATCTGCTGAGAAACTGTCGCATGTCGGCGATATCACATTCCGTAATATCGCCTATACGGGACGTACCTGCGTACCCAACCGATATATAGGTTTTGGGGAAGAAAGCGACGTACAGCGCGTTTCTCTTGAGAACATCACGATCAATGGGCAGCGGCTTACCGAAGCAGGGCATCCTATGAGCCAATTCATCTATAACCGGTTTGCGAATGTCATTGCCGTCGATGGAAAACCAATTGATATGGCTTCTGCATTCCTGGAAGATGAAAAGGCGACCTGTTCCAGTTTCTTGATCGGGAACGGCGCTTTTGTTAGTAAATAGGAGGCGGTTTTGAGGGGATTGACGCGTGTGGGTGTCAATCTCCATTTGGCCTTCATGGATACCGGGATCAAGACAAAGTACTGACAGGAATGAAGAAGGTGATATAAATATACCCAATTGATTATCTCGCTAGCAGTATTCTGCTTCACTCGTTGGTTGTGCTTTTTCGCACGTGCATTTTCTGAGCAGCGTATGTGTTAGGCTCACATGCCGAGAAAATTGCTGTGTGAGACTCATATTCACCGTATTGCCGTAAAGCATAAACAGCAGAGTCTCTTGTCAAATAACCCCTCTTTTCCCAGCCCGGTCCCTTTCCCTATACTGTGCATGATACGCAACCCACCCGACATCTCGTGCCTTCCGCATGCTCGCATATGCATAGGTCCCGCTCAACCCTCGAAGAATCACATGCCGGTTGTGCCAGCCCATGCCAAGAGAGATCAAAAAAGTAGTACCTTGATACTTTTCGTTGTACAACTCGTTGTTCAACTTATAAACACTCCTCGTGCTCAGCGCATGACAGCATATCCGCTCCACCAAGTCTGTATAGGCAAGTATATCGTTTGAGGGTGCCCCGTCAGGGAACCACGGAAACTTCAACAACCTGTCCTCTTTCACTATCGGCAGCCATCCAGCCCGAAGGCGCGCTTGAGCAGGTTATACCTGCTGTACACAAGCTGTTTGAGAGTTTCGAACTTCAGTGGCGTAAACCCGGTCGCTGGGTAAGTCAGCGTCAAAATCAATCACCCCATACCTATTTTACCCGTTCTCAGAGACATATCAAGTGGCTAATACCGACAATGATTCCGCTGATTATTCTCCAGATAGTTTGGCATCCATAACTAAAGGTCTCTCGTCTATCGAGTGACCTAATATTGTTATGGAGCTTTGTTTAGCAATATCGAAAAAAGTTCCCCAGTTTTAGCACAATTTTCTTGACCTGCAGAATAGGTAGTGATACACTAGATCAAGCAGAATTTTCCAATGGCCATCGACAATAGACAGGAGGCAAGACTTAAGAGGGCCATTTGCTGCTTGACGGTTGATGTGGTTGCTACCTTAACCCCTGTAGCGACTGCGAGGTAAAAAAGACCAATCGGGAGTCATTCGGAAGCTCACCGGTTACGATGACGAGGGACCACCTGTAGCGGCCGCGGACTGCGCCATATAGACCCGCTCTGACATAGGGGAATAGCGAGTGCGAACATTGCTTATACTCTGATAAGCTAATTCGTATTGGTAAAGTGTGTGGTTTATGAGAATGATTGCGGATAACGAATACAAAGATTGTTTGTTGTATACACACTACATTGGAGCGACTGGAGAGATTGACGAGGATCGCATCTAAAAACGCAATAAACATACTGCAGCCTTTAGCGGACAGAAATTTTCACGACACATAAGATATGATTACATATTGTCAAGACCGCTTATATGAAAATACAGAGACTATGTTATAACATATTGGTCGTACAGCAAGGTAAATGTGCGGTCACAGTTTCGAACGGCAGATTGCGCTTGGTCGCTTAACAGTAACGCCGTATATTTTGATTACACCGACACTTGTGCCAGCAACGCAAACCTTACACACCACTTACTCCTTTTATACATTGACACAACCACTAGCGGCATTCCTATAGATGCTATAGCGAAACTGGTACCATTTTGGTACGTGTACATCCAAATGATGGGCTGCAAATGTGAGATCCACGCCGGATTACTCCAGCCCCAGTTACTACTTTGCCGAAGCGCCAGCATACATGCGTTTTAGCTAAAGCGCAAAGATACTCAACAAGCAGTCGAATGAAAATTGGTATATGATTGATATGTCTACTGGATCAAATGGCACAATAAGGAAACGAACTAATAAGCGGCAGGAAAATAGTGGTTTTAGCTACTTATCGTTGATTGATGTTTACCCAGATTAACCGACGGAGGTACCATTATGCATAATAAGTGTCATATAATAACGAAAGCCATAGTAATAATCATTATCATACTATGTGCAGCACCAAATTACGTAAACGCGGGCATTACCGCTAACATCAACGATGCATACGATTACATGATCACGCTTTTTATTGAAGGTGATTATGAAGCATGCGCTAAACAATGCTCATTGATCTTGGAAACATGGATGAGTGTTATTGATCAAAAAGATACGATTAATTATAACCAGTATTGCATTGGTATGATAGACATCGATAACCAGCACTATGCAGAAGCATACAAGAAATTCCTTGTGTTGCCGTCTGAATTCCATGACAGTGGCAAACTTGCTAGCTATTCTTTAGCGCGTGTAAAAGATGCGGAGGGAATATACGACGGCTACACAAGCGCTTTGAGCTTGTATGAGCTATGTGAAGGCATCTTGGATACAACGGCTAGGAAAATATATTGTTATGAACAATTGGAAAAATTGAATAACCCACAATCAAGGTATAATGGTGCGATAAAGTTCTTTGAGAATGGAGAGTTTGACGCAGCGTTGATGCTTTTCTCGGATCTGGACAATTATCAAGACAGTAAGAAATACACCTATTACATCCAAGGCATGAAGAGTTTACAAGATGACGATTTTGACTCAGCGTTATCATTGTTTGGCTTGCTAAGCGACCGAAAATTCCTTAACAGTGAGCAGCTGTACATTTATACAGAAGCTCGAATTGAGGAGCAGAATGGCAACTGGTATCAATCGTATCAATTATACAAAAAGGTAGACGTCTTAGACAGTATCGAACGTCAGTACAACATAAGCAAATATCATAGCCCATTGCTAACACCTTCGCCTGTTTCGCAAGCTGTAAATACTCCTACACCGATTATAATAAGCAATTTAGCAGCGCAGCAACCTTTACCACGATTGCCTATTCCAGTTGAAGCTATCGGCACAGTAACTATACTTATGGTCACTAAAAACGGTGCGAATATTCGTGAAAAGCCAGATGCTGGCGCTACTCAGGTTGGATATGTACCTATGTATACGAGTTACCTTGCTTTGTCTAAGGCATCCAACGGTTGGTACGAAATATTACTAGCGACAGGAGTTCGAGGCTATGTCTCAGGCAAGTTGGTTGATTTTTCAAGCTCTACCAGCAGCAAGAATTACTCATCCTTTATCGGCAATGTGACGGCAAACTCCGCCAAGGTGAGAACCTATGCCGCACCTACTTTCGACAGCGACTTTATGGGTAGCATAGTTTCGGGTAGATCATATGTTTGTGTTGATATAAATGTTGCAGGTGAATGGTATGCTATCGTAACGCATCAATCAAACAGCGGTGATTGGGTTGTATATGTTCACAAAGACAGCGCGAGTTTTTCTTTTAACTAACGTTGTAGATCTTAACACCACTAATATAGTGAAAGCGAGGAACACAATATGCGTCATATATTAAGTGTCGCTTTGTTGCTATCAATGATATTATTAGTTATACCAGCACTCGCAAGCGGAAATATTGTAGGCGAAAGCTACAGCGGTACAGTTGAATCAATTGAAGTGTGCATCAAGTTGGGCGATTATGAATATGCTATGTCACTGGCGGAATCATTCCTTGATACAAAAAATAGGCAGCCTGACGAAATATCTGTTATACAAAAGTATGTAATGTATACTCAATCATTGCTTACACTTAAATCTAGACGTTATCAGGAAGCGATCATTGCCTTCCAATCATTGGCAGCGACTAACTTCAGCAACAGTGCTTTATACTGGCATTACACTGAGGGTCTGCAATACCTAGAAAAAGCAAAAGAAGCAAGGAATCCAATCGAATCACCTGATCTTGATACGGCCATTCAAGCATTCATGCAGGCAGGCGGCATTGAGGATACTGCCATGCAACTTAAGGAATGCTATCGCATCATGCTCAATCCGCCAGCACCAACATCTATCACGATGAAACCGGCCAAGGCGTCGGTGTATGGTTTACACATCGAATGGGATGATGAACTGGCGGATAATAAATACACATTGCAATACGCGCCAAGAGGTATAAAACCAATCGTTATTACAACCACTGATACGTCTATAATGCTTAATGATTTGATACCAAACACAGAGTATATGGTCATAATTCAGGAAAGCATCAGCGGTTCATCGGCGACGGCATCCTATAGAACGCTTGAAGCGCCTAATTTCAAAAGCTCATCATTTGTCGTCACTGATACCGTTCTGGGTAGATACTCGCAAGCTGACCTAAATAGTCGAGGCCTTAGCACTCTTGTTGAGCGCGATAAGTTTGAGGTTGTAAAGAATGACACATCGTCGGCGCAACTGATTGTGTCGCAAGAATCGGTAAAGTTCACAGGTTATGGCTATGTGCTATACACAAGGTTACAATTTGATAAAGGCAGCAACGCGATGCAGGAAGTCAAGGTATCCATCGTGTTAAGGTTAGGTGATAAAGGAGCATACAAGAAATCATTCCGACAAAAGCTTTCAGAATCATATATCATTCGCGTGTTTGACACGATAGATGATCTACTTGATGCATTTTACATGGAGAACGATGGATGGCCAGCTGCAAGTGGTCGCGTTGAGTTTTATATAAACGACATGCTGGCGGGCTTCAAACCCGTAATTATTACGGAGCAAAAATGATATACTTTTTGCTCGGAGTGCTTTTTCTTGCACTCGCTATATATTTCTTCATGTCCAATATGATGCGAATGACGAAAATGCGTAAGGCCAAACGGTCTGCAGTTACTGACACGAAAAAAACAGTAAACCAGCCAGAAAGATTCGTCAGAAAACTGCGCTTGCACAGCATGAACGCGCCGTTTGAGTATGATATATATGTAGACTCCGCGGATTTTCTACTGAACGCGGACGTCATGCTCGTAGAGCATGTATATAGCGAAGACGAAATATCTCGCCATAAGGATGCGCTAGGCGATATGTTAAGTTATGTAAGGTGCGTAAAAAATGGCCAGACATCCATTTATGTTACAAATGGCAATGTTGTTATAACCCATAATGGTATCGACCGGCAATTGTTACCTGGCGATTCTTATGCACTCAGCGAGAATGACGAGCTACGCTTTAACTACCTGTGTTTCCAAGTTAAGTCCGCCGCAACTAGCGCATAAAGGTGATGAACAAATGGATTACGCAGATATTGAGTTCTACATTAAGCGTTCCGAAACGGCATTATTTGAGACGCCGCAACGTGTATTGTGGATACCATTGGATATAACCGTCAAAGACTTATTAACAGCACTCAACAAAGCCTATGAGCTGTCGTCCAGCGTCGACGATGTGACTATAGCGGCTGCTAATCCATATCAACTGCTCATGTCAACCAGCACAACCACGCTGGACGAATTGAAGTTTAGAAGCGGAACGCGATTATATTATACAAACCGCAACGCCGCTGCGCTGATCGATGTTTAGCATGACGAGGAAAACTATATGAACGTGAAAACGCTAAATTCCGCATATGTTAACGATATTATTATTCTACCAATCAATGATGATGAAGATATAACACTCGCTAAAAGCGCAGATGTACAGCTGGATGGCTTGAATGCATCTGTTCATCTTAAACATGCTGCGGGGAATTGGATTATCAATACAAATGCGAAATCAGTGATACGTGTAAATGGTATATCCATTTCATATTCATATAGGTTATGCGAATGCGATTATATCAATATTGGCGGATATCAATTCTTCTATCAAGATAATGGGCTTGTGGTATCTCGGTGCCCTATTAGCTGCATCAGCACACGGCTTGAATGCATATCAGCACCTCGTCAGGAGGCTGGGTTAAACTACCCGGAATACTTAAGGAGTACGCGGCTTAAGCGAGCCGTAGAGCCGCAGATCATAGAAATTCTGCCGCCGAAAGCTACCAAATCGGACAGAGATGAAGGCGTGTTTGCGATGATTATGTCGCCGCTTGCGATGCTGGCGCTGACATTCCTCACGCGCAGCGTAATGGGAAACATCTCGTCTGCGATCTACACAGTTTCTATGACAGGGTCTTCACTCGTCGTTTCGCTTATATCGTACAACAGACAGAAAAAGCGCATCAAGCAGGATGAGTGCAAACGCGTCGACAGCTACAACCATTATATCCAGCAAAAGAAGAATGAGATTGCATTACTTCGAAAAAACGAGGCTGATACCTACCGCGTTATCCATCGGTCATTGCGAGACAGTATTGCGACGCTGAACGAATATACGCGTGACTTGTTTGACAGGTCGCCAAGCGATGATGATTTTCTATATGTTACACTGGGCCAAGGCAGTATCCGTTCCATCATTGAGGTACAAGCAAAGACACAGGACTACGCAGATGAAGATGACACGCTATCCGCCATCGGTTTGGATACTCATATCAGTGATGTATCAGTGACAGTACCGCTGTTGACAGCCGGCGCGGTTGGCGTGCACGGCGACATTGACGCGCTACGTGAGACGCTCAAGATCATGGTGTTTGATATCGCACTGAGACATATCGACAGCGAGGTGCAACTGTTCTTCATATTCTCCAGTGAGGAGGAAGCGCTGAAAAACAGATGGACATTTTGGCTGCCTCATACGCGCAGCGACAGTCAGCCTAAGAGAAATATCATATGTGATGATGAAAGCCGCGCTGCTTGCTTAGAGTCATTATATGCATTACTCAGTGAGCGCGACAAGGCGCGGTCAGACGATGCAGATCATTCATGGAAACAATACGTTGTTGTGTTCGTAGCTGATTGCGATGCAGTACGCGATCATCCCGTGTCCAGCTATTTTGAGAATAGTGGGTCGATGGGGGTGGTGTTCATTTTCATGGATCCGCTGATGAGCCGCATACCAAAAGGTTGCACATACCTAATAAAACACCACGCAGTGGATAACACGGCGCTGCTGATAGATTGCGTGCATGACTTAACCGATCCGCCTAATAAAGACGACCGCGACAAACTAGGCGTCAAGTTTACATATGAACGCATCGATGATGAAACCGCGCTGAGGCTAGCGATACGGCTTTCTCCCATCTATGTGGTGAAATCTAGTTTGGAAAAACAACTCACGCGTATGACGACACTGTTTCAGACGCTGGGCATCGCATCAGCTGACTATTGGGACGTGCAGGCGCATTGGAGGATCGGTAAACAGAACATCCACAAAACCATTGCGATACCGCTTGGCGCGACAGCAGGCAAACAGCCTCTTATGCTTGATTTGCACGAAAAAGGCCATGGCCCGCATGGTCTCATTGCGGGCACAACTGGGTCTGGCAAGTCTGAGTTACTGCTCAGTTTGGTGATGAGTCTAGCGGCGCATTACTCACCCGAAGAAATAGGATTTATCATAATAGATTTCAAGGGCGAAGGATTGATAGGCCAGATTAGGAAACTGCCTCACCTATTAGGCGCTATTACTAACCTAGATGGCAGCGAAGTAACGCGCTCACTGCGATTCATCAAAGCGGAAACCGTACGCCGCCAACACGTACTGAAAGCGGCTGGACCAGGTGTAAAAGATATAACAACATATCTAAAAACGAGACAGGATAAACCAGAATTGGGTCTGCCAGCGCTACCGCACTTGATTATTATTGTTGATGAGTTTGCCGAATTAGCCGCTAATTACCATGATTTTCTACAGGAGCTGAACTCTACCTCACGCATAGGCCGCAGCCTTGGCGTACATCTCATTCTCGCCACTCAAAAACCACAGGGTATTATAACACCGCAAATAGACAGCAACAGCCGCTTTCGCCTATGCCTTAAGGTACAGTCAAAGGAAGACAGTATGGAAGTCATTCACACCCCGATAGCGGCTGAGATTCGCGAGACTGGGCGTGCGTATCTGAAAGTGGGCGGCGGTGAGGTATTTGAGTTGTTCCAGTCAGCTTATGCCAGCGCGGAACTGGATACCGACAAGGTAAAGCCATTCACATTATACGAGTTGAACGCGTGGGGTAAACAAACGCAGGTTTATCCCATAAAGGATGAGGATACAACGGCGTTAGAATCTACGCAAGTCAAAACCAATCAATCCGAGATTATGAACGTGCTCAATCTGGCGAAGAGCTGGGATTCACTCTCGGTAGATCAAGACAGCGGTGACGATGGTGATGACGACGATTTTGCCGACGACGAACCCATTAAGTGGCAGTACCAAGCGCTGATGGTGCGATTACTGAGCTACTGCGACGACAATAATATCATAAAGCAGCCGATGATAGTACTTGCACCGCTGCCTCGCAGTATCACATTGGATAAACTCAGCAGTATTAAACACTTGAGTCTACGAATACGTGTACCCATAGGGCTTGCGGATGACCCGGATTCACAGTGGCAAGACACTTGCCCCATTGAGTTCTATGATACACATTGGTATATTGTGGGATCGTCTCAATCAGGCAAGACAGTGCTTGTTAAAACACTGATTGCCGCGCTTGCGATGCAGTATACGCCGCGCGACGTAGCGGTGTACATCATCGACATGGGCAAAGGTATACCGTTGGAGTTCGAGCAGTCGTTGATTATCGGTGGCATTGTATATCGTGACGAAGAAACCCGCATGCAGAATCTTTTTTACATGCTGGAAACCGAGATCGAGCGGCGGCGCAACCTGCTATCAGGCGTGGGCAGCCACAAGGCATATCTGGAATCAGGCAAGGATGATCTGCCATTCATAATATTTATAGTAGATGGGTTTGTTGCGCTGCGCGAACAGTATGAATATCTGGCGGATCGGCTGCGTTCGCTGTCACATGACGCGGTGAGCGCGGGTGTATTCCTACTAGTTACATCGACGAGAGGGCTTGAGCTTAACTCGCGAACCATGGGCTATTTCGGGCAAAGGGTTGCTTTGTTTTGTAACAACTCGGATGAGTATGCAAACATGTTCGACCGGTGTCGGATACAGCCTAAGGAAACGCCAGGGCGCGGGCTTATAATGCAAGGCAAACGAATACTGGAATTTCAGACTGCTTTACCTGCTGTTGGAAAAACGGAGAGTCAGCGCAATGAGCAGTTGCGGAACATCCTAGTCAATGAGAATAAACGCTATAGCGGCACGCAGGCACATCCGATACCGATGGTGCCTGATACCATTTTACTAAAGCAATTCACAAGTAGCTATGGATCCAGCTGGCCAGGTGCCGCGAGCTTAATACCTGCTGGATTAGCATACAACACTGTACAGCCTTATAGCATCAGTTTGACAGAATGGGGGATTGTGCCGCTGATTGGCCGCACTCATTCCGGCAGAACCAACTTCATGCGGCTAATTATATGCAACATGATGGCAAAGACACTTGCTGACATCCAGCGCTTCGATATATATATAACAGATGACGCCCAACGCTCATTATCTGGCTATGAGAATATAGCTGAAAATTATTCCACGGAGGCCGAGAGCGCAGTATCACATCTCATTAGTATAATAGATGAACTGAAGCAGCGGATGGATCGCATTAGCTCAATTGCCTCCACCGATGAAAAGGCAGCGTACCGCACAAGCCTGCCTATATTGATACAGATAGTGATCAATCCCAAATCCCTTGATGAATACAGTAAGAACGACGTCAAGAAACTGATTAGGGAATTCACCTACTATGCCATGTATGGCGCGGCGCTGATAATCAACCTGGACAACATCCCGCTTACAGGGCTGAACATACCTGATATCTACAAGGTTGTGCAGGATCGCAAGCGCGCCTTATACTTTGACGCGGTTAAAGGCGGGAATATTAGGATGTTCAACGGCGTAAACAGTATGGCGGCCAATAGGTATTCAAGGCCGACTAGGCCTGGCGATATGTATCCTGTTATAGATGACAATATAGTTTGCAAGGTTAGGACGATTCTTGCTCCCAGTGCGCGGGAGAACGTATAGGAGGCGGGTAATATGGCGGATGATGCCGAACAAGCAATAATCATCGACCCATTCCAGGATGAAAATGGTACCGACATACAGCGCGTGGCGGCGCAAAGCATCATCTATGAATATATAGATAATGGCGACTATGGTAACGCATCGCTGTTCGCGTCCATCTACCAAATGGTATCGGGCAAGAACACGATGGTCGGCGCCATTGCTCAGATTGTTGAGTTAATCCGCAAGCATGATATTTCGTCTGCGAGAATACGCGTAAAGCAAATGGATACGCTGCCTGACGCGGATGCTGATATAACAATTCTTGTCAGCGCAGCTGTTGATATCGCGAATTGTGACCATTCATCCGCAATACAGAAGATACGCTCATGCGTCAAATACATCGATGATCCAAATGTAGCTATATTACTCGCGAGAGCACATCAGCAAAGCGGAGAAACTGGAAGAGCTGTGGAATTCTTGGTTGGGCTGCCAAACTCATCAAGCCCTACGCTAATCATTATAGCCGCAAAATTGCTGCTGTACCTAAACGCTGCGGAGCAGGCACTGAAATTGCTGTCATACATAACGGATACGGATAACCCTAGAACTGTACTAAACAAGCGATTTCTTACCGCTCAATGTTATGAATCCATGAATAATATAGATACCGCAATATCCATGTATCGCACACTTAAGAATGAATGCGCAAAGACACAACGCACGATAGGCGTAGCATTGCCGGAGCTTGCGATCCTCCGTGCTCAATGTGCGATGAAGCTGAATGAATACGACGAGGCACGCCTCATATTGGACTTTTTAATCGACGCATTGCCCGACTTGCCCGAATTATATATGCTTCGGTCAATCGTAAAAATAAACGCAAACGATGCTGATGAAAATTACAAGGATGACGCGGACAGGGCGATACAATTATACTCAGCACTAGGAGGTATCAGTGCATGATGTGGCATCCACTAAATAATAAGTGCCTAAGACCGGATACAGGCGGCGGCTTTACAACCGTCGATACTACAGGGTTTGACGATGTCATCAGCCGTCTTAAAACGCTCAACGCCACATTCAGCAGAACGCGGGATGCGCTATTCACAAAGGCTGACAATTTATTAGATGTCGGATGGGAAGGCGCAGGAGCAAGCGCGTTCAAGACGACACTGGGAAACATCAAGCGATACTTTAAGGATGACATTGAATCGCTTGATGCAATTACGAAGAACCTACAAATGGTAAAGGATGCCTTCATAGGTTTTGATACGGAAGCCGCGAAGAGTATAGAACAGGCGGCGGAATCTATGACCGGCGGCAGCGGCGCCAAACCACAGGCGCAGGCTGCGCCATCTCAAGGCAATTTACGGGGAGGCAAATAATATGGCAGCAAGTATAAAGGACATGAAGGGTTATGTCAAGAAACTGCAGAGTGAAAGCAGGAAGATACTCGATACTGATGATGATATCAATAAAATCCAGCGCAAGAAGAGCGAACTCTATGAGGCAATAAAAAACGATATAACTTGCACAGAATCATTCACGCTTATCGATAAACTAAACGCCAAACTTGATAACGGTAAAGGTGTTTATACCGATGAAAACTTGACCGAAGCGATTGAGAAGATCGATGAGGAGATAAACAACCTGCAGCGTTCCATAGCAATGAAGGAAAAAGCAGAGGCTGATATGCGGCGTGCAGAAGAATTATTAAGGCAACAAAGCAAAGTATTTGGATAAAGTCCATCGGTGAAATGTCAAGAGGGAAAAACGAGAGAAAACGGCAGTGAAGGCGGTGAAAAAGCGCAGAAAATACTCCTCAATAAACCCTGGCTAAGAAGGTCAAAGATTCATGGAAATCTT
>BNUH01000030.1 GCA_025997215.1 Clostridia bacterium
CAAAATATGATCCAGATCGATAGAGCTGTCAGCCTTTGAAAACACACTGTCGGCGTTTTCAGGTTCCACGGCGAATTCGCTGTTGTATGCATAGATATACTTCTCCAGATACGCGTTAGCGGCATCGATGGTAGCGATATTGTCCAAAGCAAATTCGACAGGCAGTCGACTCTGCAGCGTCTGCCATAGTCGTTCGATACGACCTTTTGCCTGCGGTGAGCGCGCGGCGATGAGCTGTACCCCCAGTTCCTTGAGCGCGCGCCCGAACTGGGTGTCGTTCACAGGGACAGTCGGATCGATCTCGGCCTTGGATTTGTTTGGCGATTGAAAGATGGTGTGCCTGTCAGCGTACAGGCTTACCGGCACGCCATAACATTGAACAGTGCGTCGGAGCATCTCAAAATATCCGTGCAAACACTCGTTTTTGCACATGTACAGCGCGATGATCTGGCCTGTCGCGTCGTCGATCGCTCCGTGAAGCGCGTAATATTTGCCATCGCCTTTGAACCACCTATAAGGGGTGGCGTCCACCTGCACGAGCAGTCCTGCCTGCGACTTGCGCTTGCGCAGTCGGTGCGGCTTGTACCGACGCCGCTTAAGCGGTGATTGGATCCCGTTGGCTTTGAGCATGCTTGCCAAGGCCGTGTAGGATACGTCTATCCCCTCCCGTACGCTCAATAACTCCCTGAAGTGGTTGATATTACTTTCTTTGTACGCCTGCGATTGTTTCAGTGAGACAATCTGCTTAACTGTTGCCTCAGACAATCGCCTAGGCGAGGGCTTGTCGGCATTCCCGTGCTTGATCCCATTCGCGCCTTCCTCCTTCACCTTCTTCTTAAGGCGCATAACTTGGCGCTCAGAAATGCCCAACCCCTGTGCCGCTTCTTTGACGGTGAGCAGTCCGTCTACAGTGCGGCTGATGATCTCGTACCGCTTGAGTTGTTGTGCTTGCAAGCGTATCTCTCTCTGCTTCTTCACTCCCATTTTGACGAAGGGGGGGTGACAGAATCACTTGTGACTCTACAGGGTGACATTATCACTTGTGAACAGCATTGATGGCTTGCGTTGATTTGACAATTCCTGGACTTTGCGCTATTATTTATACCAATGCGACTTGAGGAGGGATGACCATGCCTATCGGTGAGAGTCTGCTGACGGCGTTGTTTATGGTTATTGTGGTATTTAGCGTGTTGATTATACTGCTGGTGCTGATTAAAGTATTCACGAGTATCATCGCGTCCATCGCAAGAGGGAATAGCGCGAAGGCTGAAACTGCGACTGACTTAAGGCGGGGGTAGAAATATGTCGTTTTCTGATACATTGGTAAAGCTGCTGGAGACCTCCGGCTTCTTCGCGCTGACATGGCAATCGGGCGTAATGATCGCGCTATCATGCGTGCTGATATACCTGGCCATAGTACGAGGCTTTGAACCGCTGCTGCTGCTGCCGATAGCGTTCGGTATGCTGCTGGCAAACCTGCCGCTGGCTGGCTTGATGGCCGCGCCTCCTGACGACAACTCCGCGGGCGGGATGCTTTACTACCTCTACCTTGGCGTCAAGAAGGGGATCTACCCGTCGCTGATATTCATGGGCGTGGGTGCGATGACGGATTTCGGCCCGCTAATCGCCAACCCAACCAGCTTGCTGATGGGCGCGGCGGCGCAGTTGGGTATTGCGTGCGCGTTCGTGGTGGCGACGCTGCTCGGATTCAATCCTCAAGAGGCCGCGTCCATCGGTATCATCGGCGGTGCGGACGGCCCGACCGCGATATGGCTGACGACCGCACTGGCGCCGCATTTGCTCGCCCCCATCGCAATCGCAGCGTACTCCTACATGGCGCTGATACCGCTGATCCAGCCGCCCATAATGCGGCTGCTGACCACCCAGAAGGAACGCGAGATCAAGATGGCCCAGCTGCGTCAGGTATCCAGAGTGGAGAAGATCTGCTTCCCAATCCTGATAACGATCCTGGTCACGCTCTTCCTGCCGTCGGTTGCGCCGTTGGTGGGCTTGCTGATGCTGGGCAATCTCTTCCGCGAGGCGGGCGTGGTCGAGCGCCTATCCGACACCGCCCAGAACGCGCTGATGAATATTGTCGTAATATTCCTGGGCGTAACCGTCGGCGCAACCGCTGTCGGAGAAACGTTCTTGAAGCCGGAGACGCTGGGCATCATCGCGCTGGGACTGTTCGCGTTCATGTTATCCACGGTCGGCGGGACGCTGCTAGGCAAGCTGATGTGCTTCCTCACCCACGGCAAGGTCAACCCGCTCATCGGTTCGGCAGGCGTGTCGGCGGTGCCCATGGCCGCGCGCGTAGCCCAGATCGAGGGCCAGAAGGCGAACCCGGGCAATTACCTGCTCATGCACGCCATGGGACCAAACGTGGCGGGGGTAATAGGCTCGGCTGTCGCGGCGGGATTCTTGAAGGCGCTGTTTGGGTGAAAGATAGCCTTAACTCCCCAGCGCCCGGTTGACCGCGTTGACATACGCCAGGATCGACGCCTCGATGATGTCGGTAGCCGCGCCTTTGCCTAACGCTTGGCGAGGTTCCGAGTTATCCTCGTCGGTCAGGCTCACGCGCACTGTCACCTCGCCTAAGGCATCCTGGCCGCTGGTGACGGCGCGGATCGTGTAGGTTTCCAGCGTGACGCGGCAGTGGGTGATGCGGTCCACAGCGCGGTAAGCGGCGTCGATGGGCCCGTCGCCGACTGCGGCTTCGGTGGAAGTTTCCTCGCCGTGCTTGATCGTAACGGTCGCGGTAGGCTTCAGCGTATTCCCCGCGAATAACTGGTACGACTCCAGGTGGAACAGCTGCGGCCCTTCGACCCATTGGCCGCTTAGCAGCGTGATCAGATCCCGTTCCGTGACGTCCTTCTTGCGGTCGGCCAGGTCTTTGAATCGTTTGAACGCGGTCTCAAGATCCGCTTTGGATAACGTGAACCCCAGCCGCGCCGCCACTTCCGCGAACGCGTGACTGCCTGACAGCTTGCCCAGTGGCGCGTCGGACGCTGGCATCCCCACATCCTCCGCGCTCATGATCTCGTATGTGGAACGATCCGCCGACACACCGTGTTGGTGTATGCCGCTCTGGTGCAGGAACGCGTGCGCGCCGACGATCGGCTTATTCGGCGGTATTTCAATGCCAGTCAATGTCGAAACGAGTCGGCTGGTAACGTACAGCCGTTTGGCGTCGATATTGGATGTTGTGCCGTAATAATCCTGCCGCGTATTCAAACCCATCACGATCTCTTCGAGCGCGGCGTTCCCGGCACGCTCGCCGACGCCGTTGACCGTGCATTCGACCTGCCGTGCACCATGCCGCACAGCTACTAGCGAGTTGGCGACGGCCAGGCCCAGGTCGTTATGGCAATGTACCGATAGGCAGGTTCGGTCGATACCCCTAACCCGTTTGAGCAGATCCTGCACGAGGCGGGAGAATTCATTCGCCGTGGCATAACCCACGGTATCGGTAATGTTAATGGTCGATGCGCCTTCCGCGATGGCCGCTTCGTATAACTGTATAAGGAATTCAGGATCGCTGCGGGACGCGTCCTCCGCAGAGAATTGCACATCTTCGCAAAATTCGCGCGCGAGACGGACGGATTGCGCGGCTTGTTCCAACGCCTGCGCGGGGGTGATGCGCAATTTTTTCTCCAAATGAATAGGTGATGATGCTATGAATACGTGAATTCGCGGATGAGCGGCGGCTGCCAGCGCGTCCGCGGCGCGCTCAATGTCCGCAGGCACGCACCGCGCCAGCGATGCGATTACAGGCGTACGCACCGTGCGGGCGATAGCCGCAACCGCCTCATAATCTCCATTCGACGCACCTGCGAAACCCGCTTCGATGACGTCCACACCCAGCCGTTCCAACTGCCGTGCGATCTCTAGTTTCTCTGTCAGGTTAAGATTGACGCCGGGCGTCTGTTCGCCGTCGCGCAATGTAGTATCGAATATATAAACGTGATCGGGCATGCGGTATTCCTCCTGATGTGGGGTGAGGGGAAGGGAGAACGAGGGCCGTTTTCAAACAAGGGTTTGCCGCATCTATGGATGCGACAAACCGTCTTTTCATTTTGGGGTTTGGTGGCAGGTCTGTCAAGGTCGGGTAGTATTTTCTTCGGCTGCGGCCTACAAAAATCTCCACCCTACCCTTGACAGACGCGGGTTGGCAGCGCGGCGTTGGAGGCGGCGCTCAATAAGGCAGAATCTGGCTGGTGATGGATGGTTTGCGCGGGACTTTACGATAATATTCGACAAAGTCGAACTGGCCGTAGGCCGCTTGATTCATGTACGGTTCGAATTTGACGGGGATGTACCGCACCTCCATGATCTCGGCGGGATTCAGTATGGTGATATAAGGATATTCGGTCGGGTTCGTTTTGAAGTATTGGCCGAAGTCCATTATGGCGCGCACATCTTTTACATAGATGAAGCCCAGCATGACCAGTATCGCCGCCAGCGCGGGCGCGATCTTCAGGTTCAGGTCGCGGTTGCGGTATAGCAGCGCGGGAAGCAGCGCGAATTCCACGATCCTGAAGTATACGTTCGTGCGCGAGGCGATAAGGTCCACCGACATGAACATCAGGTACACCATGAAGCCAATCGCGTAAAACTTCACCAGGAACCACTCGCGCGCAGTCAGGCGATCCCGCGCACGCCATGTCAGCGCGCCCATTATCAGCAGGAATATCAGGCGGTTCACCAGGGCCAGCCAGCTGAAACTGCGCTCGGTGAGTAGGTAATATATCAGCACGGAACCGTATGGCTGCGGGAGCCTCTCCAATATGGGCGTCAGATTCACAAAGTTGATGACGAGGCATGCCGCAAGCACCAGCCCGGAGAATGTCAGCACCCACTTGAGTTTCCAATCCCACGCGGCTTTCTGTTCACCATGAAAGAAAACCAGCAGCACGGCCAGCGCAAGCAACGCCGAGGCGTGCATGGTCGCGGCTATGCAAAACACGAACGCGCTGCGCAGACGTTTGTCGGCCAGCCAGTCGGGGAGCGCCCAGCCCAGCATCAGGCACAATGCTATCAGCTGCCTCAGGCCGCTCTCCATGTACGTGAGCGAATAGACCGCGTAGAAGCACGCCAGCGACAGCAGCGGCAGCGGGCTGAACTTACGGATGAAACGATCCAGCAGTAATAGGCTACCCGCCGACAAGAGCATGATAAAGACCGAAAAATGCACGTGCAGCATTCGCAGGAAGCTGATTAGGTAGAAAAATCCGATCTCAATCTTGTTAAACTTGTACAGAAAGAAGTTTGGAAGCGTGTTGAGCGGCTGCACCGTCGCATAGATACTAAGGTAATTCAAATAATCCTGACCCTGTCCATATCGCAATGAAAAGACAGCAAACAGCCCTATCAGCGCCACCCAATACAGCGCCTTACTCGGCCCGCGCAGCCATTCATATACCGACAGCGCCAGCAATACTCCCAGTACAATCAATCGAACCATGGTTTCACCTTCAAAAAAAGTATCCTACTGTGCAAGACGAATGAAAAGCGCGGATCCTTCCACGCTTTTGCTAATTATTTCAACTCACGCTAATACCGATTGTCGAATATCCGCGTGCTTTTCTTTTCGCTTCGTGGTAATTCGCCAACGGAGACGCCCATCGGCACGACGGCGAATCCCAGCCGCGCATGCGCGGTCTTGGCGACTTCGCGCTCCAGTTCGCGGCGGGCTTCGTCGGCGCGTCCGGTTTCAAAGAATAATGTGAACCGATCCCGCCCCTCAAAGTGGTCGATCATCACCTGATACTCGCTGGAAACGCCGTCCACCTCCTTGAGCATATCGTCGATCTGGCCGGGGAACACGTTCACACCCTTGATCTTCACCATGTCGTCCGTACGCCCTAGAATAATGTCGATGCGCGGGTATGAGCAGCCGCACGAGCATTCGCCGCCGCCCAGTATGCGCGTCAGGTCGTGAGTGCGGTAGCGGATGAGCGGCGCGCCTTGCTTGCGCAGTGTCGTTATCACCAGCTCGCCCAGCGTACCATCCGGGACGGTCTCGCCCGTCTTGGGATCGATTACTTCACTATAAACAAAGTCGTCGAACATGTGCATGCCGCGTTCAGCGTCGCAGCTGATGCCGATGCCGGGGCCGTAAATCTCCGTCAGGCCGTAGATGTCGTACAGGGATACGCCCAGCTCCGTGGCGATGCGGCGGCGCATCTTCTCACCCCACCGCTCCGAGCCGATGAGCGCCTTGCGCAGCCGCAGTTTGGAGCGGATGCCGCGCCGCTCGATCTCCTCGGCCAGCAGCAGCGCGTATGACGACGTCGCGGTCAGCACCGTCGAGCCAAGATCCTGCATGAATTGCAGCTGCTTGTCGGTATTCCCCGGACCCATAGGGATGGCCATCGCGCCCAACAATTCAGCGCCGGCCTGGAACCCAATGCCCGCCGTCCACAGCCCGTAGCCCGGCGTGATGTGTACGCGGTCGTCGGCCGTCACCCCGGCGATCTCGTAACACCGTTTGAACATTACCGCCCAATCCAGCACATCCTGCCGGGTATATGGGATGATGACGGGCGTGCCCGTCGTGCCGGACGACGAGTGGATGCGCACGATCTCCCGATCCGGAACGGCAGACAAGCCCAGCGGATACGCGTCGCGTAACGCGTCCTTATCCGTGAACGGCAGCGACTCGAAGTCCGCTTGCGTTTTTACATCGTCCGGATTTATGGATTCAAACCGTCTGGCGTAGAATCCGTCGGGCACATCCTTCAGACGGCGAATCTGTTCCCTTATAATGGATAACGTATCACTATTCATAATCATAATAACGCATCCCTTCCAGCCTTAAGCGCACGCCGATTCATCTCAATGAACTTTGGATTAACGCGGCCTTCCAGCGCGGCAGTCATATCTTCAAGGGTGAATCCCAGCAAGGCGGATGCCGCACCTAGCATTACCATGTTCAGCGATTTGATGGAGCCGCATTCCAGCGCGAGCGCCGCGCCATCTATCTGTGTGCCGCAGACCACCGAAGCGCCGCCATCCTTCAGGTAATGCGCACACCGCGCGGCCTCGGTTGGATCGAAGGCTATCAGCACATCCGCGTCGCCCGGCGTTATCATGGGCGAAGGGATCAACCGCTTATCCATGGCCCAGCGTACATGGCTGACCACTGAACCGCCGCGCTGCGCCATGCCGATCGTCTCGGCCGTGCGCGCGAACGCGCCGCCATCCATGGCGCACTGAGCGATGAGCCGCGAGGCCAGCACCGTTCCCTGGCCGCCGATGCCGCACAGCAGGACGTTGTAAGAATCGTGCACCAGCTTACCTTCCAACTTACACACCGATGATCGCCTCCCTCGGACAAATCTGCGCGCACAGTCCGCAGCCCGTACATAGCGAAGCGTCGATCACTGCCCGCCGATTTCGCATCGAGAGCGCGGGACAGCCGATGGCCTTCACGCAGACCTGACAACCCACGCATTCCGATTCATTCACAACCATAGGTTTGCCAGGTTTCGACACAGCGATGCACGGCGCTTCGAAAATTATCGCGCGAACGCCGGATTCATCCATGGCGCTCTGTACGATTTCGATGGCCTCATCCAATTCAAACGGGCTGCACTTCCTAATGGAATGGACGCCCAGAGCGCGCAATATGGCCTCGATGTCGACTTGAGGCGCGGGTTCGCCCAGCGCGGATTCACCAGTGCCGGGGTGCGGCTGGCGGCCTGTCATCCCGGTCGTACGGTTGTCGAGCACAACCACGATCACGTTGGACTGGTTGTACACGGCATTCAGCACGCCCGTCATGCCCGAGTGGAAAAATGTCGAATCGCCTATGAACGCAAAGCAGGTGGCATCCGCTTCGGCGCGGCTCAATCCCTGCGCGATCGTGACGCCCGCGCCCATGCACAAGCAGGTATCGACCATGTTCAGCGGCGGCGCGTTGCCCAGCGTGTAACAGCCGATATCGCCGCAGAAGATAGACTTGACACCTTGCGCTGCACGCTTGACCGCGTAAAAGCTCGCGCGGTGCGGGCAGCCGGCGCAGAGGATAGGAGGGCGCGGCGGCGTCGCATCCGCTCCTTTGGGAAGGGGATTCACATCCCCCTCCCAACCTCCCCCGGGGTTTGGAACGAACGCGGCTATCGCCTGTTCGACCGCAGGCGCGCTTAGCTCTCCTCGGACAGCCACTGTGCCATCCCGTTTACCATGTAGGATGGACACGTCACACAGCGGTCTCAACCCATCCTCGATAACGGGATCCAATTCCTCGACGACCAGTACATCGGTCAGTCCGTCCAGGAATTGCATCGCGATGGCTTCCGGGAATGGATTCGGCGCGCTGACTGTCAGCATTCGACAGCGAATGCCCAGGCGTTGGACGGCCTCGCGCGCGTAGGCCGCGCCGATGCCGCCGCCAGCGATGCCCAGCGTCGCGGATTCAGACGCGTTGCCTAGCTCCTCTATCGTGTTGAATTGGGATTGAGCATCGGCCAGCTCCGGCTCGCGTCCGACTAATCGGCCCTTCGCTTGATACGACAGCCTGGGGAAGATTACCCAATCCGCGCTCTTGACAAAGCCTGTTGGCTTCACTAATCCCAACGGCTCCGCTCGTTCAACCGCCGCGCACGAGTGGCACACGCGCGTGGTCGGTCGAATTATGACAGGAACGCGGAACCGTTCCGACAGCTCAAACGCAAAGCGCGTCATCGCGTACGCTTCCTCGGGTGATGTCGGGTCCAGCACTGGTAGGCGCGCGAACTGCGCGAATCGGCGCGTATCCTGTTCCGTTTGGGATGAAATGGGCCCGGGATCGTCGGCAACCAACAGTACGAAGCCGCCCTTCACGCCGACATAATTCAGGCTCATCAGCGGATCGCTTGCCACGTTCAACCCCACCTGCTTCATGGTGACGAGCACGCGCGTTCCGGCGTAGGATGCTCCGGCGGCAACCTCCAGCGCGACTTTCTCATTGACCGACCATTCGACGTGGACACCGCTGGGTTTTATGCGCGCGACGGTTTCTAACGCTTCCGTCGACGGCGTGCCCGGATAGCCGCTAACGAACGACACGCCCGCATCGATCGCGCCGTAAGCTATGGCTTCATTTCCCATTAATAACATTGGTTGCGACACATCATTCACCTTCATCACGTTACTAAGGCTATAATAAATATGATAACACAGGCGGCTAATACGAATGCGTCCGATTGCGTCAGCGGGTATCGGCGGTAGCCGCTATCCTTCTTCCGCAGGTAGAATCCGCGCAACTCGGCGGCGAGTGCGTTATTCTCCATCCGCTGGACGCACGAGACCAGGAGCGGCACGCACAGCGGCGGGATCAGCCGAATCTTTTGCAAGAATCCGCCGTCCAGCTCCACACCGCGCGCGGTCTGCGCCTCGATGACGTCGTGCATCTCCACGAACAGCACGGGGATAAACCGTATGGCCGTAGTCACCACGAACGCGTAACGGTATGGTATGCCCAACTGGGATACCAATGTATTGGTAAGATCCGACAGCCGCGTGACCGCCAGCATCAGCACGAGCGGCAACGTCGCACCCAGCAGCCGCATCCCCAGCTGCGCGCAGAACCGCAAACCCATGTCGGTTATGCGCAGTCCAAACGGCAGCGGCACCAATACCCGCCCTGTTCTGACAAACGGCAGCTGCACGATGACTAGGAACAGGCACAGCGAACCCGCGCCCTTCAGCGTGGCCTTGACCTTTCGGCCCAATCCCAGCGCGTATCCGCCGCATATGGATAATAACAGTAATAACACATTAACGATCAGCGACCCCGTCAAGAAGCCGCCGACGCATACGACCATGGCCAGCAACAGCTTCACCAACGGATGCGCACGATGGAGGATGGTATCGCCCGGCTGGTATTCCAATACGCTCGTCATACCGCGCCTCCCTTCCGACGCTCGAGCCATGCGGCCATTGCGTCCGCGTTATCGGCCTGGCCGGGTTCGATGCGCAGTCTCGCCGCCAGCGCGACCATCTGCGCGGGCATCAGGCAAGCTCGGGCTAGCAGGGGTTCGTCGCGCATCAATTCATGGGTTTGGCCGTCGGCCAGCAGTTTGCCCTCGCTAAGTATCAGCATCCTCGGCGCGAAGTCCAGCGCAATCTCCATATCATGCGTGACCATTAGCACGGTCGCGCCCGTTTCCTTATTCAAGCGCGCGATGGAATTCATCATCTGTAAGCACTCGCGGTAATCCAGGCCTGTCGTCGGCTCATCCAGCAGCAGTAACTTCGGCCGACGGACGAAAATGCTGGCCAGCGCGACCCGCTGACGCTCGCCGCGGCTTAACGAGAGTGGAGCGCGATGGGGATCCAGGCCCAATTCATCCAGCGTAGCGTTGACCCGTTGATCTGCTTCCGACTTAGTTATGCCCAGATAATCCAGTCCGAACGCCAACTCCTGCCGAACCGTTGCGCCAAACAGCTGCCTATCCGGGTTTTGGAATAAGTAGCCGACCGACTTGGCCAGCTGGCTGACCTTCATCGCCTTGGTATCCTGCCCGTTGATTATAATTGAACCCGACGCCGGACGAATCAGCCCCATCATCAGCTTGAGCAGCGTGGATTTGCCTGCGCCATTCTCGCCGGTCAGTGCGGCGAATTCCCCTTCAGGAATGACCAGGCTGACATCCTGGATGAGCGGGCGCGATTCGACATAAAAATACACATGAGATAATTCAATCATATTGTTCATGCTATCGCCTCCCGCACCATCCGTTCCGCTTCATCCAGGTTGATCGGCGGAACCCCGGCGTACAGCCCTTTATCTCTCAAACGAGCAGCCAGCGTGGTTACACGCGGGCAGTTCACACCCAGGTCCAGGAGCTGATCCGGCCGCTCCAACACCTGCCGCACCGGGCCGTCCACCACTGCGCGGCCCTTATCCAGCACCAACAACCGTTCGGCGTACGCGCACAGCAGCATTATTTTCTGTTCTATAACGATTACCGTGGTGCCTCGTTCACGCCGGAGCGCCGCCAGCAGTTCAAATACTTGGACGGACGAGGCGGGATCCAGTTCGCCCGTGGCCTCGTCGAGCACCAGTATGTTTGGGGATAACGCCAGTGCCGCCGCCAGCGCGACCTTCTGCTTTTGCCCACCGCTTAAGCTGGATATGCTGCGGGTGCGCAGCGGGGTTATCTCAAGATCGTTGAGCGCGCGGTCAACCCTGGCGGGTATATCATCCCGTGGAATGTTAAAATTCTCCAGCGCGAAGAGTATCTCATCCTCGACCATCGTGGTCACGAACTGGGATTCCACATCCTGGAAAACACAGCCGACTGACTGCGCCATGTCCGCGACGGAGGCCGACACCGTATCCAGCCCGGCGACTGTGGCCGTGCCGTAGAAGTCGCCGCGCCTGACGTGCGGGACAATGCCGCACAGCGTATGCGCGAGCGTGGTCTTGCCAGCCCCGGCCGGGCCGATCACGCCGAGGAATTCCCCCAGCGCGACCGACAGGCTTATCTGTTCCAGTGCGGGCGCATGCGCGCCTTCATATTGAAAGGATAGATTATCCAGCTTAACGATGGGGTTCATGCGCGGCGGCCCTCCGCGGTGCGACGATTGAGCGCGAGCTTCAGCGGCACGGCCAGCACCTGCACGATGACTGCGTTGATCGAGGCGGTGCCGAATATGATCCCCACGAATACGCCCAGCGCGATGGGCTTGATGTCGGCACCCGCGTAAAACGCCAGGTACATCACCGCGATGAATGAGAATCCCGAGCATAGCGTGGATATGAACGTGGCGGCGATGGGGTGCAGGTCGAACTTCTTAATCCGCATGGGTATGCGCATGAGCAGCGTCATAGCTACCGCGCCGATGGCCTCGCTGGCGATATTGATATAGGGCGTCCCTGGGAAGAATTGGCAGATCACACCGGCGAGCACGCCGATGATCAAGCCCTCGAGCAGCGTCGGCTCGATGAGCATGACGGCCAGGCAGTACATGGCTATGACGAAGTTGGGTTTCATGCCCGGCACGTTGAGCGGGTTGACGGTCTTGAGCACGATGCCTGCCGCCAGCAGTACGCCCAGCAGGATGAGGTTGCGGATGTTCGCGAGACCACGGCGTTCGGTGGTAGCAACGGTGCGCTTCTGGCCTAATGAATTCGTGTTCTGCATGATAGACGCTCCCTTCGTTCGGATGGTAGACGGCTGTGCCATATACTCATCCTTTCAAAAAATACCTAATGGTATTCGTGGAGACGTGCCCTGCTGACAACGCTGAATTCGGTATGTACCCATAAAAAAACACCCGTCCCTACTCAAAGGGCGGATGATCCGCGGTACCACCTTTGTGACTACGATTTGTTTCATCCGCAAAATCTCATGCGGATTAACAAACCATACGTCTCTCAGCGAGAATGCCAACACATTCTCCGTCCTTAACGCGGACCGACGTCTCTGATACTCCGGCCGGATTCAAATTCTAACCGAATCGAACCGACCGTTTCCCGTCGCCCTCAGCGAACCATTATGCCATGCGGCCTTCCACGGGTTTCCACCTTATCCCGCTCTCTGTAGGCGCCCACAGGGCTTTACTCTCGCCTCGAAGGTTTTGGTTTATGCTATGCGGAAATTCTAGCACGGTGCGCGAGAATTGTCAAGCGAAAAATTTTGTCAGGATGATCCTCAAATGATGAGCGGGAAAATACTACCCTACCCTTGACAGACGCGGGCTGGAGGTGCAAGTCTCTCGGCGGAAACTCCGCGACGGCGATAGTGTTTATTGCGGCGGCAGCGGCGGCCTGGGTCCGAAGTATTCCAGCATCTGCGCGTCGGACAACTTGAACCAATTCTGGACGTGGCCCCACGCCAGGTTGTTGCGCTTGTTGATCACATTCTCCAGACGGCTTAAGCGCGACTGCCAGTAGGCATAGGCACCTTCCGGGCTTTTGGGCGCTTCAATGCCGAGCGCCCACGAGTTTTCACCCGCCCACCTGTTGAAGTGCATGCTCATCTCCGGCTCAATCTCCGCTGCCATCGATCGGGCCAGCGCTATCATCCGCTCCGGCACGAATACCGTTTGGAATAATTCCCCATACCGTTTGAGGAACTGCTCCTTTAGGTATGGCACGCTCAGCAGTTTCCTTATGATCACATTATCATAATCCAGGCTGCCCGCGCCCTTGGGATCCAGCCATATGGCGCAGCCATCCCGCGCCGAGTCGAACATCCCCCAGTCCAAGTCGTACACGATCCAGCGCCATTTCTCACCCGGCTCGTTCCTGCGGTAGAATTTGATATTCCCGGCGTCTGTGTTGCCGAAGTAAATCTCGAATATGTAGAAGTCGAATATGTTTTCCACGTCGATCATGTCCAGCACGCGCTCGAGCACCGCCGGATCGTTCAGGTCGCGGTCGCGGATGTAGTTGCGGGTTGCGCGGAAGTTATCCACAGTGCCCGATATCACCGTGCCCGAACCCTTCAGCAGATCGATGTCGTCGGGATCGTCCCAGCCCTCGTACTGCGCGAGGGCCTGTGTGTTTATGCGTTCACGAAGATTATACTGGCCCCAGTATTCGCCATTCAGGTACACGACCACCGGACGCCAGGGCATGTGGTATACAGTCGTGTCGGACCAATCCATGATCCGGGATTGGAAGCCGTCGACGATCCTGGTATAGTTGCCATCCTGACCGCCATTGCGCAGGATCAGCGCGTTATACTGGGTAAACGGCCGGTCGTTGAAGAATGGGTAGGCCAAGGCCTCCGAACCATACCGGGGTTTGGCGGAGATTCTGAAACTCTTTTGAGGCATATCCACGCTGAACTGGCCGTTCAGCATCAACTCAATGCTCTCCGACACCTGCCGCTTACCAGTCTCATCTATGAATTCGAAGTGCCCCAGCACGCGCTCCTTTTTCCAATAGGCCATGTCGGTGTAAGGGATCTCGGTCATGGCGCTGGTTGTGTAGTCCCCGGCGTATATGCCGTTCACGTCATTCCATAGCAGCTGCGGATCGGCCACGACCGACACCATCGGCAGCATGTGGTATACGCTGATGAAGTAGGTATTCGTCACCACCGCCGAGGGCCGAAGCCCATCCTGGAATGTGCGCGTGCGCAGGACAATCGTGTGGTCGATAGGCAGCGGCGCGTTGTACACGGGTGAATCCAGCGTCGGGTCGGAGCCATCGGTCGTGTACCTGATGACTGAACCCTCCGTCATACGGATCGTCACGCGGATCGGGCTGGGATACATCCCGCCCGGCGTATCGACGACAGGTTTCGCCGCGTATCCTAAAAAGCCCTGGCCATTTTTCGCGCCGGGGGTTGGTATGTCGAAATATGCCAAACTCCCGTCAGCGCCGCGTCCGTAGGATGTGTTGCCCGCCAACGCCGGGAGTACCAGCCTGTCGAGCACGTGGCCGGTCGGATCGGATATGGTTACGGCCTCACCCAGCGAGCTTAGCTTCAGCGGTGCGTGCAACGCGGCGCTGCCATTGGGCGCGGCGGCATTCCCGATCAGATACACCAGCAAGTATTGGCCGGGCTTGATCGTCACGTCCGGGAACTGCCACTTCCTGGGCTTGCCCGGCGAGTCGCTAAGCCCGTAACCTTTTAGTGATACTTCATAATCGTTGGTATTCAATATCTCCACCCAGTCGAACGAGGTCACGCCGTCGGGCGTTCTCATGTCCTGGGCATACGCGCTGGCCTCGTTGATCAGCAGGCCGCTGTCGGATTTTGCCAAGCGTACAGCGTCGGCAGCCTCCTCGCCTTGGCGCGTGTTGGGCTGGCCAGGCGTTGCCTGATTCGTTATCTCCCATAACGACAAGCCGGGCAAGCGCGCCCAGGATGCGTCCTTCGGTATGCCTTCGACGACGGTGTGGTCGATGAGCTGACCGCGCGGATTGGTCAGCAGTATGGCCTCGCGCGTGCCGTCGATCCTGAAATTCGTGTGCAGTTCGGATCCGGCGCGATTCTTGCCCGAGGCGAATACGAGCAAAGTCCCGTTGGCCGGGATCGTCACGCCCTTGGGGAATACCCACTTGCTAAGCCGCGACTCGTCGTCGGATAGCGCGTAACCCTCCAGCGAGATCGGGTAGCTCCGCTCGTTGATCAATTCAATCCAGTCCGACGCGTCGCCATCCTCATCCACGATGGCCGAACGGTTGCGCGGTGAGATCTCATTCAGCTTGATAGCGCCGAACTCCACGGTGCTCTCGGCGCGGTACGCTTCGTACCCGGCGGTGGTGTTGGGATAACCCGGCGTCGGCTGGGACGTCGAGGTGAACTCGCCCGCGTCAGACCGCGCGTATGAATCATTCTTGACCAATGGCGGGAATGCTGTCGAATCCTTCAACACTCCCGCAGCGTCGAACAGACAGACCGTCTCGCCCCTGGACGATAGCCTGAACGATGTGTGGAGCGGCTTCGACGGGTCGGTTGAACCAGTTCCCGATGCGTATATTACTATATAACCATCCGGATCGATCATAACGTCCGGGAGCACGTACTTGACGCTGTCCGCTCGATCCGACAGGCCCATCCCTTTGAGGGATACGGGCGATGTGCCGATGTTGCGCAGTTCGATCCAGTCGGAAAACTCGCCGTTGTCGTCGAGGACGGCGGAACCATTCGAACTCATCAATTCATTTATAACGATGGGGAATACCGTGGAATCGTTGGCGCTGACGGGGTTAAAGGCTGGCGCGGTGACATCGTCAGGCGTCAGAATTACCGATAGCGCGAGCAGCGCGGCCAAACCCAGCAGCAAGCCGACGATCCACAAGTTCGTCAGCCGCCGATGCGCCTTGGGTATGCGTGCCTTGCGGATATAGGTCATGGCCGCACTCCTATACAGCGGTAATGGTTATGCATCATGGATTAATCTGGGCAGGACTGGGCGTGCCACTCTGCTCCCAAGGCTCGGCGTTGCGCCGCCGCGCCCAAACGGTATCGGTCTGCAGATTGTCATATTCTGTCGAATCGATCGTGTTCCCCATCAGATCCGACAGTATCACCACGCCGTGATCCGCGCGCAGTTTGAACGATGCGTGCGGTCTGTCCGTCGTCTGGCGGGTTTGCCCGGACGCGAATATCAGGTATGTGCTGTATGGCTGGATCATCGCGCCGTCGGGGAAGCGCCACTTTACGGGCCGCGCGGGGTCATCGCTCAACGCGTAACGGCTTAGGTCGATCGGTATCGCCGATGCGTTGAACAGCTCGATCCAGTCTGACGCGACGCCATCTCCATCCAGAATCGTATTACTGTTGGATGCCATGATCTCGTTGAGCTGCAGGCCGGAATGGGCTGGGGTTGAACCGGACACAAAGAGTTCACGGCCTGCCGTTGAATTCTCATATCCAGGCGTGGGGCTGGCCGTCCTAACCCAGCGCGTGCCGTTGCGTGCGTAGGACTCATCAGACGACATAGCGGGTATGGTTATCATTTCTACAATGTCATTATTATTATCATTTAAATATAACGTTTCGCCCGAGGCGGACAGCCTCATCGCGGCGTGGATCGGTTTGCCCGATTCCATAGACTCCACGCCTGACGCGAATACGATCAGGAATTCGCCCGGCGCGAGCGTGATATCCGGGAATGTGAGTTTGGGCCGATTGTCCCGATCGGACAGCGTGTAACCATTCAAGCTAACGGCGGTGCCGCCAGCGTTCACCAGCTCTATCCAATCGGGAAAGGCCCCCGTCTCGTCAGGCAGCGTGGACTTATTCGACGTCATGACCTCCGAGATGCGGATACCCGTGGTCAGCGCGGCGGGCGTGGGCGGCAGTTTGCCCAGGAAGCCGTCGATGTTCAGCCGATCGCGCAGTGCCGGGAACGACAGCGCGACGCCGAATAGTAATAGTATTATAAGCGCTGTGAACAGCACGATGTTCAGCGCTTCATGCACGCCGGACGATGGGTCGGGCGTGCGATGATTCCGGCGTTCCGGTTGGTTTGGGGCAGGTGTAATGTTGATATTCATACCGCCGATCCTGGTTATATTTCGAATTAACATTCCACGAATATGACGATCGGGCGGACATGTTTAATGCATAACAATCCTTGCCGCGCAATACCATTTCATATCGAACGGCGGGGTATGCGTGATGTTCATGCGCGCGCCGCGCCACGCGAAGGGATGGATGCGGATGCTGGGAATCGCCCTAGAGGGCGGCGGCGTCAGATGTGCCGCGCAGGCTGGGGCCTTGGCAGCGCTGGCCGAAAAGCGGGTTGCGCCCGACATCATAGCTGGCTGCGGCGCGGGCGCGTGGGTTGCGGCGCTGTACGCGATGGGCGCACGCGGCGATGGGCTGCGCACGGCCATGCGCGACATCAAGCAAGCCGGATCATGGATGACGCGAATCCGCCCAGCCGGATGGCGGCTATTCGCTCACGGACGCGTTGATAAGTTGGGGTTACTGAATATGTCGCGGGTGGAGCGCATCCTGCGCTGGCAGACCCAAGAGGCCAAGCTGGCCGACCTGCCGATGCCGCTGGCGATCCCCACGTGGGATGTCGAGAGCGGTGAGGAGCAGCTGCTAGCATCCCGGCTGCCCGAGCGTCCCAGCGCCATGGCGTGGAACAGGCAGGCGACCGTGGCACAGGCGGTGCGCGCCGCTATGACCGCGCCGGGATTCTGCGAGCCGGCCATATGGCGCGGGCGGATGCTGACCGGGGGTATGGGGCATTGGCAGACGCTGCCCGACGCGCTGCGGGATTTGGGCGCGGACAAGATACTGCGCATCCGGGTTGTATCACTAAGGGATGCGACCGCAGATATGCTGACCATGGCCGCCAGTTCCCGGCTGCCGCGCGAGGACGATGACGATGGCGTGCTGTATGTGAAGCTACCGGTCAATGCGCGGCTGATGGATTGCGCCAGTGCGGAGGCGTACTTCGACCTGGGATACCGCGCGGGGCTTGAAGCCGAGCCATCGATCATGAAGCCGCACGTTCGAACGGGCGGCAAGATTCTGCCATTCCAGCGGCAGTGATAGTATTATAATTATGCAACGTTAATATTATTTAACGTTAATAGTTCTGCTCCAGCGAGCCTTTAACCTGGATCTAGTGCGATGCTCGGCCATCGATCGGCTGAACAGGGCGCACTCGCGCTCGATTATCGACGAAGCCTCCGCCGCGCCGTCCTCCAGGTGGAGGTGCTTGGCGATGTACTGCGCATTCTCCGTATAAATAGGATTATGCACCAACTGGCACAGCGCACGTGTGAGGCGTTCCTCTTCCAGCTTCTCCCGTGGGATGGGCTTCGGACCCAGGCCGTGCCTGTAGATCTGCTCACCCCAGAACGGCTGGTCGCCGCCAAATGGTATGACCAGCGTGGGCAGACCCGCGTGCAAGCCCGCCGCCGTGGTCCCCGCGCCGCCGTGATGGACGACCGCCCTGACGTGCCGGAACAGCCAGCTATGCGGCACAAAATCCACCAGGAATAGCTGATCGCACTGGCGCACCCGCTCCGGTATCCGCGAATCCTGCGACGCACCGCCCCAGCCCTTGATCATCACCGCGCGCATGCCCAGCTGTTTCAGGCTGGTCACCGTCATCTCCAGCGCGGCATTCATATCGCCCGAAGTCATTGAACCGAATCCGATGTAGATCGGTTTGGGTTCCTGATCCAGGAAGGCCTTCAGCGCGGGCGAGGGTTCATACGGCGCGGGCTCCTTGGGTTGGATGAATCCGATCATCTTGATATTGCGAGGCCAATCCAGCGAGCGCGGTACAAGCTGTTGGCTGATCGCGTACAGCACGGGGATCTGCCACTGTCCGATGGTGTAATCCGGACGCGTTCGGATTCGCCGCGCGCGCACGCCGTTGAGCTTGCGCCAGCGATGCAGGTAATGGTACTCCAACCCGCCCACCGTCAGATATGTCAAAGAATACGTCAGTCGGTTGTATGCTGCGCCCAGTCGCAGCGGCGGCATGATCGCCTGCGGCACGTCGCTGGATATGTCCATGGGATAATAATGCAGCTGGAAGCAGGGAATCGTCAGCTTTTCGGCGATCGAGTAGCCCATTGATCCGAAATACGTCAGCACCAGCGCGTCGGCACCCTGGGATGCCTCCATAAGAGCGCGTGTCAGCGGCTCGATCAATTGCCGGAGCGATTTGGTCAGGTGGTACACGAATGCGACCGGATTCCCACCAGGTTGAATCAAAGTGCCTATATACTTATAAGCGTCGCCGGGTAAGCAGTAGAACTCCAGCCCTGCTGCGCGTATGGCTTTCCCCAGCGGCTCGAACGCGGCGATCCGCACCACGTGGCCGCGTCGCTGCAGTTCCATGCCCATTATGATCATCGGCATGACGTCGCCCGTCGTCCCAATCGATAGCATGTGGATACGCATATATTACCTTTATATTACCTTTCTGATACCGTGTATATTATGAGCGCCGTCATTCCGCGTTGTGTTACGACATTCTATCACGCATGGGAAGTGCGGTCAACTGTTCTGACTATATTAATATGATTTACGATTAAAGAATCCCGAAGGCATTCAACGGGCATACTGTCCGTGATAATTATTATTGCGGAGGCCATGTTATGCGGCGATCGGGTATCTCATCGGGTTTTTCGTTAAAGAAGAGCGCGCTCGCGCTGATCCTAATCGGACTATCGGTAGTAACCATGACCGTCGCGCTGTCCAGGCAATCCGCGCAGACGGAGGCCGGGCTGGAAGCTGGCAAGCGCGACGCCTCGCGGATAGCGGCCGGGGCGGTGCAGCTGCAGTCGATCCATTATCAGCGGTGCGGGCACAGCGTCACACGCACGGTGGATATCCAGCCCGAATGGGCGGGACTGTCGCCGGACGAGTTGACTGAAAAGCTGGATATGGGCTGGCACGTAACGGAATTCGCGCCGGACAGGATTACCATGTCGAAAAACCTCATGCTATTCTGCCCGCAGCATTATGTGCTGATGCCCGACGACTCCGGCGTTGTGAGCCTATGGACGAATCGTTACGGCGAGGGCATGGAGAAGCTGCGCGAAACGGAGATCCGACTAACGGATTTGCCCGAAACCCAGCGTGAGGTGGTGCGCGTAGGCGTGGCGTTTGATTCGGAGGCTTCCGCGAATGAGTACTTGATCAGCCAGACGGCGGGGAGATAAGATCAAGGGTTTGCTGACACTCTAAAACCCCAACGTCTGCGAGCGTTGGGGTTTGCTCTTTTTTTGGTTCAACTATCCGCGCCCGTTGTATATTATATAGGAGGGGAGGTTTGAAGATGAATTGGTTATGGACAACGGGCGGTTTGGTATTTATATTTATTATGACGACATTGGGTGCGGCGACGGTATTCATATTCCGTAAGATGGACGTGGGCAAGTTTCAGAATATGTTTCTGGGATTCGCGTCGGGCGTGATGATCGCGGCGTCGGTATGGAGCCTGCTGATCCCCTCCATCCAGGAGACTGAAGCCCGAGGTGGCATCGGCTGGATCCCGGCGTCGCTGGGATTCATGCTGGGCGTATTCTTCCTGCTGGGGCTGGATCGGGTGATCCCGCACATCCACCAATCCACGGGCACGCGCGAGGGCCGCGCCAGCGCTAGCAAGCGGACGGTGCTGCTGTTCTCAGCGGTGACGCTGCACAACATCCCGGAAGGCATGGCCGTTGGCCTGGCGTTCGCGCTGGGCGCGCAGACGGGCGGGCCGGGCGCTTATGCGGCGGCCATCGCGCTGGCGCTGGGCATCGGCATCCAGAATTTCCCAGAAGGCGCGGCGGTCACGCTGCCTTTCAAGCAGGAGGGATTTAGCAGCGTCAAATCGTTCCTGCTGGGCACGCTGACGGGCGCGGTCGAGCCGGTATTCGGCATACTGGCGGCGCTGCTGGCGGGATTCGTCTCGGGAATAATGCCCTGGTTGCTGGCGTTCGCGGCGGGCGCAATGATGTATGTGGTCGTGGATGAGATGATCCCGGAGGCGCATTTGGGCGAGCATTCCGGCAAGGCCACGCTGGGTGTGATGGCCGGATTCTTGATGATGATGATACTGGATGTAGCATTAGGATAATCAACTATAATGTAATGAAGAGCGCGGCCGCGCTCTTCATCACGTTTACCAAATAAAACCGCCTTGCGGCGGATCATCAGCATTTTATCTTAGAATTTTAGGAAATAGCTGCTCATATACCCTTTAACGCCGTCAAACTCCACCTTCGTCCAATCCTTACCCTTTTCCAGGACGACGACATGCGAATTCACGGGCACCTTGCGGAGCACCTTGAACTCCATGCCCGCTCCCGAGCGCAGATTAACGAACGTGCCGCCGTTGGGGTTGATGACGACAGCATGCTGAGGCTCGTAGGCCTTCAGATAGTCGGCGAACATATACCCTATTTGACCCTTGACGGAGACCTTATCCCAATCCTTGCCCGCCTTAAGCAGGGTTACTTTCGTACCCTTGGCAAACGAGTCCAGCACTTTATAGTTGGTCCCGGGGCCGGTACGCAGGTTCAGATTGCCGCCGTGGGGCGTGTTCACAACCAGCGTCTTGTGAGGCGATGATTCCGCAAGCGCGCCGAACGTGGGCACAAGCAAAACGAGCATGAGCGCGGCCGCCAGGACACGGACTATTGTTTTTGATTTCATAGTATTCCTCCGAACAGACGGTCTTGTGAATTATTACTACAGTGAGGCCCCATATATTATATGCACAGCGGTGAGTATTGTTAATAATGCGCTTGCGTTCCCGCGTCGGATCATGTAGAATGTCAGTCTGCGTCTATCTCAACGGTTCTGCACGCGTCCCTGCCGCCATACCTTATACCGGAGGGATGCGGCTTGTATATTTTTATAAACATACGTCGTGCACGCGGTAAGCTGCGCGCGGCGTTAGCTTTAGTGGGTGTACTGGCGGTCGCCGCGGCGGGCCTCGCGGCGTGGTCGAGCCGGACGGTCGGCGCGTACGTCAATGAGACGGGTACGCGTCTGCCCATCATTATGTATCATAGCGTTGTGTCCGACGGCACCCGCCCGCCTAACGATTACCAGGTTACCGAGTCCCAATTCGAGCGCGACCTGTTGTACCTCAGCGCGCGCGGTTACCAAACGGTTGTGATTGGAGACTTGATTGAATACGCGGGCGGTTCAGCCGATCTGCCCGACAAACCCATCATGTTAACATTTGACGACGGTTACCTCAACAACCTGACCAGCGCCGTACCCATCATGCGGGCGCATGGCATGCGCGGCGTATTCTCGGTCGTGGGTGCCTTCATAGAACGCGCCGAGCGTGAGAACGATCCCTCGCCCGCCTACGCCTACATGACCTGGGAGGCTGTGCGCGAAGCCCAAGCCAGCGGCGTGGTTGAGATCCAGAATCACAGCTACAACCTGCACGGCGACAGAGGTCGGCGCGGTTTTACAAAACGCGCGGGTGAGACGCAGGCGGCGTTCCAGTCGTCGCTGATACAGGATGTGAGCCAGATGCAGCAATTGCTGCAGTTGAACCTAGGCAAGGAGGCGACGTGCTTCTCATATCCATTTGGCTTCACATATCCGGACTCGGCGGAAATGCTGAAGACCCTGGGCTTTCAAGCAGCGATGACGTGCCGCGAGCGAGTGAATTACCTGCCACAGGATCCCGAGGCGCTGTACCATTTGGATAGGTTCAACCGCAGCGGCTTGACGTCTACGGAACGATTCATGAAAAAGCTGGGGATTGAATGAGGAATTATTGAGGTATAATTATGATAATGTTACAATCCATCCGCAAATCCTTCCGCGTGGCCAAGCGAAAACCGGGCGCGAAGGCCGCCTTCCAATCCCTGTTCCACCGCGAATATGATACGGTGGACGCGCTGGACGGCATCTCCTTCACGATCCCGGACGGCGAAATAGTAGGCTACATCGGGCCGAATGGCGCGGGCAAATCCACATCCATCAAGGTGATGAGCGGCATACTCGTACCCGACGGCGGGACATGCACCGTCGCCGGACTGACGCCCTGGACGGAGCGCAAGAAGCTGGCCAGCCGGATCGGGGTTGTGTTCGGCCAGCGAACCCAGCTGTGGTGGGATGTGCCCATCGCGGACTCATTCGACCTGCTGCGGGATATTTACCGCGTTCCCCAGGATGAATATAGTAAAACCCGGGATAGGCTGGTGGACGCGCTGGACATCGGCCCATTCATCGACACGCCGCTGCGTCAGGTGAGTCTCGGCCAGCGCATGCGCGCGGAACTGGCCGCGTCGCTGCTGCATTCTCCCGACATCCTGTTCCTGGACGAGCCGACGATCGGGCTGGACGCCGTGTCCAAGCTGGCCGTGCGCCAGTTCATCCGCGCGATCAACGCGGAGCGCGGCGTGACCGTGCTTCTCACCACTCACGACATGAACGACATCGAGGCGCTGACGGATCGCGTTGTATTGATAGGTAAGGGGCATATCCTTTACGATGGATCGATGGGGATGATCAAGCGGCGGTTCAAGGATAATAATGGTTATCAGGATGAAAACAGCCACATCGAAGAGATTGTCGCGGCATTCTACAAGGATCACGGCTTATGAGCTGCTTTGTCGAATTACGCGGAAATATTCGCGAAATTGTGCGACCATATTTCGCCATGTTCCGCATGCGCTGGATAGCCGGGTTGCAGTACCGCACGGCGGCGTGGGCTGGCATTGCGACGCAGTACTTTTGGGGTGCGATATCTATTATGGTGATGGTAGCATTCTACAACAGTACAACGTCCGAACCGCCCATGCCACTGTCTCACGCCGTATCATACCAGTGGCTGCGCCAGGCATTCCTGGCGATAATCGCGCTATATGTCACCAGCGACGAGCTGATTAGCCAGATACTCAACGGGCATGTTGCGTATTCTATGATAAAACCGTTTGACTTGTATACATTCTGGTATGCTCATCTGGCGGGTCAGCGGCTGGCCAACGTCGCGCTGAGGTTCCTTCCGGTTCTGCTGCTGGCGTACATTCTGCCTGCACCGTATGGGCTGATGCTGCCGCCCAGCGTCGGCGCGCTGGGATTGTTCGCGTTATCGCTGGCCATCAGTTTGTTGTTGGTGACGGCAGTATCCATGTTTGTATACATCCTAACCTTTATAATGTTATCACCGTATGCCGCGCGGTTGATCGTAGGCATACCCTCCGAATTCTTGATGGGCGCGCTGATCCCTGTGCCGCTGATGCCAGAATCACTTCAGCGTGCGCTGGACTTTCTGCCATTCCGATATATAGCGGACCTGCCGTTCCGGTTGTATACAGGCGGCATTAACGGTGCGGACGCATACCGGCAGCTGTTGATCCAATTGATATGGACGGCGGCATTGATCCTGATAGGCCGAGCCTCAATGAAACATATACAACGTCGCATTGTGATACAGGGAGGTTGACGCATGTTATACTTTAAGTATGTCCGCATAAACGTCTACTCCCTAGTCCAGCACCAATCGACATTCTGGCTGTCATTGGTAGGTCAGGCTTTGGTCTCGCTATTCTCATTCATTGCGATGCTGCTGTACTTTGATAGGTTTGGGTCGATAGGCGGTTGGACGTTTGGCGAGGCCGCGCTGTGCTTCGCAGTGGTGACAATGGCGTTTTCAATTGCGGAGTGTTTTGCGCGCGGATTCGACACGTTCAGATGGCAGATTATCAGCGGCGACTTCGATCGGCTGCTGGTCAGACCGCGAGGCCTGCTGCTGCAGGTGTTCGGCTCCAGCTTTGAATTAGGCAGGCTGGGACGCGTCGTCGAAGGCGCGGCTATACTGATGTACGCCATACCGCTGTTGGATATTGTTTGGATTCCGTCTAAGGCCATAACGCTCTGCCTGATGATCGTGAGCGGCGCTGTCATATTCATTGGGGTGTTCATTCTCGGCGCGGCGATGTGCTTCCGCACGGTGCAGGGGTTGGAGATCGTGAACATCCTCACCGACGGCGGGCGCGAGATCGCACAATACCCCATGACCATATACACGCGGTGGGCGGTGATGTTCTTCACATACATAGTGCCGTTCGGCTGCTTCAACTATCTGCCACTGATGTACCTGACCGGACGTGTGCAAGGAAACCCCGCGCTGTATATCCTTTCACCAATAATAGGCATGCTATTCATAATCCCCTGCGCGCTGGTGTGGCGCGCAGGGGTAAGGCGGTACCTGAGCACGGGGAGTTAGTGGGTTAAGTATATACCCGACAGCATGATCGATCCAGCCTCCGTGTTGCCGAACTCGACGCGCATCGCCGTCACTTGCGACAGATCCAGCCCGTCGAATAATGTTAACGGAATGCGCAGGTCGCCCAGCGGCATACTGCCAATCCACACCTCAAATTCGGGCGAAAATTCTGTAGCGTCATAGTGCTCCTTGTAACCGGGGTAATAGCTGAGCGCGCTGCTCCAGAAGGGCACATCAACGGAGCGTTCGCGGCCCTTGGTGTCGCGCAGCGTCACTATGAACGATTGGCCTTCGCCGATCGGGTTGATCGGGTCGGATGAATCCACCGCAACGAACAGGTCCAGCGCCTTGAATGGCGTAAAGTCGCCGCTCAATGGGATTGTGATGCTGCTCTCACGCTTCCAGCGCAGGTTGAACAGCGCGGGAGTTTTGCTGCCCAAAGTCGCGCCGGGATATGTGAATAGGATACCGTTGCCGTAGCCGCCTTCCAGCGTCAGTTGCGTGACGATGATCCCCGGCGTGAGCGTCCAGTCGGTCGCGTCGTTCGCTTCGGCCGTGAGCAGCGCGCGACGCCCCGGTATGTAGTTGGAAGCAGTGACCCTGCAATCGGCTATGGCGAACGGCTCCGGCACCGACGAATCCCACATGCCAAACGGCGGCTCGCCCTTTTCGAATACCGACAGGAACGCGGCCGCGAAGGTTTTGACAAAACGCTCCTGCTCGTCGCGGGTGAGTGGTTCCGAACCTTCCATCGGCTTCAGGCCAAAATCCGCTTCCTCTTTCTCCTTGAATGCGTGGTTGAAGAAGGCGTGGTTCCCGCCGCGCAGGAATACCAGCGACGCAGGCGCGGTACGTGTCGAATCCCCTTGGATCATGTCGAAAGCCGCCTGACCATCCTCCGGCACGTCGCCGTCATACTCGCAGATGATGAACCCCGTGGGGATGTCGGGCTGCGGCGTCTCGTATATCGAATGCGTGCCCGCCAAACGAATGAACGTTTTAAAGCGATCCAGGCCTTCATCCTGCTCCATGCGGATGATGGATTCGGCAAGATCAGCACCGTTTGAATGGCCCATCATGTTTATGTTGTCAAAATCAATCTTGCCCTTTAGGTCTAAACCGTCGATGGTAATGGTTCCGGCGTTGGCCTTTTCCAAGTAAGCAAGGTTCTGCTTATATATCGACTTAGCCCACTCGGAATTGACGGACTCGCCATAGTCGGAGCTATACTCCACGTTAACATTGAAGCTCACCGCGACGTAACCCTCGTCGGCCAGCTGTTGAACCAGATAGTCAAAGCCGGAGAATTCCTTAGAATAAACGGAATCAATGGGTCTGACGCCATGGAATATCACCACGAGCGGATGCGCTCCATCGGTATCCGGCGCGGCGATGATGCCGTTGATCGGACACGGCACCGCTTTACCTGCGGAGTTAACCAGATCACCCTCGCCGAAGTCATACTCGCGCACCACGATCCCCGACGCATCGGCCAATTCGTACACCATGTCCGGCGAACCCAGGGCGTTCAAGCCTTCGTACAGATCGTGCGCGGTGAATGCGTCGGTATCCTTAGTTATGGCATAATAGGTAATCTTGCTGGTATAATAGCCGTGGCTGCCCATGTCATACCAGCTGATGGTGGAATTCCACTGATAACGGCCCGGATCGATGCCGGGGCCTGTGCCGGGGATTATTTCGGAAGGATCCAGTGGGAACTTCTGCGCCCAGCGTCCGTCGTTGAGCTGTACCCAGAAGTGGTAGTCAAAATTCTCATGGCCGCCCAGATCGATGCTGGTTTCATCATCGACACGGCAGCCCGTGCGCATGGCGATGCGGTATTCCTTGGCGATATCGATGGGCGCGTCGTACGATTCGAGCTTGCGGATGCCGGATATCTGCAGATCCTCGGCGTGCTTGGCAACGTATGCCAACACCAGTTCGTCAATGTAATCCGCGGTCGCGTCGGCGCCGCCCTGCATGTAGAGTTCATTCAGGCGATCGCTGTCGATTTTCAGGCTATTTTCCAATATCATGTGGGTGTCGCGCAGCGCGTACGACATGCAATTCCCGCCCGAGTCGGTGGGTTCGCCGTCCGCGGGCTGCTGGGTGTAGCCAAACTTGCCATAGGTCAGCGGTCGGTCGCCCTCAACGCCGCTGACCTTCAGGTAAGCGAACGTCTGCGGTCCGTCTAGATCGTCGTCGCTGGAGAATGTCAGCATCGGTTCACCCGGTTCGGCGAACAGTGCGAAGCCATTGTTGTTAACCTCTCTTGATAACCAACCCTTCACAATCGCAGTCACATCGATGCTAACCCAGCCGTCGGCCTCGGCGGTTAAGGGGTACGAATTCAGGCTGCCCTCATCCACTACAGAACGCGCCTCGGCGGCTGTAGCATTCGTCGCCCAAGGCTGGGCGGTTGTGCCGACGCGCAGCTTCGATGGCGCGGTGCCGATGGGTTTGACGAATAAGCTCGCCGCCGTGATCTCATCGGCCAGCCAAGTTGCCTTCAGCGGAACGCGTAGCAGCGTGAAAATCGCGTCGCCCTCAGGCGCACCGGTCAAATTGAAGGTAGCGACGACGGTATTTTGATAAGCGATCCATGTCTCGTCGGTCACGCCGCCGCTAGCCTGTCCGATGGGAAAACACGCGGCCAAGCTGACCAGAATGGCGGTCAGCAGGATCAAGGTTATGGTCTTTTTCAAAAACGGTATCCTCCAATATTATTACTCATCGTTGTAGTATGCACACAACCGAACCAAACAATAGACGAATAGTAATGGTCAATAATTGCCATAAATAAAGTTTGACAAGCCACGGGCGCTGTGCTATAATTCAAGATTAATTACACAAATCCATATTAACCGATTCGAAAGGAGTGTGACGCACTTGCTCTGCGAAACCTCTATCCGTGAAGGCCTCACGTTCAACGACGTGCTGCTCGTGCCGCAATACAGCGAGGTGCTGCCCAAGGATGTTGACGTGCGGTGCGAACTCGCGCCGGGGATCAAGCTGAATATACCACTGATGAGCGCGGCCATGGATACCGTCACCGACGCGCGGCTGGCCATCGCGATCGCGCGCGAGGGCGGCATGGGGATCATCCACAAGAACATGTCCATCGCGGATCAGGCCGCGCAGGTCGATAAGGTCAAACGTTCCGAGCACGGCGTCATCACCGATCCATTCTACCTCGCCCCGGAAAACCTGATCGCTGACGCGCTGAAATTGATGGAACGCTACCGCATATCTGGCGTTCCGATTACCGAGAACGGCAAACTGGTGGGCATTCTCACTAACCGCGACCTGCGATTCGAGACGGATCCAACGCGCAGGATTCGCGAGGTTATGACCCGCGAGAATCTCGTCACAGCGCCTGAAGGCACCACGCTGGATCAGGCCAAGGCTATCCTAGCCAAGCACCGCATCGAGAAACTGCCCATCGTAGACGAACAATTCATGCTGCGCGGATTAATTACAATTAAAGACATCGAAAAAGCGACAAAATATCCTCACAGCGCGAAGGATGTCAATGGGCGTCTGCTTTGCGGCGCGGCTGTAGGCATCGCCCCCGATACCGAGGAACGCGCCGCCGCTCTGCTCGCCGCGAAAGCAGACTTGCTGGCCGTGGATACCGCGCACGGCCACGCGAAGGGCGTGCTCGACGTTGTAGGCAGTCTGCGCAAACGTTTCCCCGACGTGATTCTGATAGCGGGCAACGTAGCAACGGCCGCCGCCACCTGCGCGTTGATTGAGGCTGGCGCTGATATAGTTAAGGTGGGCATCGGTCCCGGTTCGATCTGCACGACGCGCGTCATCGCGGGCATCGGCATGCCCCAGGTCACCGCCATCGCGGATTGCGCCCAAGCCGCGTCCGAGCTGGGCAAGACGATCATCGGCGACGGTGGGATCCAATATTCCGGAGACATAGTGAAAGCCTTAGCCGCTGGCGCAAACGCGGTCATGCTGGGCAGTCTCCTTGCTGGCACCGAGGAATCCCCCGGCGCGATGGAGATTTACCAAGGCCGCTCGTTCAAGGTGTATCGCGGGATGGGTTCGATGGCGGCCATGGCTGAAGGCAGCAGGGATCGCTACTTCCAGCAGGAGGCGGTGAAGCTGGTGCCGGAAGGCGTCGAGGGCCGCGTACCGTACAAGGGGCCGCTGGCGGACACGGTATTCCAGCTGATCGGCGGGCTGCGTTCAGGCATGGGATACTGCGGCGCGAAGGATTTGGCTAAATTGAGAAACACCGCGCAGTTTGTAAAAATTTCGTCGGCAGGTTTGGCCGAAAGCCACCCACACGACATATCCATCACAAAAGAAGCGCCAAATTATTCGGTGATGCAGGGGTTGTAATGGAGAACGATTGGAACTGGGTTAACGTATCAATCAAGGGTTTGGTTGTAACTGCGGTCACAACCAAACCCCGTTTCCATTTTGGGATGTTAACGACCCGTTGTCAAGGCACGGGGTAGTATTTTCCGAAGCCGCGGGCCGTACACCGCGCCTTCGGAAAATCTCCACCCCTTTCGCCTTGACAACTGGACGGGTTGAAGGCCTTCTGATCTAAGCGGTGAGAGGCTTCTGTTTACGGTAGCAGTATACGTCGAAGCCGAAGCTGCCCCGGTAGTACACCTCTTCCCAGCCGCGCACGAGCAACTCGGGTTTGGGCTTGATATGTCCGGTTGAATCGCCCGGACAGTCGACCAGCCAGCCGCCTGGTTTGCAAACGCGCTCAGATTCGGCGATCTCCTCATCCCAGTGGTCGCCATACACGTGCCCGGATAGAACGATGTCGAATGTGCAGTCCGGATACGGCAGTGACTCGATGAACCCATCCGCAATGCGGATATTGTCGACGCCTTCACGCTTGGCCTTATCACGCATGAATTCGCGCAGCGTACCGACCGGTTCGACGGCGTAGACCTGCGCGGCCTTTTCAGCGGCGGCAAACGCCAACCGCCCTGAACCTGCGCCAACATCCAGGACGGTCTTACCCTCGAAGTACGCCAGCGCAAACAGGCGTTCCTTATTCCAGCCACGGATGAAGTCGCACTTCTCCGCCATCACTTCCGGCGTGGTGTACACGATGAAATCCTCGACGCTGGACAGGATGCGCACTTCGGCGGCGCGAAGCTCCGCAGCGTCCATGATTATGGGAGCGTCCGCCGCCAAACGCCCGATAGCCTCGGCGCATTCTGGGCAGCGGCGTTCCAGGTACCACTTCACATGGGGATGCGCGGTCAACGCCGCGCTCATGTCGCGCTTCCTGTCATGATTATCCTTGCGCCAACCGCACGACTCAACCATCAGCCGTATCTGGAACCGCTCCAGCAACAACATACTGTTAAACGAATAATCGTTACAGTCAATCCAACCTATGGGCATATAACCTCCACGAAACGGGAGGGTTATAGTATAGTCGCCCTCCCGATTACGAGAACGATAGTTGATTGCTTCATAACAGATGCCTCCTTTGAACTATTTAACACCATTCACATTATACCCGACAGACTCACGCTGCGTCAACGCTTCCTGCAAACCATACAATATGCCGTGCCCTGCCGGAACGGTATCATCTCAACAGAAAATCCAACTTCGCCGCCAATTTTCAACAACAGCTCAATCTGGTAACGCCTGAACCCATACCGCGTATGCGAAAACCGATCGAGCGTCTCATTCGTATAAAACGCGTTTACAAACACGCCATTGGATTTTAATATGCGGTGTATCTCCGATAACACTATCCTTGGATCATCCCAGAAGTACATCGTGTTCATCGTGTACGCTTTTTCGAAGAAACTGTCGGTGAACCTCGTCGAGTTGATATTTTGGGAAGACAGCGACAGCCTTCCGGCCTCTATTATATCCCTATTGCGATGTGAAGCCGCCTTGACCATATCTTCCGATATATCTATACCATAGAATGCGCAATGATAACGTTTTGCCAGCGCGTTAAGCATGAACCCATTGCCAAAGCCGATGTCCAGCACGTGATCGCCTTCCTTGATCGACAACTGGCGCTCGGTTTCATCGTACATCACGCGGTTTTGACGATTCATCACCGCAGTGGCTATCAGGCCTACCGGACCGCGCGGCTGACCCAGCTGACTGGCGATATACCGCGTCAATCCCATGCGTTCACCCCCGTCCGCGACGCCCGCATCGCGTTCGCCACGGCCAGCAACGCCACGCCCACATCCCCGAACACCGCCAGCCAAAGGGGAGTCCAGCCGAATGCACCAAACACCATCAACACGGCCTTCACCCCAAGCGCTAGCGCGATATTCTGGATGCCGATCCGCCGCGTACGCCTGGCGATGCATATCAACTCCGCAACGCGCGAGGGTTCGTCGGTCATCAGCGCGACGTCGGCGGCCTCGATTGCCGCGTCCGAGCCGATGCCGCCCATGGCCACGCCCACGTCGGCGCGCGCCAGAACCGGCGCATCATTGATGCCATCGCCCACGAACACCACCGCGCCGCCGCCGGACTTCGCTGCCATGCGCCGCTCCAGCGCCTCCATCTTTTGGTGAGGCAGCAACCCCCATTCGGCTGAATCCAACCCCAATTCGGCGCGCACGGATTCGGCCGCCGCTGGTGTGTCGCCCGTGAGCATGGATATCTCGCGCACGCCCAACTCACGCAGACGCTTGATGGCGCTTGCTGCATCCAGCTTAATCGCGTCGCGCAGGATAATCCTGCCCCAGTATTTGCCATCGACGGCAACTGCCACGGAGGTTTCACCGCTGTCGAATGGTGGATAATTGACCGCCGCTTCATCCAGCAGCCGCGGATGTCCCGCCAACACCGCGCGTCCGTCGAACAGCACACGCACACCATAACCCGCGCGCTCCGTCCGTTCAGCCAGCCGCGACGGTTCGGCTGTACCGCCCCACGCCGACTTGATCGAGCGCGCTATCGGATGCGACGAATCCCACTCGGCGTACGCCGCCGCTTCCATCAGCTCATCCTTGCCGATCCCATTAGAAGTTTCAACCCGCGCGACCTCGAACACCCCGCGCGTCAACGTCCCCGTTTTGTCGAACACGACCGAATCCACATTGCACAAACTCTCAAAATACCGCGCGCCTTTCACCAATATGCCGCGCCGTGACGCCGCACCCAACCCCGCAAAGTACCCCAGCGGGATGGAGATCACCAGCGCGCATGGGCATGAGATCACGAGGAACACCAGCGCGCGCCGAACCGCCCCGGCCAGCGGCATTCCAAACGCCGCAGGTATGAGCGCCAGCAATACCGCCGCGCCGACGACCGCCGGGGTATACACCCGCGCGAATCGCGTGATGAGCAGCTCCGCGCGGGTTTTCTTGGACGAAGCGCTCTGCGCCAGCTCAAGAATCTTGCTGACCGTTGAATCCCCGGCGATTCGTGTAACCTCGATTGTCAACGTACCGCCGACGACGATCGACCCGGACAACGCCTCGCCACCCGGCATAATGGCGCGTGGCTGGCTCTCGCCCGTGAGCGCAGCGGTATCAAGCGCGCACTCGCCTTCAATTACGACGCCGTCCAACGGGATGCGCTCGCCCGGCCTGACGAGTATCCGCTGACCGATTCTTACGTCGGCTGGTTCAGCCGCGCGCGTCGTACCATCCTCATCCAGCAGGTTTGCGCTGTCCGGGCGCAGATCCATCAGTGCGCGGATGGATCGCTTGGACGCGTTCACCGCCCGTTCCTGAAGCGTCTCGCCGATCCGATACAGCAGCATGACCGCGCCGGCCTCCGGGAATTCACCGATGCACAACGCGCCGATGGTTGCGATGGTCATCAGGAAGTTTTCATCCAGCAGCGCGGACGCGGAACCATTACGTTTGAATAACCCGCCCAAACCGCGTGCCGACGTCCAGATGACCTGCCAACCCAATAACAGATACGCAATTATAAATAATCCAGCCCGGAACGTTTCATCATTCATAAAGAATGCCAGCGCGTATACCACCGCACCCAGTATGTCAAGCCCATATTCATCGATAATCGAACGCGCGCCGCCGCGTTCCTTCGACGATTCGTCATGCTCTGTCGCATTTTCATGATGGCAATGCCCGCACGAGCAGGCCGCGACGCCGCTATCCCAATCCTGTTTTGCCGTATTCTCCATAATGATTCCTCCTTTATATTCAATTGCGCACCGTGCGTAAAACCCTTTCCCAATATATAATGCAACAGTTGAGCAAATGTTCATCTATCCGCCCAAAAAAATTCGCGGAAAATGGATCGGATTCAACCCCGCTCCATCGCGTGTTCCAGCCCTTGCGAGAATATCGCGCCCACATGCTCGTCGTCCAGCGAGTAGTACACGATCTTCCCCTCGCGCCGGTACTTCACGAGGCGCGTCTGCCGCAAGGCCCGCAGCTGATGCGACACCGCCGAGTTCGTCATGCCCAGCAGCGCCGAAATGTCGCATACGCATAGCTCGCCGCGCTCCGCGCGTGCCGCCGTCGCCTCCGCCGCATACAGCGCATACATGATCTTCACCCGCGTCGAATCCGCGAACATCTTGAATAGATCCGCCACATCCATCAAGATTTCGTCGCCGGGCATCTTTGCGCGCACACGTTCCACCGCCTCTACGTGCACCGCGTTGACGTCGCACCGATCCAATTCCTTGGTTATCATAGGCTCATCTCCAAACGCTTGAGCAACTGTTCAAGTGAATAATAACATCGAATTGCGCATCTGTCAATACCAAAAAATAATTCGCTGCTGTTCACAAGTGATAATGTCACCCTGTAGAGTCACAAGTGATTCTGTCACCCCCCCCCCCCTTCGTCAAAATGGGAGTGAAGAAGCAGGGAGAGATACGCTTGCAAGCACAACAACTCAAGCGG
>BNUH01000031.1 GCA_025997215.1 Clostridia bacterium
GATTCCCCTGCTTGCATATGCTTTATTATGTCCGCTCGTTTCTCGTTGTTTATCGGCTTCGCCATCTCTATCACCCCTCCTGTCTTTTAGTTTATCACTTGGACTGCGATATGTCAAGGGGCTATATATCACGGATACACCCAGCAATCGATTCTCGATGCTGCTGAGTATACCGATGCGGACACTGCTGTTTGCGTTCGTTCCGCTGCCCTGGATGGTATTTTCATTAGAGACATTGCTTGCATTCCTTATGGATAGCACGCTGCAGGTTTTCGTATGGGTGCGTGTATGGCGTATTATCCGTATCAGAGAGTGCTATCAGCCGGACGAACGATCGGTAATGTGGCTGTTCCTGATATTGATAGTTGGCTCATACATGTTCATGTGTCTGGGTGCAACAGCTTATGGAAACGTAATCCGCCACCGCGTGAAGGTTATGCCCATCACTATATGCTTTGTCGTTGCCTATTATGAGTACCTTAAGGAGAAATACGCCAGTGCCTTCTACAACAGCAAACGTCGAAATCATACTCTCGCTGTTTAATAAAGCGACATTATTCCATGAATGCGCCGCGTCGGTATATGCGCAGTCGTACGATGACTGGCGTTGCCTCATCATAGATGATGGTTCGTGGGATGGCGGGGCGTTGCTGGCGGAAAGCATTGCTTTGGACATAAACCGCTTCCTATGCTTGCATGGTGCGAACGGCGGCGTATCTCGAGCGCGGAACATGGGGTTAGATTTAGTAAGCGCAGAGTATGTTATGTTCTTGGACGGCGACGATACATACGATCCTGGAATTTGCGGCACAATGCTCAGGCAGCTTACGGAAGATGACTCCGATGTCTGTTATTGTGGATATCATTGGATGGAGCGTGGACAATGGTTGCGAGATGTGGTAGCTGCATCCGAGGATTACATACTTGATAACCCTTTTCGCCACTTGCTTGCTCGATGGTTAGGTGTAGAAACCAAGCTGTTCGGTAGTGTATGTATGGGTGTGTATCGCCTGATAATCATTCGTCAGAACAACATCCACTTTCATGAGGACATCCGGCTTGCTGAAGATATGTTATTCAATATCGAGTATGCTGTGCAGGCTCATCGTGCTTCGCTGATGAAAGCGTGCATGTACCGGTATATGTTCTTTGACGGGACACTGACTGCCAGTTACAACGTGAACCGATCTGCGGAGGTGGATGCGCTCACGACAGGCATTCGAACAGCTATGACATCTTACGGCTGTGATGGAGACGAGGTTTCCAGGATAACCGCCTATTGCCGCTTATCATCGATTGTTGGGAGTCTGACGATTGAAAGTCGGAATCCTGCTGCTGACGCGTTTTTTTCAGGTTTTAGGAAATCGGTCGGCATGCTTGGCAAGGATGAGGCAAGAAGGCTATTTACTCTCTGTCAGGATGGGGTGTGGAATCAGCTGAGCATGGCTTCAAAAATAAAGCTTGTCGTTGCTTCTCACGCCGCCTTGCGGGGAGTGTTTTATCTATATCGGCGTATATGTCGGAGGATGTTAGTTGGTTAGAATTCTTTTCTTTACATCTAGGCTTTCGATCGGTGGTACGGAAAAGGCGATGCTAAGCATCGCGAACAAGTTGGATCCAAACCAATTCCAGGTTACGATTTTAACTCTTTTCGGCGGCGGAGAATTGGAAAATGAAATCGCGAAACATGTTAAATACCAGCATGTGTTGCCGCAGTTTATCCATGGTTATGCCCGATTGATCAAACCTATAGCCTACATATGGCATTGGGTGGTAAAAAGCCAGTTTGATATTGAAATCGCCGTAGGTTGCTCACTGGAATGCAAGTTCATACTGGCTGGCTCTAGCCGCAAATCTCAAAAGATATTATGGTATCATATGGATGCTTCTTCTATATACCCAAATGACAGGAAGATATACGCAAGGCTTGCTTCTCGCATGAATCATGTGATCTGTCCCAGCGAGAGCGCAAAATCGAGCTTTCAGCGGTATGTGGCAACCGAGGTACCCGTCACATCCCTATATAATCCGATTGATGTTGAGACCATTATCCAGAAATCCAAAGCGGTTCCCGATGATCTGCCGGCAAAGCACGGTTATATAATATCGATTGGTCGACTGGAACATGGTAAGAACCTACCACTATTGTTGGAATGTATGGCGCTTCTAGTCAAAGAAAACCCGGCGCAGCGGCTATTGATCATCGGAGATGGTACGCAACGGAAAGAAATGGAGGACTTAACAAAGCAATATGAGTTGGAGAAATATGTTACTTTCTTGGGACAGAAAGTGAATCCATATCCATATCTACGAGCCGCCGGTTTGCTGGTTTCATTGTCCGAATATGAATCACTTGGGTTGATCCTGTTAGAGGCTATGTGTCTTGGTGTGCCAGTTCTGAGCGCGCCAAATGGTGGAGCCAAGGAAGTGCTTGGCGCTGACTATGCAACTGTATGGGCGGAGGGCAAGGTTGAAAATATCGCATGTGCCATGAAAAAACTGTTAGATAATGAGAGGCAGGATAACGAATCAATGGCTCATTTGGATAGCCGTTTCAATCTGAACGTATGCCTGCACAGGTTTGAAAACTTCTTCTTTCAGTTGCAAAATGTTGATGGAAGGTTGCCAGCATGACGCCGCATTACAGCCTAATTATTCCGGTGTACGCCGCTTCTGACAGCATCACGTGCTGCTTGGAAAGCGTAATGACCAATCCTATCCCGAGCAGGTATGAAGTGCTCGTGGTTGATGATGGCTCTTTGGACGACTCTGGCTCGATTCTTGAATCGTTCTGTCTGCACTTATCGTCTGTTATGACGATTCATCAAAGAAACGGGCGATCAAGTGCAGCGAGGAATATGGGGATGGATCTCACAAACGCCGAGTTCATCTGTTTCCTTGATAGCGACGATTGTGTGACGCCGGACTATTTTGCTACGCTTGACAGGGAAAAACTAGAAGAGTGGGATCTTCTCATTTTTGAGTACTATTACGGTAGCGGTAACTGGTACACACGCATGGCACATCAGTACGACTTCGACAGTCTGCGTCCATTTGAGGATTTTGTTAAGGCAGGCCTACTTGGTGGATCCGTTATAAAAATTTATCGAAACAGTATTATTCAGCAATATCATGTCCGGTTTGATACAGGTGTCCAACACAGCGAAGATTGTGTGTTTATGTGCGAATACCTGGAACACACGCAAAACATAAAGAAGATTGATTCAGCAAGCGCATATATCTATATATATAATAGAAATCCATTATCCATTACGCACTCATATTACGCTCAGATATATAAGCAGTCCGTACGCTTGATGCTTGCGCGGGAGCACATGCTGTCCATGAAGGAATCTCACGCTAGTCCGGATTTCAATAACTTAGCGAGGCTGGAAGACTTCTATTATTGCGCCTTGTACTATTGTACGCGGTCACCGAAAGACAAACTATTGTCAGATATTAACAATCTTCTGGCAGCGTTTCAGCCATACTTAGATCCGACTCTACCTGCATTCACTATGTATCGCGAATACATGGCATCACTGGATGCGGTAGGCTTTGTAAGAGCCTATCGTAAACGCAATTTGATAAAGATTCTTGAGTTTACGGCTAGAAAGATAGCCACGCAAGCGATCCGCAATCCACGAGTTGCGAAGATGCTGGGGTTCCAAAAAAAATGAAAGCAGGGCAATCCCTGAGCGTATGGAAGCTACTGTCATAATTCCGACAAACCACTCTAATGTACTTTTGGAGCGATGCATGTGCTCAGTTCTGGCGCAGCGCCACGTGGGCTTCGAGGTAATCTTATCTGATGACGGCGTAACGGAAATGGGTCCTTGCATTGATGATTTCAGCTTGATTGATCAGCGAGTGGCTATCGTACACAACATAAATCGTGGGGTAAGCGCTGCGCGTAACACAGGCATTGACTTGGCAAGTGGAGATTTCCTGCTATTTTCGGATGCGGACGATACAGTAGTGCCTGAATGGGTTATAACAATGCTGAACACCCAGCAGAGTAGCGGTGCAGATTTTGTGTACTGCGGTCATTATTCCGTTGGAAAGGATGTCATTAGAGCTGTACCGCTCCCATACGTCGGGTTATTTGCGAATAAAGAAGATATATTAACACGGGTCATTATGCCTATGCTTTTTTTCCAGTATGAACATGACGATGTCCACTATAAAAATATATTGTCAACAACATGGTTGGGGCTGTATTCCAAGCGAATTATCAGCAAACATACCATTCGGTTTATGGAAACATTGCGATACGCGGAAGATTGTCAGTTTAATGTTGAGTATATATCTCATTGTTGCAGCGCTTGCTTTGACAACCATCTGCTGTACTGGTACCATCACTATGACTATTCTGCTGCCAACCACTTTCAGGACAACCAATGGGACGCGTTAGTTCTGACCTGCGAGGCAAAAAAGCAGTTTCTGATTGCAAATAAGATTCCCGAATCGTCATGGCAACATGAGAACGCGCTGCAGATTATGAGTTATGCGATCATGGCTGCGACCAGCTTTGTGTTTGATAATCACCGCAATCTCTCACGCAAATGGCGACTGGTGCACAGCATCGTCCGGGATCCGTATCTGGCTGAAGCATTGCGGAAGATCGACGTCAACAGACTGTGTCAAAAGGAAAAGCTACAATACTGGATGTTCCAAAAACGACTGACAATTCTTCTTGTTGGGTATAAATGTTTGCATTTGACGTTACAACGGTAATCCGCATGAAGAAAGCGCTGATCGCAACCATGTTTGGTGAGACGAATATCGGGAATCGCCTACAGAATTACGCGATGCAGCGGCTCCTGCAGCGACGGCGGTATATCGTGCGCACAATCGATTACGAAGGCGTGACGCGATGGCGGCATATCATGAAATCCGAAATGATGGCGATAGCTTATCCTTTGCGGCGTGGTAGAGCGACCGCTAGGTACACTATGAAATACCGACGCATCAATCGATTTACACTACGCCATGTCCGCAGCGTGTGCGTACGCAGCTTTATTGATCCGCGCTTGGAGAAGCTTGCCGATTGGGCAGATGTTGTTATAGCGGGCGCTGATGTTATTTGGCGCAATTGGGTAGGTATTCCTGAGGAAATTGATTTTTTTATGCTGCGCTTCGCGCCGGAGTTCAAAAGGGTATGCATTGCGCCAAGCATTGGCTTAAAAGAGGTTCCAGAATCAAACCTGCGACAGTATCTTGACGGCTGGAATGGGTTTGTACGCCTATCCTGCCGCGAAGCTGATGGCTGCGACTATATTCGCCGCGTGACCGGGCGGGAAGTTACACTCTTATCCGATCCGACGATGATGTTGGAAGCAAGTGAGTGGAGCCGATTGGCTTTCATCCATTTCCCCGTTCCGAAGCGATATCTGCTGGTATTTGGCGTAGCGGCTATGAACAGATGGGAAGTTGCAGTGCGTCGGTTTGCCGAAGAAAGACTGCTGGAAATTGTAGATATTCATGATATTACGAAAGGGTATGCGCACTTGGTTGGACCCCGCGAATTCCTTTGGCTTATACAGCATACAGAATATTTGCTCACCGATTCTTTTCATGGCACTATCTTCGCCATTTTGTTCCGAAAGGATTTCACCGTTGTCTTTCGCGAGGACGATTTGGCTGACGGCCTTGAATCAAGATTATATACTTTACTAGAGACGTTCGGTATGTCGAACAGAGTCACTAGAGATGGACAACCGAACGCGGACGCGGTTGATTATTCGAACACTGATATAATTATTCGAGAAAAGCGGGAGGCGTTTTATGCATATCTGGACACGATTTTATAGACTGTTTACAACATGAGGAAGCAACGCGACTATATACTTAATGCGACATGACTACTCCTATCGGACAATTTGCCTGCTATGCGTTGGATGATGACTTGAGGCTACGCAGTTCCTCCGGCGGTATTTTCAGCTTGCTGGCTGAACATTTCTTGGCACAAGGAGGGGTCGTTTTCGGAGCGCGAATGGATAAAGCGTGCTGTGTTACTCACGTGAAGGCTGAATGTATGGAAGATCTAGCACCTCTACGCGGGTCGAAATATTCTCGTAGCGCGTTGGGTACGGTTTATGCAGATGCCAAGGCATACCTGATGCGCGGCAAACCGGTGTACTTTTCCGGGACACCGTGCCAGATTGCGGGACTTAAGTCACGCATCGGTGCCGATCATATGTTGCTTATCACGCAGGACGTGGTCTGTGCAGGGATGCCAACGGACGCTGCTTATGAGGCTTATCTGAAATATCTGGAAAAGAAACTCGACGCGAAGCCGGTGCGATTGGATTTCCGAGACAAGTCCGGTGGTTGGAGCAGGTATTATGTTCACGCGGTTGGAGCGAATGGTCGGGAATATAAGCGAGTATTCTGGGACGATCCGTACATGTTATGCTTCATCAATCAGTTATCATTACGCGATGCGTGCTATACATGCGCATTTCAGGGGGAGCGATCTAAGGCGGATATTACGCTGGGAGATTTCTGGGCTGTCGATACAATTTATCCCGAAATGAACGACAATAAAGGCATATCACTCGTGACCGTCCGCACAGAGCAGGGGCGCGCGCTTTTGGAAACTGTTCGTGATCGTATGAAAGCTTGCGTATTGCCAGACCGTCATCTTTCCTATGAAAAGCCACGCGAATCTAGCTTAGTGACTGATGCAAGAGAGCGGTTCTTGCGGGATATCGGAAAAACACCCTTGGATCGGCTGGTAAAGCAATGCATGAAAACCAGACGTCTGGATCGCCTGGCAAGTCTTCTGATGGATGCATATCAGAATATCATTTCAGAACGTTGTGGAGTGTGATGAGTAAAGTTGTCAGCATCATTACTCCGGCGTACAACAGTGAGCGGTATCTAGAGCGTCTATTAGCTTCTGTTCTGTATCAAACTTATCAGGATTTTGAGTTCTTCATTGTAAACGATGGCTCGACAGACGCCACCGAACAGATCGCTTTGGAGTGGGCACAGCTATTTACAGAACGTGGCATATTCTATAATATTGTGAACAAAGAGAATGGCCATCAAGCTAGCTGTATTGATACTGCTCTGAAATTGATTGAAGGTGAATACTTTTGCTGGCCGGATTCAGACGACTGGTTCACACTGGATTCGCTGCATAAGCGTGTTGTGGCATTTGAGCGACATCCAGAAGTGGCGATCATCACCTGTAATGTTTATCAAATGGAGGATGCGGATCCGCCGCGGTTTCTAGGCTTCGGTGTTAATGCTGACAACAGGGTGCAGGTTGCGGCTCCTGAGCAGTATGACTTTGCCCTACATATGAAAGGGCGTTGGAATCCCGGCTTTCATATGATTCGATTTAGCGCCTTTTTGGCCGCGATACCCTCGCGAAGCATCTTCACAGGAGCCAACGGGGCTCAGAACGTTCAAATCATGCTTCCTGTGTATCAACATGGAATGAGCATGTTTCTCGACGAACCGCTTTTTTGGGTGCTTGGGCGTCCGGATAGCCACTCTGGCAGACGGTACGCGGATTATAGAAAATGGAAGCACTTTGAACGAGAGATCATGACGATTTTCATTGAGACACTTGATCACATGTGCATTGACGATATGGAACGGGCGAAAGCTAAAAAAACAGTGGAAGCGACCTTTGCTTTCAGGTTATATGACCGATCTGTTCTGGAAAGACAATGGAGCGAGGCTCGCACCGCCCTGAGCCGATACGTCAAGCTGGAGCGGCCAGGAAGTGCGGTCTACTTGAAGCTGGTTATGAACAGTTTCGCTATAACGCGAACGATAGTGCTATTCATTAATAAACAGATTAGACTGAAAGGCGACTGACATGAATCCATTACCGCCGGTTTCTGTTATCGTGCCTGTTTATAAAGTGGAGCCTTGGTTACAGGAAAGCATAGCAAGCGTGCAATATCAGACGTTGCCATGTATTGAAACTTTTCTGGTTGACGATGGCTCACCCGATCGATGCCCTGCTCTGTGCGACGATCATGCGGTAATCGATCCTGGTTGGATATACATCATCCACAAACGCAATGGTAGACAAGGCAGTGCGAGAAATGAAGCGATTTCCATTGCGGCAGGAGAGTGCTGTTATTTTCTGGATTCTGACGATTATTTATGCCTGAACGCAATGGAGGCTTGCTATAATGCCATCAAAGATAAACGACTGGACATTGTGAACCTCAGCTCGTTTTGGTTCAACGAAAGTGATGACACGCCTCCCGTTTTGAAACAGTGGTTTTCTGTGCCGACATATCCTTTGCCGGATAAGACACTTCCATTACTGGAGCATCAAAGTGAACACGCGGACTACGCATTAGCGATGTTTAGTGTGTTCATTCGAATGGACTTTCTAAAGAGAAGCGGTGTCTGTTTCAGCGAAACCATCATTTTCGAGGATGCTCTTTTCATCAAAGAGCTGTTTCTGCTCAACGGCCATGTCGGTTATGTTAGCGAATATCTACATTTCTATCGACGCAGGCGCGGAAGTACTATGACGTCTCAGCGAGACACATCGTTCGCGTTCCTGTCAAATTGTATAACGTTTTGCTGGCTGTTTGCTGACTACTTAAAAGCCACTGTTGGCAAGGAATACCTGAGCGATTATCTGCGCTACTCCATGCATCGTATGACGGAATCATTTTTAAAACTCAAAACAAACCCAGAGCTGGTTTTTGCATTCCGGTCAGTCGTTCGGTTGTATAACGCAATGCAGCAAAACCAGCATTCTATACAGGACGCGATACGCAGACACCTATCATTATATATATAATGCGATTGGTGATTAGTGTGGAGCATGGTATGGTTTACATGATCAATATACTAATACGCATGGCTAAGCAGCGATCCGGCAGGTGATAATGCATAATGCGCGAACGAAAGCACCGCGCCTTTCTGTGGCGTAAAGGTTAGGTTTGTTTGACTGATTAGAAGGATTTGAACATCGTGTTAACTCGCATTGCTGAGGTTCTTCACGACCGAGTCCGTTTGAATGACTCGCTTTCATGGAGACTGGCCTGGTTGCGCGGATATATGTATATAGGCTTTGGCGAAAAACCAGATGTATTGAACACGAAGGAAACTCTACGCTTGATCCGCAAACAGCATCTGTCTATGAGTCGCTTCGGTGACGGTGAACTTAATATTATCTATGGAGGCATAACCGGATTTCAAACGCATGATTCCCAACTGGCGGATGATTTACTGCGCATATTGCATTCAGATAGAGATGATCTTCTTGTGTGCGTTCCGGACGTGCTTAAAAGTGTTCGCCATTTGCGCAAACGACCTGCCCTATTTTGGCGTGTCTGGATAGGCGAGCATACGCACTTCCTGAAAAAAAACCTGCTCCGAAAGCGCTACGGCAATTCGCTATGCACTCGATATCAAACAGGTTACCGTCATGGCGCTGCGGAGGCGATACGTTTATTCCGAACGCTGTGGGAAAAGCGCGACGTTGTATTTGTGGAAGGTGAGAAGACACGCTTGGGCATCGGAAACGATTTATTTGACAATGCTGCTTCTATCGGACGCATTTTATGTCCTGCGGCCAACGCTTATTCCGTCAAGGAACAGATTCTCGCGGCATGTATGCAGCAACCGAAAGACAAGTTGATGATCTTGGCGTTGGGCCCGACGGCGACAGTTCTTGCATATGACTTGGCTTGCGCGGGTTATCAGGCTCTGGATCTTGGTCACGTGGATATACAATACGAGCTTTTCCTAAGAGGTATTGAGCGCATGCAGAAAATTGATGGGAAGTATGTCAATGAAACAAGCGACGGCGCAGCCGTTGAGGATAGGAATCTACCAAAAACCTATTTGCAGCAGATCATCGATCAAATCTTTTAAAGGAGTCTGAAATGTCGGAAGAGCAATTTACATTCATCATCAAGCCGAAAACCAAATGGCTTGATTTCAGTTTTTTCGGAGAAATCGCATATTATCGCGACCTCGTTTTCCTTCTTGTTCGGCGGGATTTCACGGCAAATTACAAGCAAACCATATTGGGGCCTGCGTGGGCGGTCATACAACCGCTGCTAACAACCGTGGTGTTCACATTTGTATTTGGGAGCATCGCAAAGTTCGCTCCGGCGGGTATACCTTCGTTCCCATACTATTTCAGCGCGAACATGATGTGGGGCTTTTTCGCTGTATCGTTGACGTCAACCGCTACGACGTTCACAGCCAATGCGAACCTGATGGGTAAGGTATATTTTCCGCGGTTGATCATGCCTATATCCATCATCTTGTCACAATTGGTTAACTTAGCGATTCAGTTTACAATCTTCCTCGGTTTTTGGGTATATTACCTGATCGTACCGTCTGGATTACACGCAAACGGGTTGGTTGCATTGCTGCCACTGCTGGTGCTGCAGTTGATGTTTTTGAGTTTTGGCGTGGGTGTGATTGTCGCTGCTTGCACGACGAAGTATCGTGATTTGGCGCATGCCGTTACATTTTGCGTACAACTATGGATGTATGCAACGCCTGTTGTATACGACATCGCGATGATCCCAGCGAGATGGTTGGGTCTTTATATGTTCAATCCCATGACACCCATCATCATGACTATGCGATACGCGTTTCTTGGAGTGGGTTCATTCGACATAAAGTACTATATGATCAGCTGGATAACGACTGGCATTCTGGCATTGCTGGCTGTCATGTTATTTAACCGGGTTGAAAAAACGTTTATGGATACGGTGTGACGATGTCGGAAACGATGATAAAAGTAGAACACCTGGTCAAGGAGTATCAATTGGGTGTGATCGGCGGCACCACCTTGCGAGATGAACTACAGCGCCTCGGTGCAAAGATGAAGCACAAGGATGATCCGACTAGCAATGTAATCTACGGCAGGCAAGAAAAGAAGCGCCTCGTTGCACTTAGAGACATATCATTCCGGGTGCAAAAGGGTGAAGTACTTGGCATAATAGGGCATAACGGTGCGGGCAAGTCTACTTTGCTTAAAGTCCTATCCCGTGTAACAGCGCCAACACAAGGATCCGTCGCCTATAACGGACGTATCACGAGTATGCTGGAAGTTGGCACAGGTTTTCATGCGGAATTGACGGGTCGTGAGAATGTATACCTCAATGGCGCAATTCTGGGCATGACCAAAAAAGAAATATCATCTAAGTTCGACGCTATCGTTTCGTTCGCGGAAATGGAGCGTTTTATAGATACACCTGTCAAACGCTATTCCAGCGGGATGTATGTTAAGCTGGCGTTCGCCATCGCAGCTCACTTGGACGCGGAGATAATGATTTTGGATGAAGTGCTGGCAGTCGGAGACATGCGTTTCCAAGAAAAGGCACTTTCCAAAATGGACGATGTATCCAATCAAACCGGGCGTACACTTTTGTATGTGAGCCATAACATGAGCACAATTCGCAAGCTGTGCAGCCGTGTCATCGTACTGGATCAAGGGGCGGTCTTGTATGACGGCGATGTGGAAACGGGCATCAGCCTGTATATGAAGGCGCCTTCGATCGAGCTTAATCGTGAGTATAATTTGCGCAATGAGACCCGCATATCATACGATGGCATTGGTTTCCGTATCACGCATGTAGAATTTTTAGGTAACAACGCTCCGATATATCAAGAAGACACAGCGTTAGTGATGCGATTTAGTTGGGAGGCGACGGCAGATCTATCGGATGTCTATCTGACGCTACCATTTTACATGCCGGATTCGACTGTTTTTTGCATGACAAAACCAATATATTTGGGCAGCCCTAGGGCCGGTGAGACTGGCTCGACAACCATCAGCGTGAATCTGAATGGGCTGACACCTTCCGTTTATTACACCAGGATCCATATTTTTGAAAAAAACATGTTTGGTATGGTGCGGTATTATGATCGCGCATGGACGAAGTTATATTTTCGATATGATATCGGCAACATAGAAAATCTGGAAATGATCAACAATAGCCAATTCGGCCATGTGATGCTTGAGGCTCAACAAATATGATCAGAATTCTGCACGTTATCGGCTGTATGGACGTTGGAGGTGCCGAAACGTTCACCATGAACGTCTTCAGGTTGCTCGATCGCTCAAAGGTTCAGTTTGATTTTGTTGAGCACACGGATAGCCGGTCATTTTTTGACGATGAAATCGAGAGATTAGGTGGGCGGATATTTCGATGTCCATGTTTTTCACCAAGCAACATAATCATATATAGTCGATGGTGGGATACTTTCTTTCGTGTTAATCAAGGTGCATATGTGTATATACATGGTCACATAGGCAGATCCGCCAATGTATATCTACGCTTTGCAAAAAAACATGGACTTCCTACTATCGCACACAGTCACAATATCTATAGTAATAATGGAGTAATCGAAAGAACTATAGCATTCATAAAATACATTACGCTCAGTAAACCCACAGTTAAGTATTCCGATGTGCTCTTCGCATGTTCATTTGAAGCTGGTGTGTCGCGGTATGGGAAATCGTTCAGTAAACGGTATAACTTATCCAGTTTCGTAATTAAAAATGGGATCTACGCTAACAACTATAAATTCGATCAGCAAGTAAGGGATAGCCTTAGATGTGATTGGAATGCAACAGATAAATTTATAATAGGTCATATTGGCAGATTTTCTGAGCAAAAAAACCAGCTCCATTTGCTAAAAACATTTATGAGACTGAAAGGGAAGTATCCCGAGTCAGCGTTGGTTTTTGTTGGAGATGGGGAAATGTTTAAGGAAATAATGAATGAAACGAATGCTATGAGTTTATCAAGAGACGTAATATTTCTGGGTATACGGCAGGATGTTCATCGAATTCTTAGTGCCTTTGATGTTTTTGTTTTTCCGTCTAAATATGAAGGGTTTGGAATAGCACTCTTGGAAGCCCAAGCTGCAGGTCTACCTTGTGTCGTATCGGACGCAATTGTCAAAGAAGCAATTATAACAGAAGTATCAGTTCTACCGTTGACAGCTCCGGTTACGCAGTGGGCGGATAAAATTCTTGAATACAGAGGCTATCCAAGAAAAGATCAGTCGCATATTATCAGCGAACATGGGTATGACATTGAAGATACTGTGCGGAAGTTAACCGATTTTTATAGTACTCAACAGGGTAAAGATGAATAATGAACCAGTTTGAAGGGCGATAAATATGGAAATTTTCGTGTCCGGTCGCTTATGCTTATTCGGAGAGCACTCGGATTGGGCGGGATTCTATAACCGCACTAACGCAGAGGTGAAGCTTGGATTGGCGATTGTGTCCGGCATTGATCAGGGCGTATATGCCCACGCAGAGAAGTCAGGCACAGCGTGTGTTTGAGCTTTTGGAACGGAACATCTCAGAAAAACGCTGTCAAGGAAGAGAATTTGAATTAACGAGTGTATTGGACGAAGTTCGGGCTGAAGAGGGTATGATCGGTTTCCGAACAGATGGAGAACGGTTTGATCTTGGGCTCCCGGAGATGTATAGGCGAACTATCAATCAGTTCGGTGTTATGAGGTCGGCATGAGGGAATATGTTGTCTTGTAGAATATGTACAGTATTTGGTAACGATCGTCGACGATGTGCTATTTCGCTGTAGATGGTGTGCTAGAGTTTCTTGTTATTAGTGCTTAATGATATCATTCGGGATTTTAGACAATAACCGATACTTGCGAGGAGGCATATAGATGAATCGTGATCAGAAGCTAAAAGTTATGATGGTTGAGCATGTGAGCGGTCTTGGTGGAGCAAATCTACAGCTGCTGGACATGATCGATACAATGTCAAAAATATATCCTGTGGAGTTTATGGTGACAGTGCCGAACCAGGGAACTTTGATTGCTGAACTGAACAAGTGATCGGTCAAATCATATATTATACCATTCAGAGGCGTTGCTACTGGATATAAGCCATATGAAAAAAATTATATTTACACGAAAGTTCTTTATCATCTGCAGTTTCGCGAGATACTCCAGCTTTCTCATATCTTGAAAGCTGAAAAGGTCGATATCGTACATACCGCAACTTCTTGCTCGGATATTGGTTATTAAGCAGCGCGTTTGTCGGGTACCAAGCATGTTCAGCATATGATGGAATTCATGAAAGAGGATTATCAGTTGAACCTACTTGTCTCGCAGCGTGTGTATTGCTGGCGCGTTAGCCATTCCGCCGCCGTAATGATATGTTCCCATGCGTTGGCCAACAAATACTAGGGGAAAGTGAGAAACTACACGGTTGTTCCATGTTGTGTACGGAGAAGCTTTTATAACTGCGTTGAGCGAAGTGTGAAAAATGAATGGAATGAGCGGAAGGGAGTTAGGAAGTGCAAAGTGATTATTATGATATAATGATATGAGCTAAACAACCAAATACCTCAATCCAACAAAAATGGCAGACCTCGGCTCCGGATTGGCACCATACAAATAAGTTAGGCTAGACTAACTTAGGTGCAAAGAAAAACTCGTGCCTAAAGACCTTCTAACCGCAACTTCGTCTTCGCATCTTCGTAAACCATTTGACAGCTCCAGCCTTCATCATAGCAATATTCCATATTATTATCGGATTCTTTGATAATCATATCGTTTATCTTCTTTTAGTTACAATATCATAATTACCATTCTCAACTGCAAACAATACTCGATTGGCACAATCTGAAATTCTATGCTCCTGATCTTCAGCTACATCACGCCTGTTCAATTCCGGACTTTTAGTTAAGTATGATACCTCGTCCTTTGCAGCTTCTAATGCAGCATCACCTTGCTCAGTCCATAGACTAAGATCGTAAAATATAGTCCGGTCATGGATAGCATAGTTAAAGAGAACCTCGATTAGCGTTTCTGAAGACAATTTCGATAAGTCTGATTTGAGAGAATCAAACTTTTCTTCGTAATCTGGCAAGAGTGATCACCTTGGTAGTTTTATTGTATGTGCAACAGCCCAACTTCGCGCTGAGGTTAATGCAGTCTATTTATTACACGCTCCATCAAACCGCCAAGGAAAACGATCTAAATACGCATGAATATCTGCAACGCGTCCTGGACTACGCTCCTATCAGCGCTCCTATCGGTGTGACACAGGAAGGTTTGACGCTTACACTGTAGATACTGACTTACGTATTCTAGATAAACATTTTTTAAGAAAGGCTTTTAGTTTTAGCTGTGTATCTATCGAGAGATGGGTTTTATAACTAAGTAATAACGGTATTATAGGTATAGTTATTTCTAGTTCGTTTCTTAAACTAACACTATGTTCTAATTGATGAATAATTACATCATTTTCTTGTGACACATTCGCCTGTAGTTGCACCTTAACCTCACATGCTAAATCGTCAAACTCTGTTGATAAATCACTATATGGCTCTTCCGACAACGTCTTTATTAACTCGAAATACTCTTTTTTAATATCCACATGTTCATCAGCCATTGATTTAATAACTATTTGCTCCAACAACTGAAGAATAGTGTCTTCACAACTTCTGATCGACACCTCGCAATTGTATATACTGCGATGATCAACGACTTTATTCTTTTCAGTTAAAGCAGTGTTACGCAGTTCTAGCATATCATCGATTTGTTTATATAACTTTAACACATTTTCACTGTTCTGCATTTTTACAACTATACTCCCCTCACCGTTGGTCTTCATAGTTTCGCTGATAAGCTTGATTACCATTCGATTTACATTACTATCATTACCACGCTTAATTGGTTTTATCATAGATAGTATTGTGTCGCACGTATTCTCATCGGGTTTATCAAGTAATTTCTTTAAATTGTGTACAATTCCATACCAATATTCCTCTCTTAGTTTATTACCTAGCTTAACTATTTCTTGCTCTATATCTAGTAAGGATTCGTAATTATGACGCCATATACACTCATCTCCAACTATTATGCTACGTGACAATCTATAAGTTGCATTTGGAACATTAGTCTTTACCAAGTTTATATAACTTCTTAATGCCGGATGTATAAAATAGTATTTCGTGTTGAAGTTTAATCCTTTCGTAATTGTTTCATATGGAGACTTAAACTTTTGCTCACTATTATCACTCGTTGTTGTTGGGTCTGTATAAACATACCCTAATAGCCCCATATTGTATAGATCACAAAATGGGTGATGATCATCGCTACATTTGCTACATTCACCGCTGCACATATATCTATATCTGTTATCATTGTATTGTTTGCAAATAGTAATCATCTCGTTATAATCCAGAATATTTGTGTTTATTATCGAGAGTAAATACTCTAGATCTTCTTTGTCTTTCAGACACTTTAAAAGTATGTTCAGCTGCGAATGTATGTTTGTTATTATTTGATCGTTTGTCGTGTTAATGATAATTTCTTTATATACCCGGCTACGTGATAGACGCTCTTTACCTGTCATCTTCTTCTTCGATGTACGCTGTTTATGGTAGTTCTCTACTTGTATTGAGAGTTCGTGACAGAAGCAAACGAAATCACGCGGTCTGCCAAGTGAATAGCGATTCATGAAGCGGTATATCTCTTCATGATCTCCCGTCGTCGAATCGAGCTTAAAGTATGATATTTCCAAGAAGTCATCAAGCGATCTTTTCGACTCATAGAAGTTAATAAGTTGATTCAGCATGTGTTTTAGATCATCACTGCTATATTTTATGAATATTATATTACTAAACATAGATTGTTTGTTTGCTGATGAATAAGCATAGTAAGCTTCCTGTCTAATAGATAGGTAAATCTTAACGTGGTTTACATTCTTATTTGCTTCCCATGCTGCTTCTAACAAACCTACTTGAATAGCGATCCACAGATCAGGAGATTGAATACTTGGGTCCTCAAGAGCTTGATCTATTCGATCAAAGAAATAATATAATGGATAATTTATAGTCCTATAAGCAGCGTCAAGAATTCTTGTGAATTCGTTCAATAAACCCATAAGCTCTGTATATGATAAACTGATTAGATTGTTAAATATCTCCCCAAATGAAGTGTTTGTATCTAGTGCTTCTTGAAAAAATGAATGATGTCTGCTGCGTTTATACTTTTTTACATCAAAAAGGGGGGTAGTGGAAAATGATAATGCAGAAAGTTGTATAGCAAATAGCCACAATCTTCTACAATTTTTCCAATCAGAAATATAGTCGAGCATATCACTAGACAAATTAGGTTGAATTGAAGCCATAACATCTATATATGGTTTATCACTCGGGATGAATATGTTCCCACTTTTCTCTTCTGAAAGCTTCATCCTTTTATTTATAAGTAATAAGGTCTTTCCAACACCTTTGCTTGCTATCACGAAGTATTTTAAATCATTTCTAAGAAACTCTTCGATCGCTGCATTACGAAAAACGAACTGTTCATATTCAGAACTCTGAAAAATATAATCAGCAGCTTCAGTAATCCACTTTGTTTTTCTCTCTGCCATTTTGTATACCGCCTTTAGTATATTGCTTAATCAAATACGCCGCCCACTTTATGACACCATGGCCGGTAGAAAGTTATATGGTCGGCTAAATCGTTCGAAACTGGACATTCGCGTCGATAAATAAAGCAGCTAATCAAGACCCGAGTTGGCAGAAATTACCAAGGAATATTTCACTATCCAATCCATCAAAAGTCTTGTAGTGGTGTAGGTATCGTGCATCATACCAAAAAAATATAGCTCACCCCGCCACCCCAACAACCCTTCGCCTCTTAATCATCCCAATAACCAGCCCAGCTATCTCAGTTTTCAGAACCACCAATAACCCGGCATAAACAATCACAGCGACTCCGACCAAGCCTACTATCCTAAATTCCCGAACAATTAGGTACTGTAATACCCAGGAGCGAACAAAGTTGCTTGAAACACTTGTTGGGTTCAGCAACAATGACACCTGAATCATAAACTTTGCACTTGAGGTTTCTTGCTTCTAGAAGTGCCGCTTCAACCGTCAATGTTCCTCCCAGCCTCTTTTGCATATTTATATACAGAACTAAGGACATAAAGTTTAGCATTAATATGCCTCGCATGGCTGCTTCTGAATGTGTTCGTATTGGCAGTAAATCTATATTCGATTTTGTCATGCTGAATATTCGTTCAGCACTTTGTCTTGTATAGTATAAAGGAATAACTTCTTCAACACTTAACGCCTTGTCTGAAATAAGTATGAATTTCCCTTTGTATTTCGTCTAATTATCTATCTGACTATCCTCCAGTTTGTCTTCACGCGCCGTGATAAGATACTTATTCACCTCTTCTCCTTTCCGTTTTACATCACATATAACATATGCATAACCTATGTTGCCGAATAAATCTACTTCCCTGCGCTCTATGTATAGAGACCGATTGTTATATATTACAAGGTTATTGGATTTCTCCAGGCTATCTATCGTATCTACTATCAATTGCTTATATCTCTCGATGGAAAATAGTTATCAACTTGGCCGTAATCTGCAGAATCTTGAAAGCATTTCTATGAATTTCTCTTAATATCTATATATATGTTATCTGACATGTATAATACTATTTTATTTCTCAAATATATAGATATGCATAGGCCGTATTGGTTGTACTTATCCTCGTTTTCAAACATTCCATAATGGAGAGATGCTAAATCTGAAAAGATAAGTCTGGCAACATTCATAATGGCTATTTCTGCCGGCATGTATGTATCCATTATGTTTACTCCTAACTTGTATAGTTAATAAGTTACTATATCAATAAAGAGTGACGATGCAGTAGGGATCAAAAAAGCATTATTTTTCTGGTTCACCTTCGCCTGGACTATAAAAGATATCGCGATAATCCGGTGTGGGTAATTCGCCAACTATTATGTCACGTACATATCTAAACGCATTGTTTCCATATGTTATATCGTGAAATTCTTCTCCTTCTGAGCCATCATCAGGTGAATTTGGTTCAACAGGTGGTATAAATGGCAGTAAGCCACCTTGATTGCCTGATGAAAAGCAGGTACAAACTGGTTGAATTCCGCCAAACTGTTCTGGATTACAATGTCCACAAGGACAATACGGATCGCATGAGCAATTTGTTGAGACCGGTGGATAATTTGGGTTAATCCAATTTAGCTCGTTTTCATATGGTGACTCAGTAGAATAAGGCTCTGGCTCGGGTGTTAATGTTGGTGTAGCCTCCGGTGTTAGCGTTGGCATCTTTGACACCTTAGGCGTTAGTGTTGGTCCAGGTGCTGGTTCTGGATATCTGTTTGGTTTATTCACACTTCCTGAATCGATAAAGGCTACGGTAAACCTTAAGATTTCAATGGATAGCATCATAGATATTTCGTACGCTATCATCGAGCTATCTAAAGTTTCTAATCCTAAAAGATATTCAAGTGCAGTAATTATATCTTGTTGATTTTCTATCATTTCACATACTAACATGTAAATATATATGTCATTCGCTCTTGGAATTTGTAATTCTAAATCTGCTGCGTTAGTACCAAAGAAACCATTTTGATAGAGACGATCTAGTTGATTGAGTGCTGCTGAGAAGTCTTTTTTGGCAATAGACAGCAGTAACCTAGCGTAGTCTAGATATATTTTTGAATTCTTATATCTACCTAAATTAGTCAATATCTCAATCGCAGTTTCTAGTGTTTTAATCTTATCATATTTAGTATAACCTACAGTTAGCAACCATAATGCGAAATAGTAACGGTCTTCTCTTTCTTTTGGTGTCTTAATAGCATCGGGTATGGGCGGATATGATGGTCGATTCATTGCTGCATATACCGGAGAAGGTGTCTGAGTTAATCTTGGTATTGGTGTGATTCTCACAACTGGTATACTGCCTAGCTCCTTTCGATAAGCAATTTCAGCTTCTTCCGACATTGGTTCAAGGTCTTTACTTAAGATAAAGCCGCGGTCGCCATTTTTAGCTTCTACGCTAACCCATAACTGATTATCAATAGCATATGGTGTTTTAAGCATCTGAACAATCTCCGGTCGAACAAACACACGCAAAGGATGTTCTACTGTAGATTCCGAAGGGAACATACTTACACTTCCATTACTCATACGCATATAATGGATCGATGGTGCAGCTAATTCATTGTCGATAGCATGTGCATAGTTTCGTTGATCTTCAAAGGTAAAAAATCGAAGATTGTCTATTGCGATAAACCCTAATGATATGTCGTTTTGTTGTGGCGATACAATTTCGACCCACGCTTTCCCACTTTCATCACGTACGATATCACGAGCTTGCACAATATCATTTTTGTGAAGAGTTCTTGCTTCCTGCTTAGGTTCTTTACCTAATGCTGCTATCGGTTTTGTCATTTCCGAAGCAATGAAAATATACTGATTTCTCTTTGCATCCGGTGGTAAATCATCATCCAAATCTGGATAGCGCAATCTCAGCGAATCTAAACGTTCACTCGAGTCAAGAATATTGATTTTCTTGTAGCTACTAATTGCGTTTGAAATTTCGTCTGACCGTTCGGAGATTCTTCCGTCTACGTAGATGCGCAATTCTTTCGCATCTTCAAAGTCACCAAGAGCTAAAAATGCACCATAAGCGTTTTCCAGATCGTCATTTTCAAGATACTGCCTTCCTTGATAGTAAATCACAAATTCGGGGCTTTGTAGATAATTTCCTAGTCCCATAAAAACAGCCAAGTTTCGTTCCTTGTCTGTTTTTGTCTTTGCTTCATGAAAATCACGCACAGCATTATTGTAGTTGCGTTGTGCGATTCTCAAATCCCAATCTTCATCTGCAAAAGTCGTTGTTACTGGCATTAGCATAAGCACAAGAATCAACGCGATAGCTTGCCTATGTTGTTTCTTTGTAAACATTTGTGATGCCTCCTATGCAATTTCTTGCAAACTGACTATTCATCATTCTAATATCACTATCGAAAAGGAACAGTCTGAGCAAGTCTTCTAGTACTTTAGCCAGATCATTGGTCTAATACCATAGTAATCATCATCAACGCGAAAATGTAAGTTAAGAAATTCGTTTTCATAAACGTCCATCCCTTCACTTATAGACGTCACAATGCGACCAAGTTCATCTACTCCAGAAACTCGTTTGAATGTATCCGGTGGATTCCCAGCATCCGGCTGCTTATCTACGAGAACATATGCAGATGCGCCATTTTCAATATAAGCTTTTAGTTTTGCTGGTTGTCCATCTTTAGCCGTCACTCCATGTAAAGCTGTTGTAGTTAGTGACTTCGCATATAAGGTAGCAATAGCGATTCTTTTACTGTCGGGATCATCATTAGGATTGCTGCTTAGCATCTTAATATCATTAACTGACGGTAAAAAGGCTTTTGAATCGTAACGCGGGTCTAGATATAACGAATTTTGCTCTTCTGAAGTGAACGCCCTTTCAATAAAAGTGGAACTAAGCCATGCTTTAATAGAACTATCTCCCCATTCGTTCGTTCTTCCGTTATCGTCGAAACATCTGTAGTCCAAAATTGACTTGCTAATAAGTAGGAAACGGCGATTAACTAAATCATTTTCCAGTACTATCCACTCTATTTTCTCTTTTTTCTCTATTTCAGTACTGGATTGCGGGTATAAACCAAAGAAAACAACATTAGGATCAGGAGTAGGTGTAGGTGATGGAGTTGGAGGCAGTGTAGGGACTGGTGTAGGCGTTGGTGTCGGAGTTGGAATAGGTGTCGTTAATGGTGTCGGCATATCCGTTCGAGGCAGTATTGGCGACTCAAAAATAGTATCCTGTATGATAACCCCGTCCGCACTTTTTATAATCCATCCATATGAAATTTGATCGATAACTGAAAATGTGCCTTTATTAATTTCGTTAATTCTCTGTGTCAAATTAACGTAAGATGGTTTATAATAGAAATCAACTGTTTGTCCATTTTGTAGCGGAATTGATACGCCTGTGAGAAATATTGAAGTTGTTTCAGCTGACAAATTGAATTTTACATCCAGTTCTGCACCAAGAAAGCTTTTCACAGCATCATCTAGTATGTTACCAAAGAGCGACCACTTCAAGCCTAATGAAGCATCAAACTTAATTGCTTCTACTTCTCCTTGAAGACCAATAGCTGTAAAGTCATCGCTTGTTGCTTTTACGGTAGCGCCATATTTAATCCATTTACCTTCGTCTGTGCTATTAACGAATAATTTAACCACATTTGACAATTTGATTTCATTACCTGTTTCGAAACTAACTTCTGCTTTTGCGGGCAGGCTGCTTATGGCAGCAAATGGCATTGCTAAACACAGTAGAATCGATAATAAGATCTTCATTTATTCGTTTTCCTCATCTCTTCATTCCAGTACAGCTAGTCATATTTCTATATAAAACCATAAAACTTATATAACTATTCGTAATTATATTGGAATTATAGCTATAGAGTTTTCCTAACTTGATTGTGTTTAGTGATTTTCCTAATCCCAAATTACTAAGGTATAGAGATTTCTATGGCTCTATTATTAGCGTTTAACGGTTCTTATCAGCACTATGCACACAGAATTTTATCTATTTAGGTAATCGACACTATATTGTATTCATGGGTTCTGCGTCGCTGAGCTGTTCTCTGTATTTCGGTTTGTGTTACCCACAATTACACTAATCAAGACAAAGCTTCGCCATTCAACCGCCCCGCCGTTGCTCAGAGTCTGTGATCCATAATTGTCATATCAGCACTTCTGTGGAGCACTCCGCTGCCGCCAGTAGTTGGCTGAATCTTGTTGCTATTATAGACCAATTGGCAGAAATTGTCAAGGAACATTTTTGCCAGGGAGTGCCCCATCTGCGTCCTTAAAGGAAAGAAAGGGAGTGGACAAAAGACGTCACCAGAGGTAAAATAAGGGAATGAGGAAAGCAACAGAGCTAGTCGGTAGGAAGTGCCCGAAGTGCGCACGAGAAGACGGACAAACCCGAAAAGGGCATAACCGTTCTGGAAGCCAGAGGTGTTACTGCAACCATTGCCATATCAAGTATACGCATGCACCAAAAGTAGTAGCCTACCCAGAAGAAACGCGACAAAACGCGATCAAAATGTATTATTCTGGTGTAAGTGGCAGGGGTGTTGGCAACATACTCGGTATGAGCAAGGCAAACGTCGTGCGATGGATAAAAAAAAGCGGCCAACCTAAAGAATAATGTAGTGGCGGCTGAAACTTATGAGCTTGATGAACTGTATTGGTTTATTAAGCGTAAGGCGAAAAGCGAAACGAAAGAAAATATCTACATTATGACAATGGTGAGCCGCCAACCGCGCCAAATCGTAGGGTTTGACGTGGCTGCTGACAAATCTCCTGCACGCATTCAACAAATCGTAGACAGTGCGCCGCCAGCGGCAAAGTATTGCACAGATGGTTGGCTGGGATACATCGATGTTGTGTATCCTGGCGAGTATGTTAGGAACATACGAAATAAAAGCGATACATTTACTGTGGAAGGTGTGAACGCAGACATTCGCCATTACATTCCGGGTCTGGCACGTAAGGCAAGATGTTTCTATCGCACTCTTGAGACGTTGAAAGCTGTATTCGCGTTGTTTGTTTGTGCCTATAACGAATTTGGTCAGTTCAAGTCTATGCACCCTAACTCTCCTCGCCCACTTCTCTCTTTTCTTTAGGGACGCCCTTGGGGCACTACCTTTTGCCAATATTTCGTCAAACATCCTGTAGGGGTGTAAGGATTGTGAAGCCGAAACTAAAAAAGTCACCCAGTTCCACACCCATCCGCCGTCTGGCACCAATGTATCGAAAACTTCCCACGTAACTCTGGAAATACCGTCAAATACTTGCGCTCAACCTTCTCCGCGATGCTCTCCTTATACTCAGGATTCACCAGCGCCATGCAACAACCTTTGAATCCTGCACCGGAGAAGCGACCGCCGTAGATCCCAGCAGTATCTCTCATTATGTCATATAACTTAATCAACTGAGGATTGCCCGTCTCATAGTTGAAGATACTGCTCCACCCGGATTCAAAGACTAACTGGCCAAAGGTAACGAGGTCACCATTTTTCCAAGCCTCCACTCCCTGCCGAACCCGCTCAAACTCAGTATAGAAATGTGTAGCACGCTTACGCCAGTTGGTTGGTAGTTTAGCCTTATATGTTTCAAAAACATCTCTAGGGACGTATCTGAGGCGGGCTTCCGAAAACTTACCATAGGGTATATCAGTATATGCCATCAGAGCGTAGGCGGCGCTCTTAAGCTCGTCAACCCTCATATTGAACCCAGAATCGGCAAGTGTACGCTCAATCCCACTGAAGAAGATGGCTATCTCAAAGGGTGGACAATTGGCGGAGCGTGGGATTAACTGATAAGTATCATCTTTAGTATCAAGATATAATAGATGATCTTTTCGGGAGTAAGTTATACAGCTCTGATCTAGCTTACCACAAGATACTCCTACATAATTATTCTCTGCTTGTAAAGAGAGATCGATTAGCTCCGCTGGTTGTATGTCTATATTGTTAACGGTGGCTAGCGCGGAGATAAACGCAATAATAACGGCTGCGCTGGATGAAAGACCGCCTATGGGTAATTGCCCCTTAATATTGACTGTAATACCAGTAGTTAAATGATGATGTTTCAATAACGATAATGCAGCGCCTCTTAGGTGATCAGCCCAGTCTCTCTGACGCTCTGGTATGTTGTTAAGGGGGAATGTGTAGGTATTAGGGAAGTTTTGGGAGGAGACGGTACATACCGAGTCACCTGATGGCTCATATGTCAGGTTTATCCCTTGGTTTATAGCGAATCCGCTTACTAGGCCATGTTGGTGGTCGGAATGTGCTCCTATTGGACAGATTCGATAGGGGATGAACAGTTTTTCCATTGTACCTCGCAACTAATTATATAAATATTGCAGTTATATAGAGGCATTTCGGACGGTGGGTTACAATTCCACCCCGTCGATATCATAGTGCTTCTCTTCGATTATGTTTCCTTCATCATCATAAGTGCGCGTCAAACTGGCATAACCAGAAGCTATGACATTCGGTTCGTTGTTGACATCGTAGTAGGCTTCCCGCGTCACCTTTTTCTGTTCGTTGAATTGGCGGCGAATCACGGCGTAACCGCTTATGGATAGGGTTGGCTGCTCGTCCGCACCATAGTAATGCTCCTCAATCACATTACCAACATCATCAAATACGCACGTCACACCCGCATATCCTGCAGAAAGCATGATTGGCTTATCGTCCAACCCAAAGAAACCCTCCGCTATTACACGCTTTCGCTCATCGTAGTGCCGTATGGTCGACGCGTAACCCTTAGCGCTAATAGTCAAATTGTCCATACTATCATAATAAGTCTCTTGTATAATAAGTTTAGCATCATTATATACCATCGATTTCGACGCATACCCTTCTGGAATACGAATCGGTTGCAAATTGGCGTCAAGATAGGTTTCTTTAGAAATATTACCCTTCCCATCATATTCTCTTTGGAGAGCGCAATACCCACCTTTTTGCTCTATTGGATTGCCCGTGGCGGCACGATAGACGATCTGTATTACTCCCTTATTGCTGTCATACGTTCTATCCAGCATCGCATAGCCTTTTTTCGTTATTACAGGTTCGAGCTGTTCATCGAGATATGTTTCCAGCGCTACATTTCCGGCCTCATCATATGTTCTTGTTAACGCATAATAACCATCCGCTTGCATAAGCAGTTTTTCTTCTGCATCACGGTATAGAATTTGAGTAATACGTTTATTATCGTCATATAGCTTATCAAGCATCGCATAACCCTGCTTGTTAATTGTTAGTGCGCCGTTTGCATCATAGTACATTTCGCGATATACATTATCATTGTTGTCATAATACCGAACCAGCCTAGCATATCCATTTTTCAGAAGAACTGGCTGATCATTTTCATCAAAGTATGACTCCGATACAATCTGTTTTTTTGAGTTATACACTCGCCGAACAGTAGCATATCCGCCACTTAATACAACTGGCTTACCATCTTCCCCGATGGTTGTCTCGCGCACAACATTCTTATTATCATCATACTCCCGTTGAAGCTCCGCATATCCCTTTGCCGCTTTATAGAGCGATCCATCCACGTTATAGTATGTCGTTTGAGTAGCGTTTCCCGCCTCATCATAAGCAATGGTCTGCCTGGCATATCCATCATTCGCTGGAGCCAGCTCGCCACTTCTTCCAAAGAACCGTTCTTCTATCGTATTATTATTCTCATCGAACTCTCGCTCCACTGCCGCATAGCCAACAGTTGCGACGACTGGTTCACGATTTATACCGTAATAACGCTCCTCTTCGATGAGCTTTGCAGTCTTATATTTCCGCTTAATGATAGCATAGCCTTTATCATTAAGCGTTAAGTTCATCTCAGCATCATAATAAGACTCCGTGGTAACATTGCCGGTTTCGTCATACTCGCGTCGGAGCGAGCAATAGCCAGCTATCTGCTCTATTGGTTGACCATTGGTGCCTCGGTAGATGATCTGGATAACCCGCTTCTTATCATATCTCCTCTGCAATATCGCATATCCTGCCGGAATGATTGTTACTTGATTATCCGCATTATAATATTTTTCAAGCGTAACGTTACCCGCTTCATCATATTCCCTTATCAGCTTCGCATAACCGAGTGCTAACATAAACGGTTTCCCGAAAACATCCTCATATGATTCAGAATCCATACGGCCATTGCTATTGTATGTCCTCTTAACCGTCGCGTATCCATCTTTCAGCGTTATAGGCAATCCATCTACACCTAGATACAATTCTTGAAGTACCTTCTTATTTGCGTCATAGGTTCTTATGATACCTGCGTAGCCTTTGCTGATTTTTACTGGCTGCATATCATCGTTAAAATAGCGCTCTACTGAAATGTTCCCTACCTCATCGTATTCACGCTGTATGGCCGTGTAACCTTCCTTTTGTATCAACAAATGATCACGCTCGTCCAAATAGGTTATTTGTATTTCGTGTTTATGTTCATCGAACACACGTGTAATTGCTGCATAGCCTTTTTGAATAATAACTTTCTTATAATCAATGCCATAATAATCCTCCCGAATGACATTACCAGCTTCATCATAGGCGCGTGTGATTTTTGTGTATCCATTCTTCAGAAGAAGGACTTCATTATCTGTTCCATAATACGTCTCTGATACAACCCGGCCGTATAGATTCTGAATCATATGAGGATGTTTTCGGGAAACCGTTTATGTTAGCACTCGGTTATGCGAAGCTGATAAGGGAATATGATGAAGCGGGTAACGTTCCTTTTGTATCAACAAATGATCACGCTCGTCCAAATAGGTTATTTGTATTTCGTGTTTATGTTCATCGAACACACGTGTAATTGCTGCATAGCCTTTTTGAATAATAACTTTCTTATAATCAATGCCATAATAATCCTCCCGAATGACATTACCAGCTTCATCATAGGCGCGTGTGATTTTTGTGTATCCATTCTTCAGAAGAAGGACTTCATTATCTGTTCCATAATACGTCTCTGATACAACCCGGCCGTTTGCGTCATATTCTCTGCGTACCAACGCATATTCATCTTTGCCAGGAGTGGGATTACCTTCTTCATCCAAATATGCTTCTTCAATGATCTTCTGATTATCATCGTAGGATCTCAAGAGCACAGCGTATCCGTTCTTCTGTTCTAACAAGCTACCGTCTGCACCATAGAACGTCTGTCGTGTCGCATTCCCAGCAGCATCATACTCTGTGTCTTTTCGTGCATAGCCATCCAATATCACTACCGGCTTATCATATGCGTCAAAATAGCTTTCCGATAAGACACGTTTCCCGTCGTAGACACGCCGAACAATCGCGTATCCCTTTGCGTTGACGAGTAACTTATCCTGAACATTATACAGCTTTTCTTCAATAATATTCCCAAGAGCATCATAATCCCTTGTACGACGCGCATAACCAGCGGTAAGGTTCAAGGGTTTGCCATCAACCCCATAATACCTCTCGTCTATTACTTTGTTATTTTCATTATACGCTCGTATGCAACTTGCATACTGTTTCGAGATACTGATTACGGGGAGCCCGTCTGCCCCCAGGAAAGATTCCGTGAGCATATTGCCCGCTTCATCATACTCCATCTTGCGCGCGGCATACGCGTCTTTCAGAGCAATGGGCAATCCATCCGCTCCGTAATACGTTTCTTCTAATAACTTCTTCTTGTTATTGTATTTCCTTTGGATGCGGGCATACCCATTCTTCTCATGGATGATAAGCTGCCCGGCTGGGTCGTAGTATGCTTCGTCTACAGTGTTTCCGGCACTGTCATATCGTCTTCTTATGGTCGCATACCCGTTGAGCGAATTGATTGGCGACCCGGCCGTATCAAAATAACTTTCGCGCGTTACTTTCTTGTTTGCGTATTCTCTTCTGATGATTGCGTATCCAGTGGCACATAAGGTCGGCTTGCCTTCAGTATCGAAATACTCCTCCTGAGAGAGATTACCGGCAGCATCATACTCTCTTGTTAATGATGCATACCCATCCACTGTTAGCGATGCTTTTCCGTCGCTGTCTAAGTATTCTTCTTTAACTATTTTCCCTTTGCTATTGAACTCATACTTAATTGAGACAGCTTTTTTATTGGTTGGTATGATAGGCATTCCATTCGTATCAAAAAACCATTCTGCTGTGATATAATTCTTATTCTTTATTTCCTTATAGGTATAGTTTCCCTCATGATAACCATCCTTACAGAGCACCGGTTCTTCATGATTGCCAAAGAATAATTCACGCTTTATGCGTTGGCCGTTATAGTAATACTCAGCTACCGCATACCCATCTTTGTTGAGTATCAGTTCACCATTGATTCCATAAAACCTTTTCTGTCTTATCTTACTTCCGTCGTACACATATTCCAGTACAGCATACCCGTCAGATAATAAAATTAGCTCTCCGTCGGTCCCATAATATGATTCCCTACTTATTAACCCTTGGGATACATTCTTGTAATCAATCACATATTGCGCATATCCCTTGGGTCCGATCATCAATTCTCCGCTTGCATCCTGGTATTCCTGCGTTTTCAGCTTAAGGCGCGCTGCATAGGTCTGGATCATCGCAGCATAGCCTTTTTGGGCTATTACGGGGTTCCCTTCTGCATCATAAAAACGTTCACTGAGAATTACGTTGCCGGTATCCCTTTCATACTTAACATACGAATAGCCATCCGCGATCATCAAGGGCTTGTCGTTTGCATCAAAATATGCTTCGAGGATTATGCGTAGGCGCGAGTCGTATTCTATCTTCTTACACGCATACTTACCCGGAGCTGTTACTAAGTTGTCATCTGTCCCGTAATACTCGATTGCGGCTAATTTACGCCCCTGGTAGATATTAACCATTCTGGCGTAGCCATCAATGGATTCGACGAGATTATCGTATGCATCGTAATAAGTAGTTTCTAGAAGCTTACCTACTCCGTCATATATATACCTGATTCTAGCATAGCCTTTGGTAGTTGTGACAGGGTTTCCATTTGTATCAAAGAAATCTTGTTGTGCAGGCTGGCGCCGAGCACTCAGCATGATAGAATAATAGCTAAAACCCTCATCGTTAATGATTCGATCGCCATATTCGTCGACCCAAGTTTCCTTGACGATAATACTATTGGAGTATTCCTTTAGTGTGTCAATTTGTTCTATATTATCAGCATGAGCTGATGATGCAAATATAATGACAATGAAAAGTGATATAATTAGTTTCTTTAGTGAGTTTTTGATTATTAACTGCGCTGCGCGATTCTGATTCGATTCTAACATCTTACATCCACCATTTCTGTTGTTCGGTGTTGACGCTGGTAGATACTGTCTTAAACGAGCCGAAGCCAATTGACAACGGCAAGCAAAGCAGCCACTGCGAAATGTCAACCGACTATCGGTCGCTTTTGTTGCGACGTGAATAACACTTTATCGCCGCTGGCTCCCGTCGGCATGAGGAACACAGTATAATGCGGACGGGATGTCAAAGACGGCGTAGCTGCCCGTAGGGACGCCGTTGGCGGTCTTTGATATCTCGTCCGCATTATGCTACGCTCCGAATGCTGACGGGAGCCAGCGACGAGCCTTGAAATGGCTCCTTGAGGACGGCCCAGCGGCCGCAGAGCGCGCATCTTCGACTTTCAACAGCTATGGTGGCAGGGGAGGCTGGCAGGTAATCACCAAAAAGCTAATAATTCCAATGCTCTACAGCTTTACGAAAAAATCCTGTAGTGCATAGTGCTGATAAGAACCGTCTAAACGCTCGTAGTAGAGCCGCAGAAATCTCTATACCGTAGCAATCTGGGATTTTGAAATCCCAGATTTATCACAAGCTCCACTTTTTCCAACAACTCGGTCGGATGATTCGAGACAAAGGCGAATAGGTTCAGATAACCTTGCATATCCTCACGCTTAAATCCACTGTGCGAATTCAGGAAGTTTTTGAGTATGGCGTGTATACGGTTGACAGGGTTCATAGGATTCTCGTTGTCTGGCAGTCCTGTCAATGTCTTAGAAGGATAGACTGTGCTGTCTAACGATAACTTCTTAATTAACCGCCGGTGCGAGTTGTCATCGTCGTGAATTAAGTGCGAACCGCGATCAATGTGATTCCCAAACGCTTCAAACGCCTTCGCTTGCGAAGGTCTTCCCATACCTTCAAGTAAGATGACACTGTTTTTCTTATCTGTAGCAACGCCGATACACAGTTGGTTTATCGACAACCCTCTGAGTTTGTTACCATTGTCTTTGCGTACCATGTCCTCTGAGCGAACAGAGTAAAATGTCTCGTCAAACCAGACTTTGCCCGACAAAACAATGTTGTCTTGTACTCCCTCAAGTGTCTTGTCCCTCCTCAGATGATACAAGCATATCATCTGCACTAGAGTAAATCAACACTATGCGCTACAGGATTTTTACGAAAAGCCGAAATTCATTTTCGCTGCTGGAATAGTCAAATTCGTTTTTGGACAAGGCGTTCGAGCAGCAAAAGTGTCTATAGCAAAGAGAAATCCGATTTGAGGTATGGCCATAAACGAGGTATAAGGACGACACCATGTGCCGGTCAAACGCGGCATCATCCCTCGGCAAGGCATAGAGAAGTGTAAGCGCCTCATAATCCGGTGTCTTGAAACAGCCGAAAAGCATGATATACTTAAGCCACGGAAGCGGGGTTTGGCGTTTGCTGACCCTCTGGTAACCGCAACCAATCGGGGAGTGTCTCACTCCACGGTAGATAATTGCGCAGTTCGCTCATCTTTGCGCCAGGCAAATGCTCCAATAGATACTGAAGGTACTTCCCAGCATGAAGCCCGTTGGCATGTGCTGTGAGCATGATCGAGTAATAGATTGCGTTCGCACGGGCACCATCAGCAGTATCCGCGAACAGGAATGCACGACGACCTATCGCAAAATGAGCGAATATCCGCTCCGCGCGATTATTCGATACCTCCAACCTGCCATCCAGATATATGTTTTCCAGATATTCGCGTTGGTTTATGGCATAGCGCAGCGCCTTCGCCAACAAATTGTCCGACGAAGCTATGTTCGGCTGCTCCAGCATTCGATTCGCCCATTCAAAGAGTTCATCGGTTGTGGCTTTAGTACATTTCAGCCGTTCCTTCACTCGTTCATCAGGTAATAACCCTCGCTCATCCCAATCAGTTTCATTATAAAATACCTGGTTTACCAGGTTTAACCCTTTCTCCGCTGGCGAACCTTTTCTCTGGTTCGGTTCCATTACTTTTAGCGCTTTCACAAACTTTTCTCTCAAATGTTGCCAGCATCCTACCGGTATTATCCCGGATGGTAACTCGTGATAGGCCTGATATCCATCACATATTATATATCCAATGAAGCCTTTAAGTATTTCTTTCGCGTTGGCGTACTTTCGGGTCATATAGTAAAAAAACAGTATTATCGGATGTTTGGCATACTTTCCTGTTTGCTCCTGCCACATATACGATTGCGTGGACGCTTTTCGGTCTGGTTCTTTGTTCACTTGGAACCATGACTCATCCACATGGAGGATCTCTTCCTTGAGCGCCTCCTTATGCATTAACTCCACTAATGGTTCCAGAAACAGTAACGCG
>BNUH01000032.1 GCA_025997215.1 Clostridia bacterium
GCACAGCGTCTCGCAGCCGTCCTGATCGATCGATACCGCTGATACCGTCCGTGCTCTCGCACATCGGCGGCTCGGTGGGGCCGTCGCCATATTCCTTGACCCAGTACGCGTTCAGCCGTTGATGATGTACGATTATCCCCTCGATGCTCGTCACCGCCTCCGGTTCGTCCGTCATGTTCGGAATCTCGAACACGCGTCCGCCGCCAGCCGGGAAATCAACCCGCGTCAGCCGGAATGATTCCGGATCGTTCATCTGCTCCATGAGGAACCGCACATTCCCCAGCGTCGTCTCCATGTCGAATGCGGCGGTCTGTATATCCTCGGCCTTTATGCTCTTAACCAGTTTAGGCATAGTCATGCTCCTTCTTTATGCAGAAACAACGTTTAACGCCGTGTTTCATGCACTTGTCTATATCGATGTCAGGATACGCCTTCAATAACGCGTCCTTATCCAAATGGTTGTCGGCCTGTGTACGCCATGTTGCTGTGTACTCTGCCCCGGCCAGATACTTCGCCGTGCCCATCTCATCCTTGAGCGTGTTGGCCAACGTTTGAATCTCGCCTTCCAACGCCTTGTAGACCTGTTTCTTAGCGTACAGCTCGGCCAGGATAGAATCATCCCGCGCTTGTTTGAGCGCGCCATCGTCGGTCGGGTACAACGCGCCCAGCGTGGCCTTCGTCGAATCGCTGCCGTCAGCCGTCGGCGCTATTCCCATAAGTACATGCTCATTCTGAACATTGGCGTAAACCCTCCCTATCATTTGTGTTTCTCCTTCCCTGTCGCAATGCGCCCGTTGGACTTGATGTAAGTCCGCATCCGCGCCGCGAATACCTTTGATACATCTGTCATTGCGGCGGTTTCCGCCTCCGCCGCGCCGTTAGTGTTTTCGATGTACAGCGGCACGGCGGGCAGGTAATCGCCTGTTGCCGGATCGCGCAGGGCGGTTATTCCGACCCGTACAAATGTGCGTCCTTCGCTATCTTCTTCCATACGAGCACCTGCTAGAAACGGGCGGATTCATGCAAACGACCGTTTGCATATACGAAAGCGTGCTCCCCAACCTCGAAGCGGATGAGGCAGTTCTCCGAATTGGTAAAATACGCCAGCCCGCGAACCTTGACAGCATTCATGTCGAACCTGAATTCGTCCGATACTATGTCACGCGCATGGTATTTTGTAATCCGTGCGTGACGATCGCCGCGTGTCTCGCTCTCGATTGGGTTACCGTCGAAATTACGCGGCGTGTCGATCCAGTTGTAATCATCTTCATCATACAGGCCGATCGCATCTTCCTCTGTCAAAGACCGATCGTCCGCGTACTTGCTGGAAATGTCCGCGTAAGCCTCGATTGTACTCTCCGAATCGGGCTTTTTGATCCCTTTTAGAAATTCTGTATACAACATAACCGTATCCCCTTCCCTTTTGTGCGCATATTGCGCGGTTAATCAAATGTAACTTCCTCGTCTACATCCTCGAATGTCGGCGATAGATCGATTTCGGGCAGATACCGCGCCTCAATCTCGCGGATGCGCCCTACATTCGCCTCTACGACATCCTGTAGGAAATGATTCGCGCGGGCGGCACCCGTCGGATGCCCGCTTTTCTGGAATCGCTGCGCCGTGCCGCTGTTGACAAGGTGTGCGTGAGGCGCGGGCTTCAATCCCTTCGCCTTTGCCTTCTTCGAGTTGTAAACCCCGACTTCGAGGAACGCTTGCGCTGTCTTTTTGTTGATACGCGCCCACGCGCCAACATCGGCTTTCAAACGTCCCGATCGAACGGGGGCTGCGCTTTTCGCCGCGTTTGCAAGAAACTTACCGACGGCGGCAAGGGCTTTTTTCTGAACCACTAGTAGCCCGTTCTTTGCCTCGTCTGCGTGGGATTCAAACTTCACGGTTCCTTGCGTTGCCATAATCAATCTGCCCTCCAGCGGTTAAGCCATCTTTGCGTCATGTTTTGCCGCCTCGATACCCCAGTCAAATACCTTGTGCGCAATCTTCGTCAATGACCATTTTGTGAATTCGTCTTTCCGGCGTAGCTGTAGAACGAATTTTTCTTGTTCGCGCGTCAGTCGGATTGCGGTCGTTTTTTCGTCATCCATGGTTTGCCACCTACTTTCATTTTTCTGAATAGTTTGCCACTTCCAGATTCTACCACACAGGATTGAAACTTGCAATGTTATTTTGAAAATGTTTGAAACTTTTTTTTGCTCGCACCGTCTATCTGTTGTATAATAGCAAAGGGGTGATGATGAATGCCGTCGAACAAGCCTAGGATTTCGTTTATCCTAAGCAACGATGAACTAGAAATAGTGAATCGCTTCATGGAAAAAAATGGCTTCAAGAGCCAAAGTCAAGCAGTTCGCACTATCATTTCCATGGGGATGGAAGAGTACAGAAAGGTTATGACCAAGGGGCAATATCAACGGTTCGATTTGTCCTCTGAATCTGCCGCTCTTGTTGATGATTTCGAGGCAATGACCCAACAGGGGAAGCGCATTGTTCAACAAGTAGTCGATGCTGCGGTGGTTCTGTTTGGCGAACCTCCTGCGCCGTCTGACGCAGTTTTTTCAGACACGAAAAGTCGCGATTTACATTCCTTGGCGTCTGAAGAACTGCGCAAACTGCGTGGCGTGGGTTAGTCGCGCCTACTACCGTCCGACATAATGTAGTATCCGTTTTCCGGCGCACTGGCGTTGATGTATGCGTATCCTTCATCAACATACACACGCACCGTCGGATGATCTTCCCAGCGCACGAAAATACGCTGTAGAATTCGGTATCTTATCATAGAGTTCACCTCCTTCCAGTAAAAGGTTGTGTGAAATCTACGAATAATAACAAAGGAGGGTTTCCGCATGAATCGAAAGTCGGTTGTACTCTTTGTAATCGCCGCATCCTGTTTCGTTGCAGCCATTAACGGTTTCAAGTCCGGTAGCGTCGGCGGTGGCGTTATTGCCTTGCTTTTTGCGGCTGGCTTTTCCGCATTTGCGTTCCTCCAGCGTCGCAAGCAACAGAATTCACAACAGAATATCGCGTCCATTCAAACGCCGTATGAACCGTCAGGCGATGTATCGCAATACGATTTCGACGATGATTTGATGTTCAAAATTGTTGGCGTAAGTTTCAAGAATGATGATGGGACAAGCAGACAGGATATACTAGCGCGTAATCAGCGTCTACGCAATAAACATATAGACTTTGCACATATGCAATTCAAAGACGAACCGGCATATGGTGTTTTCTGCAATGGCGAACAAATTGGCCATATAAAGCGCGATGATATTGTGGATTTTGAGCGCGCGAAAAAAAGCGGGTACGATCATGCGCATTTGAGTATCCGCCATTGGGAAAAAGGTTATTATGCGGAACTAACGCTTCGAAAAGGCGCGTAATTGATGTTTATCGAGAGGGGTTTGAGCGTATGAACGCTGTTATACATGCCCGCTATAGCACTGGCGCACACCAAACCGAACAGAGCATAGAAGGACAACTGCGCGTTTGCTACGACTATGCAAAACGCGAAGGGTTGCAGATCGTCGGTGAATACATTGATCGCGCCTTGACGGGCAGAAACGACGATCGCCCAGAATTTCAACGTATGCTATCCGATGCGAAACATAAACAATTTGAGCGCGTAATTGTTTATAAGCTAGACCGTTTCGCACGGAATTTATATGACTTCGTAATCCATGAACACACGCTGAAAAAATTCGGCGTTACCGTCATATCGGCTATGGAAGGCATTGACGATCGCCCCGAAAGCATCATGTTGAAGGCATTACTTGCCGCCAGTGCGGAATACTATTCGCATGAGTTATCCCAAAAGGTAAAACGTGGTCGGCATGACAGCGCGTTGAAAGGAAAGTTTGTCGGCGGAACTGTCCCTATGGGGTATAAGTCTATAGGCGGCGCGTTGGTATTAGACGAATTCGCCGCGCCGCTCATAAAATGGGCTTTCGAGCAGTACGCGGCGGGAATGCCGCGCAAGCAGATAATAGCGGAATTGAACGTTCGAGGGTTGCGCGGTAACAAGGGCAACGCGCTTACAAAGTCTGCGTTGTATGGATCGTTCAAAAGCAAGAAGTATATTGGTGTACTTGAACAATCCGGCGTGACGATTGACGGCGGATGCCCCGCAATCGTCGATTAGGAAACGTTTGACAAGGTTCAGGAGCGGATAGGCATTGTCAAACGCGCTCCCGCCGCGTCGAAAGCGAAGATTGAATACATGCTATCGGGGAAACTCTATTGCGGCATGTGCGGCGCACTAATGACGGGCGGCTATGGTACAAGTCACACAGGTAATAAGTACAGCTACTACATATGCTCAAATCGAAAGAGTAAGCATACCTGCAAAAAGCGCAATGAAAAACAGGGATTTCTTGATTGGTATGTTGTCAGCCAAACGGTTGAATATGTGCTAACTCCTCCACGCATCGACATTGTTGCGGATGCAATCATAGCAGAATATGAAAATCAGTTCGGGATTAAGCAGATTCGCAACGTTGAAGCGCGTTTGGCTCGAATCGACACTGATATAAAAAAGTATGTTGAATCTATACTTGAAATGCCTAAATCTGCGCACGGCGTGATCCGCTCGAATCTTGAACGACTTGACGCGATGAAGGTTGATCTTGAAATTGATCTAGCGAAGCTGCGTACAGCGAACAACATCCAGTATACACGAGATGAAGTCAAAGCATGGCTTAGCCAGTTCTGCGTAGGCGATGCGCTTGATGTAGAATTCCGGCGCAGAATTATAGATGTGTTTGTAAATTGCGTGTACCTATATGATGATAAAGTCATAATATTCTACAACATTAAGGGTGGGAAACAGGTATCATACATAGATTTCCTTGATGCGATGGATGAACCGGACGCGGATACCATGGGGGAAAGCGGTTCGGATATGGTTGATGCCGTTCCACCAAGAGAGCTGGATCCCGAAACCCTAGGAATTGTAAGGGTTTCGGGGATTGTTATAATATCAGGTTACAGAACACTCGAAGCTACAAGCATATCAAAAGCCCGTAGATGTTCCGAGTCCGGTGTATCCATAGGCTTTTTACTGTTTTTGCCTATTATAGACAATTGTGCAGCTTCGTGCGTCGCTTCATGCATTATTTGACTTTTCCAATATATCCCATTTGTTGAAGTATGCTGTTATTTCTATTGCAATTTTGCCATTGACATAATCTGATTTACGTGTATAATGAAATAGTCACAGGACTTGGTTGCATTTTCGGTACCGTTGTTGTCGTATTTCAAGGATTAAGTGAATGTTGAGGAGGAACAAGCTGCATGACAAAACGTGTGGGAAGAATGGCGGTTGCGCTCGCGCTGCTACTGACGATGACGCTGGGGTTGGCGGGTGTGACGCCCGCGCTGGCCGAGGGCGGTACGCTTCGGGTAGGGCTGGCCATGGAGGTCGTAGGAAATCTGGATGTGATGCTCACCTCGCAAAATACGGTGTTCCAGATCGACGATACCATAACCGATACCCTGATAGGCAAACGCGACAGCGACCTGGAGCTGTTCCCGCTCCTACTGGAGGATTTCCCATCTATTTCAGAAGACGGATTGCTTTATACGTTCAAACTCCGCGAAGGCGTAAAATTCCACGACGGCACGGAGCTTACTTCGGACGATGTAGTGTTTACATTCACCCGTTTGTTCACGCCCTCAACGCAGGCCAACATGGGCTGGTTGTGTGACGACGTCATCAAAGGCGCGTATGAAGTGGAGGACGGCAGCGCGACTGAACTGACGGGCGTACAGAAAGTCGACGATTACACGTTCACAATAGAGCTGAACTATGCGTTCTCCGCGTTTACGTCCATACTCGCGGCTTCGCCGCTGGCTATCATATCCAAAGCGGCATGCGAGGCGGCGGGGGATCGATGGGGGCTGGATACGTACGTCGGCACCGGCGCGTACAAGCTGGAAAGTTTTACGCCGAAGCAGGAGGTCGTCCTCACCCGGTTCGACGATTATTTCGACGGGGCCAAGACGGTAGACAAGATCATATTCACGCATATGGACGATAACACCGCGCTGATGGAATTCGAGGCGGGTAATATCGACATATGCGGACTGCCCACCACGCTTGCGCCGGGTTATTTGAGTGATCCCACGCTGTCGGGCAACGTCAATTTGCAAGAGTTTATGGGCATCTGGGCGCTGCATTTCAACATGGCGATAGAGCCTTTCAATAACAAGCTGGTGCGCGAAGCCATTGCGTATGCTGTCGATCTTGACGCTTTGTGCAACGGCTATTACGAAGGCGCGTATAAGCCGGCGAACAGTCTGATTCCAAAGGGTATCCCCGGCTATAACCCGGACAACCCGGTGCATGAGTACAATCCGGAGAAGGCTAAAGCGCTGCTTGCCGAGGCTGGATACGCGGACGGGTTTACGTTCACGGCCGCGGTCAGGAATTCGGCGGCCATCGTAGAATGTTTCGAGGTGCTGCAGGCGCAATTCGCGCTGTCCGGCATAGATATGAAGATTGAGCTGACCGATCCCGGCAGCTGGGCGGTCAAGCGCAGGCAGGACGGCGGCACACAGATGTACATAATCACCTGGTACGCGGACTACGTCGATCCCGATATGTATACATACTTGCTGTATCACAGCTCGGTATCCGATAACTTCGCGAACGGATTCAGCCCTGTATACAACGCCGAGGAATCCGCCTGGTTCGACAGCCAGGTCGAAAAAGGCCGCCGCATCTCCGATCCCGAAGAGAAGATCGCGTTCTATGATGCGCTGGAACGCTGGATGACTACGGAGTTCTACGCGATAGTCCCACTGTTCTGCGCGTCCGAATACTACATGATTTCCGATCGAGTGACAGGCGTCACGTATAAAAACGACTTCCTCTACAGCTATGAAAACGCTGTGATCGCGCCGTAACCGCATCCGTATCAGACCAGACAGGGACATGACGGATCGCAAGATCGGCCATGTCCCTGTGATGAGAACAAGGCGGAGGCGGTATTTTATGCTCGCATATTGCGCAAAGAGGATTGGACAGGCGCTGATCGTGCTGGTCGGAGTTTCGCTTATCACGTTCCTGCTGCTCAACGTGATCCCCGGCGACCCCGTCGCGCTAATGCTGGACAAGAACGCAAGTCCGCAGGCGATCGCAAACCTGCGGCATGAGTGGGGGCTGGACAGACCGCTCGGACAGCAGTACGTCAGTTTCGTGTTCAACGCAGCGCGCGGGAATCTGGGCAACAGCTATTTCGAGAAAACGCCCGTGCTGGAGATGCTGGTCAACGGGCTTTCCGCAACGCTGAAGCTGGGCGGCATCGCCTTTATATTCTCCGGACTCATTGGTATCGTTCTTGGTACGCTCGCCGCCATGTTTCGCGGGCGCGGGCTGGATCACGCGCTGATGGTTACGGCCATGCTGGGCATTTCGCTGCCCGTGTTCTGGATCGCCATCGTGCTGCAGATTGTATTCGGACTCAAGCTGCGCTGGCTGCCCATATCGGGCGTAAAGACGATGCTGGGCTACGTGCTGCCTGTAATCGCGCTCGGTTCGACGTATGCGGGTTCGATGGCCCGGCTGGTTCGAACTAGCGTACTAGAAGAACTATCGCAGGATTATGTTAAAACGGCGCATTCCAAAGGGCTGCACGGTGCGGCGGTAATGATCCGCCATGTATTGCGCAACGCCGCAATTCCTGTCGTAACCCTTTCGGGCACACAGATCAAGTCCATACTGACAGGCTCCATGATTATAGAATCCATATTCTCCATTGCCGGCATTGGGCGCATCGCGGTCAGCGCCATCATGGTGCGGGATATTCCCGTTATACAGGGGACCGTGCTTTATACCGCAGCTCTGTTTATCTTGATTAATCTGGCCATAGATCTGCTGTACGGCATAATTGATCCAAAGATCAGCGTATCCAAATCGTTAAGCGTGGGGTGAGCGGATGCCGTTATTGGCAGGAATGTTTAACCGAAAGAGGTTGTATGAGCAGGTAGGTCTTTCGGATATGCGGTCGGCCGGGTTCTTCCATGACGCGTTCCGCCGTTTCCGTAAAAATCGGTTCGCTATGATATGTCTGGTGTTCGTCGCGCTGCTATCGATCGCGGCTGTGTTCGCACCCTGGATCGCTCCGCATAACCCTTACCTTCAGGATGTGCTGCATAAATTCGCGCCGCCGTCGTGGGATCATCCGCTGGGAACGGACAACTTCGGGCGCGACATTTTATCCAGAATAATCTACGGCGCGCGTATTTCTCTCTCGGTGGGCATCGTCGCGGAAGCCATAGCGGTGACGATAGGCGTTCTGGTGGGTGTCATAGCGGGATTCTTTGGCGGCTGGATGGACGCGGTACTGTCACGCGTAATAGAGGTGTTTGCGTCCTTTCCGTTTATCCTGTTCGCGATAGCGGTTATGTTCGTGCTGGGGCCGGGCATGATGAATGTATTCATCGCCATCGGCGCAATCGGGTGGACCGGACACGCGCGGCTGATCCGCGCCCAGGTGCTGCAGCTTCGCAATCGTGAGTATGTCGAAGCGGCCCGCGCAGCCGGAGCCTCCGGTCTTCGCATCATCATGAAGCATATGCTGCCCAATTGTTTATCTACAATCATAGTTATTACAACAATCGATATTCCCAGCGATATTATTCTTGAAGCGACGCTTAGCTTTCTGGGTCTGGGCGTTGCGCCTCCGACCGCAAGCTGGGGGGAGATGATCAGCGCGGCGCGCGCGTTCATCCGTCAGCAACCCATGTTCAGCATCTACCCCGGCATCGCCATCATGCTCACCGTATTGGCGTTTAACACACTGGGCGACGCGCTTCGGGACGCTATGGATCCCAAGCTCAAGAACGCGCGGGGGGCCAAAGCATGAGCGATCGAGAGAATGCGGGTAATGCGGGCGGGACACTGCTGGAAGTAAGAGATTTGCAAACGATGTTTTATCTGGAGGAAGGCGCCGCGCCGGTAATCGACGGCGTATCCTTCCATATCCGAAAAGGTGAAACACTGGGTATAGTCGGGGAGTCCGGCTGCGGTAAGAGCGTTATGGCGCTGTCGATCTTAAGGCTGGTGCCTAGCCCGCCGGGCAAGATCGTCGGCGGGGATATACTCTTGGATGGCGATAGCTTGCTTGCCAAAAGCAAGGCGCAGATGCGCTCCATCCGCGGCAGTCAAATCGCCATGGTATTTCAGGAGCCGATGACTTCACTCAATCCTGTAATGCCTGTCGGCAAACAGGTTGCGGAAACGCTGCGCACACATCAGCGAATCACCGCGAAAGAAGCCCGCGAACAGGCCATCGAGATGCTGCGCCTGGTGCGGATCCCGCTGCCCGAACTGCGTTTTGGAGAGTATCCGCATCAGCTATCAGGCGGAATGCGTCAGCGCGCAATGATCGCCCTTGCGTTGTCATGCCACCCCAAGCTCCTCATCTGCGACGAACCGACTACGGCGCTGGACGTCACGGTTCAGGCGCAGGTGCTTCGATTGATCGCCGACTTGCAGAAGTCGCTTCATATGTCGGTCATGCTGATCACCCACGATCTAGGCGTCATCTCGCAGATGGCGGACCGCGTGATCGTCATGTACGCGGGCCAAGTCGTGGAGAGCGGCCCATGCGTAAAGCTGATGACAGCCCCGGTTCATCCGTATACGCAGGCGCTCCTCGCGTCCGTGCCCAGCATCCGCGAGCGTGACGAGCGTCCGCTTTACGTGATTCGGGGGATGGTGCCGCAGCTGCTCCATCGTCCCAAAGGCTGTCTGTTCGCGCCGAGGTGTGATTATGCGGTCGAACGCTGTCAAAACGAAAGACCCGAACTGACAGGCGCTCCGGAAGAATCCGTGCGATGCTTTCGGTTCGATCTGAAAGGAGGCATCGGCGCGTGAGTGAAGCCCGTAACGCAGTAAGCGAACATCAGAACGCTAATCAGAGCGACTACTTACTAGAAGCGCGAAATTTGTCGCGCTGGTTTCCTCTCAAACATGTTCCCGGGAAATCAGAGGCATACGTCAAGGCTGTAACCGACGTCAGCTTTGGCGTGCGTCGGGGCGAGACATTTGGCATAGTCGGCGAATCCGGCTGCGGCAAGACAACGCTGGGCCGTACGCTGGTCAAGCTTATCAATCCCACCGGCGGTTCGCTGCTATATGAGGGGAAGGATGTAACGCTGTTGGGCGACCGTGCGTTTCGTCCATATCGCCGTTATATACAAATAATGTTCCAAGACCCATACGCGTCTCTCGATCCACGCATGACCGTAGGCGACCTTATAGCGGAACCCATGGATATACAGCGCCTGTACCCCGATCGCGAAGCGCGCCTAAGAAAAATTATTTCGTTGATGGAAATGTGCGGTCTGGATAAGGCGTACCTTGCGCGATATCCGCATGAGTTTTCCGGCGGACAGAGGCAGCGCATCGGCATTGCCCGCGCGTTGTCGGTCGACCCGCGTCTGATCATATGCGATGAACCGGTGTCCGCGCTGGACGTTTCAATCCAGTCGCAAATCATCAACCTGCTAATGGATCTGCAGCGCAGGCTGGGCCTGTCGCTGCTGTTTATTTCGCATGACCTAAGCGTGGTACACCATATTGCCGACCGCGTCGGCGTGATGTATCTGGGCCGAATAGTCGAGATCGCTCCGACAAGCGAGCTGTTCGCGAACCCGCGGCATCCATACACGCGCGCGCTGCTGCAGGCAATCCCCATTATCGGCGAGCGAAGCCTTGAAAAGGCGGATCTACTAAAAGGGGAACTGCCCAGCCCGGTGGCTCCACCATCGGGATGTCCGTTCCACACCCGATGCGAACAATTGGACGAACGCTGCTTCTGGGAAACGCCTGAACTGCGTCCGATCAACGCGGATCATATGACCGCGTGCCTTAAAGTCAACACTTAATGGTGAGGAAAGCGCTCCTCACCATCTGTTCAGAAACCTTATAACATCGGATTCCGAGAGTTCTCGCGAATGTTGACCTCCAGCGCTTGAACAGCCTGATCCGCTCGGCAGCCAATCAGCCAATTGGTCATGTTGGCTGGCACACAGGCGTGGTTGGGAATTATCTCAAGCCTGTCGCCAACTTGCAGACAAGAGTCGTCAGTCGAAGTCACCTTACCAACTTCCTCGGATAGCCCTGCGACAAATAACGACGGATGACCTTTAACGCGTCCAAACCCTTTTATGTCCGTATTTCCATGCGCTCCTTGATCCAACCCAAAGCATTTTGAACCTGCGTCGATCATCCAAATCCCCTCGCGCGGGTGCGCGATTACAGTGGCTAATATGGTCAGTGCGCAGTCCTTTTCCTTCGCCGCACCAAGCCCCATCTGTATAACATCGTTGAAAACATAATTACCCGGATGATACTGATTGATCAGTGGATCACCGACCGACGGTTTGAGCGTCGGCGTAGAACCGCTGCCAATCATTTCCGGCTCGAAGCCATGCCCGCGCAACGATTCGACGGCTGTGCGCACAGCGGCGCTTTCATCGGCTGCGCACGCCCGCACATGATCAGCGCCGCTTCCGGCATAGACTTGGCCGGGGTGAGTGGAGATACCACAAAAGCGCAAGTTCTTGCAGCCTCCAAGCCAGGCCGCGAAAGCTCCGGTTTCAGCGGACGGGATGCCGAACCTGTTCAGCCCGCTGTTTATTATGATGGTATAATCCATCTGAACATGAGCTATTCGCGCCGCTTCATCCATCAGGCGCGCGTTGTCTTTGCCGTCGATACGCGCCGTAACGGCGCATCGTTTGGACAACGCCGTCAATCGGCGCAAAGAGGAGGGCGATGCCGCTGGATAGGCGTACATTACCCGCGATGCGCCTTCGTCCGCCGCCGCTTCGCATTCATCAAGCGTACCCGCTAACACGCCCGCCGCCCCGGCTTGCAGCTGCATCCTAATTATCGCGGAGGATTTATGCGTTTTCGTCATCGGCCACAGTTGCTTGCCGTGCCGGTTGCATAGCTCTTGAGCGTTACGGATGTTACGCTCGAGCGCATCCAGATCGACAAGTATCGATGGTGTTGACAGGTCTTGCTTGGTCATAGAATCCAACGGAGCGTGCGCAGCACCTCAAGATAGCTGTCGCGCTCGAAGACGATCTTGGTGTTATCTACCAGTTTCACATCGGGGAAATAGGATACCTTCACCGCGTGTGAATGTTCTTTGAATTGCACCTCCACATTGAAATATGGAGGCAGCGTTATTTTAGCCTTTGAGAGATCCTGACGCAGCGCGTTTGCCGCAGTCTCGCGAATGTTGCGGCTCACAGTAATAGGTGAATAAGCCCGCACCAAAGCTCCCAAACCATCCTTTGTCGGTACGGTCAACAGCGATGGATGCAGATCCTTATAATCCTCACACAGCATCTTGTCACCGGACAACAGCACGGTCGGGACGCCTTCCAGCGCGCATGCCCAGCTGTACATCAAAAATTCCGAGGTGATCCGGCCATTGATTTTGATCCATAGCGGCCGGCCCGATATTGTGTGGGAGAGCGGGTTGCCATTGCGGCTTGCGGCGGAGTGGTACCCTATGAACATAGCGGCGTCAAAACTTGAATCAACGCCTTCCGCCATGCAATATGGATGTCCTGTCCAACCGCGCTCCAGCGATACGTTTTCCGGTATAAGCAGGGGGTTGATGTTGTTCGCGCCGCCATGCGCGTCTTTTATGACGATCTCGGTCGCGCCACCCTCAAAGGCACCCGAAACAGCCGCCAGCACTTCGCTGGTCATCTCCTGGGCGAAGGGAGGATAGGAAGGATCAGTCGGGCGACATTCTTCCCATTGCATGGTTGTGGCGATACCTTCGATATCCGCGCTGATGAATACTTTCATGACGATTCACTCCTTTAAAAATTATTGGCAATAACGGTTGGTCCAAGCCTAACACACCACGGCCAGGAGAGCATAATCCTCTTTTAGCGTATACATGTGTGCTAATTTGAATAAATCCTCGTCAACCTAGCGGAAGAACGCGATCAACACAGGTATCTTAATGTGCTGGCCGAAGGATGTCGCGCGTCCGCATTGACGTATTACCCCGCGCCTGATATCAAATCCTTGAACCTCATCGCTCCTTGATCGCACCATACCAACTTGGAAAAATTGTCGTAAAGTCAGAGATACTATAGCATGAACGAGGAACACTGTCAATCGATTTACATTTTTTCTCAGCAATTCGAAATTTAGAAAGTTGGTCCGTCCCATCGTTTACAGTTTGTTTATTTTACATTATACTAATGGTGTGCTATACTGAACTAGGTTAATTTTCATAGTAAATTTATAGGGAATATATGCGGGGATCCGCGCAAGCCGATAGCGGCGAAGGGAAGCGATCAAACATGACGATCCAACATGCACGCCTCAATATTGGCGGCATGACCTGCGTGAACTGTCAGAACAAGATCACGCGCCGACTGCTTAAGACGCCTGGCGTCAGCAGCGCGCAGGTCAGTTACACCGCAGGGACCGCCGATATTACTTATGACAGCGATGTAACCACGACGGATAAAATAGCTGAAATAATAACGAGTATGGATTACCAGGTATTGGATCGCGATAAGCCGGCCTCGCGCGTGGGCTATATCGCTGGGACGCTGGCCGCAATCGTCGCGCTGTTCGCGCTGCTGAACTGGTTCGGCTTGTTGAATCTGCTCGTGCCTAGCCAGCTTGCCGACGCTACGATGGGTTATGGCATGCTATTCGTGATAGGCTTGCTGACGAGCGTACATTGCGTGGCCATGTGCGGCGGCATCAACATTTCACAGAGCATACCCAAGGTTAACGGAAAACCCGCCGCAGGTTTGGCGGCCTTCGCGCCGTCGCTGCTGTACAATGTCGGCCGCGTCGTGTCGTACACCGTAGTGGGGTTCGCGCTGGGGTTCGTCGGGTGGGTGATCGGCGGCGGCAATGGCAGTGTCGGTATTCCATTATTGTTACAAGGTATACTGAAGCTGGCCGCGGGTATATTTATGGTGGTAATGGGTATAAACATGTTAGGGATATTCCCGTGGATGAGGCGGTTCGGCTTGCGAATGCCCGGCGCAATCGCCGACGGCGTGAACAGCGCCAAGGCCGGACGCAGCCCGCTGATCGTCGGCCTGCTGAACGGCCTGATGCCATGCGGCCCGCTGCAATCCATGTGGATCGTCGCGCTGGCCTCGGGCAATCCATTGACCGGAGCGCTGTCCATGCTCCTGTTCAGCCTGGGTACCGTACCGCTGATGCTGGGGCTGGGTTCGCTGGTGTCGGCATTGGGTAAGCGGTTCGCGCAGAAGGTCGTCACCGTCGGCGCGATACTGGTGGTCGTACTGGGCTTGGCAATGATGCAGCAGGGCGGCAGTCTGTCGGGATTATTCTCGCGAACGCTGGCACGCGGGGATAGCGTCACGCCGCCGTCCACCACAATCCTTACGGCTGAAGCGACGCCCAAGCCCGACACACCTGCCATTCCCGTGACGGAACAAGTGATCACCAGCACGCTGGCTGCCAACCGTTATCCAAACATAACCGTGATTGCGAATACGCCCGTCAAGTGGATCATCAACGTACCTAGCGGAACGGTCAACGGCTGCAACGGCCGCATGGTGATTCCGGAATACGGCATCCAGCATTCATTCAAGACGGGTGAGAATATTATCGAATTCACGCCTACCCAGACGGGAACATTCCGCTACTCCTGCTGGATGGGTATGATCCGCGCCACGATAACTGTAACTAATTAGGAGGCATACATGCAAACCGCCGCCGTATTACCCAGCCGTCAAACCGTAACGATTCCCGTTGGAGGCATGACCTGCGCGGCATGCGCCAAGCGCATCGAGCGCGTTCTATCCAAATTGGAGGGCGTCGAGACCGCCTCCGTCAACTTTGCCACCGAGAAGGCTACGGTCGTATACACCCCGCAGTCCGTCCGAGTGACCAGCATGCGCGAGGCTATCAACAAGGCTGGATACCAGGCGTTGGAATTCAGCAAGTCGAACGCTGTCGACGAGGATCGCGAGCGCAAGCAAGCAGAGATTCGCCGGATGTGGACGCGGTTTATAATCGCGGCGGCATTCGCGCTGCCGCTGCTGTACATCGCCATGGCGCCTATGCTGACGCGCTGGGTGAGGCTGCCGTTCCCGGCCGCGCTGGACATGATGAATTACCCGCTACTGTACGCGATTGTGGAGATCGTGCTGGTCGCGCCGATAATCGCGGTCGGATTTAGATTCTACACGGTAGGATTCAAGGCGCTGTGGGATCGCTCGCCGAATATGGATTCGCTGATCGCCATCGGCACAACCGCCGCTGTATTGTATAGTTTGTACAATACCTGGCAGATATTTATAGGTAACTTCTGGGCAGTGGAAGCGCTGTACTACGAATCGGCGGGCGTGATCATCACGCTGATCATGCTGGGCAAGACGCTGGAGGCGGTATCCAAGGGCCGCACCAGCGAGGCTATCAAGAAGCTGATGGGCCTCGCGCCTAAGACCGCCATTATCCTGGATAATGGCGTTGAACGTGAGATACCCATCGACGAGGTTGAGCCGGGAGACATCATCATAGTCAAACCGGGCGCGAAGATTCCCGTGGATGGGACGGTGCTGTCCGGTTATACGGCCATCGATGAATCCATGCTCACGGGTGAATCTATGCCCGTGGATAAACACGCGGGCGACGCTGTGTACGCGGCCAGTATGAATTCGACAGGATCCATACAATTCCGAGCGGAAAAGGTTGGCGCGGATACCGCGCTGGCGCAGATCATCAAGCTGGTCGAGGATGCGCAGGGGAGTAAGGCACCTATAGCGCAGTTGGCAGACGTGGTCGCGGGGTATTTCGTGCCGGCTGTGTGCGTCATCGCGCTGGTGGCGGGGATCGCGTGGTTCATTGGCACAGGCGGCGACTTGAAGTTCGCGCTAACTATTTTTATTTCCATATTAGTTATAGCGTGCCCTTGCGCGCTGGGGCTGGCCACACCTACGGCGATCATGGTCGGCACGGGGAAGGGCGCGGAGAATGGCATCCTGATCAAGGGCGGCGAGGCGCTGGAGACGGCGCACAAGATTAACACGATAGTATTCGATAAAACTGGGACGATCACCGAGGGCAAGCCAACCGTCACGGACGTGGTGCCGCTGGATGGATTCAGCGTCGACGAACTGCTTGGGTTGACCGCGTCGGCGGAGAAGGGTTCCGAGCATCCATTGGGGCAGGCTATAGTGCGCGGTGCGATTGAGAAGGGACTAACGTTATGGGATGCTGAACGTTTTGATTCTATAACAGGGCGTGGCATCGAGGCTGGAATCGGCAATAGGTCGGTGCTGGCGGGCAACCGTAAACTGATGGATGAGCGCGGTATTCCTTTGACGGCGTTGGATGCGCAAGCTGATCGACTGGCCGGGGAAGGCAAGACGCCGATGTTCGTAGCTATCGACGGTAGGTTGGCGGGGATAGTCGCTGTGGCCGACGTCGTGAAGCCCAGCAGTAAGGCGGCCATACAAGCCTTACACCAGATGGGCGTTGAGGTAGCAATGATCACGGGCGACAACCGCAGAACGGCAGACGCTATCGCGCGGCAGGTGGGCATCGATCGCATACTGGCTGAAGTGCTGCCGCAGGATAAGTCGAATGAAGTCAAGAAGTTACAATCAGAGGGGCGGAAGGTTGCCATGGTCGGCGACGGAATCAACGATGCGCCTGCGTTGGCACAGGCCGACATAGGGATAGCCATTGGCTCCGGGACGGATGTGGCGATGGAGAGTGCCGACATCGTGCTAATGCGCAGCGATTTGCGGGATGTGCCGACGGCGATTCGGTTGAGTAAGCGCACGATTCGCAACATCAAGCAGAATCTATTCTGGGCGTTTGGTTATAACGTCATAGGTATACCTATCGCGGCCGGGGCGTTGAAGCTATTGTTCAATGGGCCGCTGTTGAACCCGATGTTTGCGGCAGCGGCTATGAGCCTTAGCTCTGTGTCGGTTTTGACGAATGCGCTGCGGTTGAAAAGGTTCAAGTAATATTAAAGTTCAAACGATATAAAAGTTAGGATGAAAGAGAGGTTATACTATGCGGAAATTTACTATGGTGATAGTTTTGGTGGTATTGGCGGCTGTGGTTTTGACGGGCTGTACGTCTGTGGATGTCGTGGCTAAGGATGCGTTGCGCTCGTTTAAGGATGTGCTGGTTATGCTGCCCGCGCAGGAGGAATCCACGACGGAATGGTACGTCGAGGCACCGGACGGCGGCGCGCAGTTCCATTGGACTGGGGCGATCGTGCAGGTGAAAGTAGCGGCACAGCCGTTCATAGACGCGGGGCTGGATGTGGCGTTGTTGGATAATGCGGATGAGGAATGGATATATTTCGCGCAGGATTTCGTTATGGAACCGAAGAGTATGAGCGGCGCGGCGGCACAGTTTGAGTATATTATCAGCGTTGGCAGGTCGGCGTTGGGGTATCATACGGCGATGGATCACTACAATATCGCGCTGGGTGGCGGGAATATGTTCGAATGGGCTAAGGATATGCAGGTAAATGGCGCGAGTAAACAGAATCAAGATAAGGATGTTGTGTTTGTGCTGAATCCGGAACCGCTGATTGCGGCGGGGGTGGATGCGGAAAAGGTTGAGGGATGGGCTTATGCTACTGTTTCTGTGGAGGAAAATGGGAAACCGGTGGATGTTTGGAAGTTTTTGAAACCGATTGATTTGAAATGAGGAGGGTTTTTGATGGAAACTACTATTGTTAAGGTTGAGGGGATGTCTTGTGAACATTGTGTAAAGGCGGTTAAGGATGCGGTCGGTGGGTTGGATGGGGTTAGTGGGGTTGTTGTGGAGTTGAAGGGTGGAACGGCTACGGTTAGTTATGATCCTAAGGCGGTGACGCTGGAGGCTATCAAGGTTGCGATTGTGGAGGAAGGCTATACTGCGGGGTAACGGTAAAACGATTTGCGCTAAAAAGAAGGTCCAGGGGGAACCCCTGGTCAGGGTCCAGGGGCTGAAAGCCCCTGGTGGGGCGTTGGGGCGAAGCCCCGAATCCAAAAGAGGGCGAAGCACCAAAATCCTAGGAAAATCCTAGCTGGAAAAATATTTATGAAACCCCTTGCAAAAGGGCTCGACAAGTGGTATACTCATTAGGCTGTATTTTTGTATCCAGATGTTGGCGCGTGGGTAGGGCGCAATTCTGAAGGAGGGTTTTCCCTTGGGCAAGTTTTGTCAGGTATGTAATAAAGGTTTGATGCACGGCAACAATGTCAGCCACTCTGTACGCCGCACTCATCGCGTGTGGGCGCCGAATACTCAGCGTGTGCGCGTGGTGGTAGAGGGTGTGCATAAGCATTTGTATGTGTGCACGCGCTGTCTGCGCAGCGGCAAGGTGACGCGCGCGGTCTGATTCTGGTTGGTGAGGCCTCGATAGGTTCCAAAGTTTCCAACGCCTGTCTGTAAGATAGGCGTATAAGGCGGAGCGGATACGCACCGTCTTATTGTGTTATATTCGGCTAAACAATTATTGTTAATAATTGGCAAGAGGGTTTAGGTAGTTTTGCTAGAATTAGTTTAGGATTGGGGGGAATGAAAGGGGGGATAGCGTGCGCCGATTGTTATTGGTGTTTACGATTATGTTAACTATAATACTGGTGGGAATAGTTGGTTTTGCTGAAGAGTTGGACGCCGCCGAACTGGACGCGGAGTACGAACCCTGGCGCGTTGCGTATATTGCTACGAATTCGCCGGATGAGCTGCTGCCGTTGTACGCTTCGGCTGATGTGAAGAGTACGACGTTGGGCGGTTATTATGCTGGGGTAAAGGTTATGTTCAACGAGAGTGACATAGCGGATGAGGCTGATGTAGGGCCGCTGGTGCCCGTGTGCATCGGGTTGATGGATAGCCCGGCCTCGACGACGGGGTTTATGGAGCGCGAGCGGCTGATCGAGTGGGACGGCGACGATCCGGACGCGGATCGGCCCGTGCCGTATTCACCCGTGCTATTCGTGCAGAATCCGGGCGGGTTGGGCTGGCTGAACCTCCGCGAACGTCCGTCATCATCGGCGCGCGTGGTCGAACAGTACCGCAACGGCGCACGGATTGAGGTGCTGGGCGTCGTTGGGGAGTGGCTGCATGTGGCACCGCTGGACAGCAGTCTGACGGGGTTCATGATGCCGCAGTTCTTATCATCCATCGAGAGCGCGCGCGTGCTGACGACCGACGAATTCACATTCGGGCATGAGGAGCTGCCCATCACAATCCAGCTGCTGGAGACCGGAGCGCGTGAGGCGGTTGGGATCGTGCAGGTGCTGGACACGCGCCATGATATCGTCCAGACCATCACCGTTGAAACGATTGGCCAGTTGGATCGCGACGCCAACTTCATACTTGAGGATATGAATTTCGACGGATACCCTGACTTCCGCGTGATGCTGAACTTTGCGAACAGCCGCACCGAGTACCAGTATTGGATGTTTGAACCTTCAGCCGAAGTGGACGACGCCGTGAATCCGTGGCGGTTTGTGAGGAGTGAGGCGTTCGACATCCTGGAGAACGAGCCCAGCTTCGACGCGGCGGTCAAGCGTGTGTATACCCGCTGGCGGCCGGATGATCGGGAATATCCGACATATATCGACGCGGTTTACGATCTGGCGGATGGTTCACCGCGCTTGATCGAGGCACTGGAGACGACGCTGATGCCAGACGGCACGCGTATGTACAGGCAGTTTGAGTTGCAGGAGGATGAGATGACGCTGATGCACGAGTGGTCAGAACGAATGGATTAGGAAGGATTTTAATGTATTCATAAAGAATACGGACGGCATTGCCATGCATGCACCGCGCTGTTTTGCCATATAAAGTAATAGTTATGGCGCAGTTACGGAGGGACATCCTGCATGTCGATGCCGAAGATTGCCGCGTTTTTACAGAAACTGGATCGCGATCAGGCGCTCAACAGCGTGGTCGCATCTATCGCGCTGTCTGAAGCCGCGCTGTCCCATGTCATGAACGCCGAAGGTGAGAAGGTTCAGCTAGCAGTCGCCAAGACGGATCCCAACAGCGCATTGGTGGATGCGTTGTATTTTGGCGATCCGGATGCCGCGATGAACGATCTATTGTTGGTCAACGATTCGGTCAGCGACATGACCGAGAGCGCGTACGTGCTGGAGTATATATTACAGAGTAAACTGCGGTCGGTATTGGATTTTATTGGACCATCATTTCCAATGCCTGGCTGGACGGGAGGCACGGGGCCTGGCGACGGTGAGGGCGGCGGAGGCGATGGCGGCGGCGGTGGCAGCTCATCCACACGCGGCTACATATTTGTAGGCGAGGAAACCGTTGTCGGAAGGTCTGCCAGCGGTGAGCCGGACTATATGGTTAAGCCGCTTGAGGGTATGACGGTTGGATTCATCCGCAGCGGCAGGCCGGATTCCGGGGATGCATGGGGGAGTACCGAACGATTCATATCCAGGTCCGACGCGAAAGGGCATGCCGAGTTTATTCTGCTGCCTGGGCTATATGTTGTATATATTATAGCGCTGCCTGGCGGCAATGCACAATGGGTGCCGACGTCTAAGCGTTGGACGCTGCGCGTTACCGAGGATGGCTACACGATCGGCGGGTATGATCCGGATCAATTCCCAGGCCTTACGGTTGTTGACACGAACACCGCCGCGCAGGACGTCGAATTCATCCCTGTGGACAGCGCGACGGGCAAGTACCTGCCCGGCGGTTTGTACCACTTCGAGGGCATACTGGACGGCGCGCATGTGACCGACGTCGTGAACGTGCCCGTCGTCGCCAAACCCGACGCGGGCAGTGTCAGAAGGCGGCTGCCGTATGGATATTACACGGTGGTGCAGGATTATCCGCCCGAGGGGTATGTGCTGTCAGACGAGAGTTATGCCATGGCGCATAATGCCGAGGATCTGGATGTGCGGGAAGAAGGTTATGAATTCATTGAGAATAAGAATTATCTGGGGTTGAATAAGCCGATAGTGGTCTACTATACGAAGGTCGATGGCGTTTAGAACATTATACAAATATACGTGTTGACTGTGCGTTGACATTCTAGTATTATGTAGTCAGGATAAGTTGTTCTTTTCAGAACATAATATATTAAGAAGGATTGATCGTATGTTTGGATTTCGACCAGATGGCAGACGGCTCAAGGACGCGGATCCCATCCAGATGCTGATGCCCTACCTGATGCCCCAGCGGTGCGACGCCCAGGTGATGACCCCGCTGGAAGTGGATTACGACAAAGTGGCGGATTATATCCAGCGGCAGCGGGAGTTGGGGCGCACCGTGTCGTTTATGAGCGTCATAATTGCGTCGTTAATCCGCGTGATGAACGAGATCCCTGCGGCGAATCGGTTCGTTATGAATAAGCAGATGTACGGGCGCAACGAGGTCGCCGTGTCGTTCATGGTTCTCAAGAATACCGACACGAAGGACGCCGATGCGTCCGCCGTCAAGGTCAAATTCGACCCAAGCGACACGATATTCGACGTCGCCATGCGCGTCGAGGCTGCCATCGGCGAAAACCGCACGCCTGCGGCAGGCGGAAACGCGACTGAACGGCTAGCCCGCTCGCTGCTGTCGCTGCCGCTGCTGCCAACACTGCTGGTCGGCGCCATCAGGTTGATGGATCGCTATGGCATTCTGCCTAGGGCCGTGCTTGATTTAAGCCCATTCCACACGTCGCTGTTCGTGACGAACATGGCCTCGCTTGGCATCAACTACATCTACCATCATATTTATAATTTCGGAACGACTGGGCTATTCCTGAGCATCGGCAAGATAACCCGCAAACCGCGCGCGAATCCCAACGGCGAAATCGTAACCCAACGCGTAATCCCGCTGGGGTTTGTCGGCGATGAGCGGATTATGAACGGGCTGACCTACGCGACGCTGTTCCGCGTGTGGCGCAAGTATATGGAAAACCCCGCGCTGCTGGAGGTACCGCCTGAATCCACCAAGTTGACTGTCAGAGGCACGCCCGAGTGGGTGAAGAATCCGAAGGCAAAGGCGCGCATTACACCTGCGGCGTCTGCGCCGACAGTCGAGGGAAATCAGGAATAGACTTTTTTAGACAATCGCTTTCGGCCTATTGACAAGGCGCTTAATTTTTGCTATTATACTATCTGCCGCCTTGATTGCCGTCCGGCGGGGTGTAGCGCAGCCTGGTAGCGCGCGTGCTTTGGGAGCATGAGGCCGGGGGTTCGAATCCCTTCACCCCGACCAACTAACTGGCCCCTTGGTCAAGCGGTTAAGACATCGCCCTTTCACGGCGGTAACAGGGGTTCGAGTCCCCTAGGGGTCACCACACGGCGCATCCGCGCCTTTGGGAAGGGGACTCGCGTCCCCCTCCCAACCTCCCCCCGGGGTTTTGGGTTCGCGGGGATACGAGGTTCAGGGGAGAATGGTTCTCCTTCTTGAAGGCGCGATAATGATATTCTTGCGCAGGCGCAAGCGATTTGAGGACGGGCCTTTAGCTCAGTGGTTAGAGCGGTCGGCTCATAACCGATTGGTCCGGGGTTCAAGTCCCTGAAGGCCCACCAATGAACCCCGCGCTAGATGCCTTTGCCAGTGGGCTGCTGGCGTAGCTCAATTGGCAGAGCAGCTGATTTGTAATCAGCAGGTTAAGGGTTCGAGTCCCTTCGCCAGCTCCAAGGAAACAAGCCCGGCGCGGGCGGGTTCAGGTAATACTTGTTATGGATGGGTTCCCGAGTGGCCAAAGGGAGCAGACTGTAAATCTGCCGTCACAGACTTCGGTGGTTCGAATCCACCCCCATCCACCAATAACCCCGGACAACTATCCTGCGGGAATGGCGGAATTGGCAGACGCGCTAGATTCAGGTTCTAGTGAGCAATACGCTCATGCAGGTTCAAGTCCTGTTTCCCGCACGAAACAAAGAAACCCCGCCAAATGGCGGGGTTAACTTTATCCAGTAATATCAACGCTTTTCAACTGTCAACCATCTGACGCTTCCACCCTCAACTTGCCTCATACGCCACCTTTTACCCAACTATGCACCACGAAATGCACCACGAAAAGGCGGCCTGTCAGGCCGTTGCCTCGTCGTCCTCCGCATCATCCTGCTCGGTCTCTTCAACGAATTCAAAGATCGGCTGCTTGGCCCACGCAGCATCGGCCCAGCCCTCGGCGAATATGTACGCAACCAGCGCGCCGACAGCCGTAATCAGCGCAACGACCCGCTCTATTGTATCCGCGCCCCAACCGACCATTGCGCAAACGCTCGTAACAAACGCCGCGACCGCCATCCAAAACTTACGGCTTGATAACTTCTTTTTGATTTCGCTCATTCTTTCGGCCCTTCTTTCTTGTCGGGAGTGAGTTTCGTGCCCGTTTTCTTCTCAACGATCGTGGCCAGCCAGTCTAGCACCGTCGGCCCGACCCATCCGGCAATGCCCGCAGCCGCGAACGCCCAGCCGGGCTTGATATCGGTCTCGCGCGTAATCCAGTAGAATATGAGGCCCATAAACCCGGCCACAAACAATTCGCCCAGCACGCGGCCAATCTGAAGCGGTTTGTCGCCTTTGTTAAGCATTCTAGCCATAGCCCCTGCCACCGCCATCAATACGTGGATAAGCGCAACCATCTTGTCGTTTTCCCGCACGGCGCGCCCTCCTAGGTCTTTCTTGGGTACGTCGCCACCGTTACCCCGGCGATAATGATCGTGCATGCAGCCGCTATCAGCATCCGCACACTCCAGCCTAACAAGGCTCGGCTGGGTGCATCCGCTGTGACCGATTGCATATTCATAGCGGATATCAACACATACCGCCCCACGTAGCGTTCGTTACTCGGAAGCCACCTGAAATAGTAGAATGTACGATCGTCGCTGTTCCCCATCGGAATGACGGGAACAACGACTTCATGACCATGCTTATCACTATGAACAGCCGACATAACGGTAGGCTCGTCTATAGGCTCTACAACATACTCGATGGACGAGGAAATGTGATCGCTCAATACCTTCATGTCGCTGTCATATAGAACGATGCTTGTGTTCGGGAAGTTATCAAGCACACTGACTGGTTGTTTAAGTAGCTGCGCATAGTCGTACGATTCCCAGTCATCATCGATATCAACATACGCGTCAATCTCGGAAACTATGGAATCTACCGCCACTTTACGCAAGCTCCACAACTGCCGGAATACCTCCCGCTCCACCTCGTCCGATACATCCAGTAGCTGTACGCCAAAGATTATGAGTGTAACCAACCCGAATGTGAGCAGATAGCCGCGCTGAATAAACTTGCGCCAACTCATACACACCACCCTTTAATATAACGCCTTCTCCAACGCATAATACAGCAGTTGTGCCGTCACATTATTCAGTTGTATTGTTACAGTACCTTCGTCGGTATCAGGTTTGACGGGTTCAGCATCGGCCTCCTGACCGTCCGGTATCAGGTATTGCATTTGAATATACCCGCGCTTATCGTGCCATTTGGTATACGCCCAGCTGCCAGTGACTTCCGCGACTTCCACATAGTCGCCGACAGGAACCAACGCTACACGGTTGTCCGTCGAGATTGTCGGCTTACTGCGCATGTTGACCGTTTGACCAGTAGCCGCATGTACCCTGTATACCCCAGAAAAGCCCACTCTCTCCGCACCGCCCTGCGTATTATACTCCACCTCCTTCAGATATCCGCGCCACGTCCAGTTACCCAACGCCGTATCCACCTTCGCCTTCGGATCAGTCGCATGGACAATCTTCAGCGGTTCCACCTGCGCCACCAACCCTATGTGATAGAAGTTCCCGTTGAGTTGATAATTGTAATACAGGCCGCCCGGCTTGTATTCGTTACCCTCCTGACCATCGTCACGCCACTTGAATACGACCATCCCAGGCTGGAGACTGGACACACCGTTGATGGGCATGACATCGCGGCAATGCACGCGCGCAATACGATTACTACCATGATAAATGGCAGAGCCTTGCAGCTTGTACGCCCTGCACAGCATCCCGGAGCAATCGATGCCACGCTCATCATTCGTGCCGGGCGACACGTACGGCCAGCCCACAACCGCTAGGCAATCGGATATCAGTTTGTTCTCGTTGAGCATGCGACCTCCTAATTAAGCTCCAGCAGCTTAAACTCAAATGGTGTGCGGTATGCGATATAGTTTGCCGGTAAGTTTAGAGAATAACCAGCGTTATTTATTGACAACGGCCCGTTTATAGCTTGTCTATAGCTTGCTAGCATTGATATAGGCGTAGCATTAACTGTACCATCCATGTTCATCTTGATTGATACCCTTAAAGTGGACGACGCAACATCAGCTACCACATTATGCAGCAGCAATACCCTGCCTTCAGTCTTGCCAGCCACTTGAAAGTATGGAATAAATGGAGTGGCAACTGCACCGCTAATGGGTATAGGTGGATATTTATCGGCAGTTTGATAGTACATATTGCCACTTATGAATAAATACTCCTTATCGCCTCTGATGGATTCGCTTCTTATTTCCCACCTGTTATATGCCGCGACTAATGTTGTGTTATACAAAACCCCCCAATATACATAATCAACGATTGTTAGTATCTTCGTCGAGTTCAGCCTATCCTCAATATACTCCCACATGGCCTCAGTGTCCGGCTGGCCCTCGACGTAGAAGCTATGCACGCGCGATAACCCGCACACATTAGGAACATTGCGTGTGTCCGTAATGTCCTCCTGCGCTATCGCGCCAACGCTTGCACCGACGGTTATAGTAGCAAGACTTAGCTCGTAAACCACATCACCGCGCGTCAGTTCCGGAGCGGCTGGAGTTGAGCTAGGCGTGCCCTGCAGCAGGAATACATCAATACTGCGCGCGTCCTTGTCGTGGCGCAGCACTACCCGATCCATGCGCGGGTTTTGACCATCGGGCGAAGCGAGTGTAAACGGTATAGCGTCATCGCTCCACATCGCCACGCCTTTTATCCGCGCGTGTCCCGGCAGTACCAGTATATTCATGCCAGTATCCGCAACCACCTGAAGCGATTCGTGCGCCTCATAAACAACGCCGTTGGTGAATACATCGCCGAATATCACACCAAAGTCATCGGCGTTGTACACCCTATCCTGATTAACGCTGTTGAAAAACCCGCTACGTACCATGTTTCCACACTCCTTAACGCGCAATGCTTATCCGCGTCGTCATAATCCCGCGCTCAATACTGCGCTCAATCTCTTTGACCATGCCGTCATACTGCGTATCGTGCTTCTTATCCCGAAACGTCACAGTATCGCCTAAGTTGTAATCCTCGCCTAGCACGTACTGCTCACTGTCGCCAAGCAATACACCGCGCGTTTGAATCACCCGACGCCGCTTCATCAGCAGCTGGCGCGTGTAATCCTGCATCGACTGCAGGTATTGCTGATCGGTGAGTATGTATTGCTCGGTCTTGCTTCGCTTGTCGAACCTGACTACATATTCAAACAGCTGGTATCCGGACGCGCCGCCGCTGGCATCATACGTCGTCTTTTTCTGAACGGGCGGATTAACCGCCGTATTCATCTCGCCATAAGCATAGCCATAATTGGCCATCAAGTGGATATCCTCTTTATAGGTCGTCTCCTGCACATACTCATATTCCGGATCAATCAATACAGGCAGATACCCATTCGTTACACTATAATCCTGGCCAGTATATGTGGTAAACGCCATCGATTTACTATCCGGATTAAAGTATGTCGCATACCCGATATTGTCGTTATTACACAATGTATCAACCACATACAACAGCGTATCCGGTGCCGTCTGGAATAGCACCGACTGGCCTAATCCGGTATTTACGTTCATGGTCAGGCCAGGAAACGGCCGCCTTGCATTCGTTCCAAACTCATAATTGAGTAAATAGCTCATCAACTGGCCGCTTGTACTCATCTGAAACGCATCCAGCGTGACGCATCGGCGTTTTAGCAGGTTCGTGGCCGTGCTTCCGCGTATGTCCGTCTGTGTGTACAGCCCATTATACGTGCGCTCTACCGTCTCGACGATGAATATCTCGCTGCATCCCTGCGGCCAAAGCCACGTGTCAGGCAGTATCCACGGGTTTGAACTATTCTGGCCATCAAGTATCCGAAGCCGAATTGTGCCAACCTCGTTATAATATTGGTTAATACATACGCTTTCATACTCACTCAATACCCCAACAAGCGTCCTATTATCGCCTTCATACACATAAATAACCATACTATATCCCCAAATATCGGTTTTTGTAACGTATCTCGCCCTCTTGCGCCGCGTCGCCTTCGCTGGTCTCAACCTTAACCGTGTTCACGCCCGCGCGCAGCTTGAAGAAGCTGAAATCCGGCGTTATGTACTGCATAGCGTTCTCTATACCGCCGCTAGCACGCCATATCCGCACCCATTTCTCGCGCGAATGAGTGGATACGCGGACGGTATCGCCAGCATTCAGAGCGGTGTAAATCTCAATCTTCTCCTGCGATTCGATCAGCGTGAGGCGTACCCATGACACGGGATCCAGTATACGCGCCGTCCATACGAAGCCGCTAGCCACTTGGCCATGGTTGATAACCTGGATCACGTCCTTGGCCAGCAACTCGCCCCATATGAAGCCAATGTCGCCGTCTATGCTGACGGGAAATTCGAATTCGCTAGTCCATTGCTTGAAGTCCGTGTGCTGATCGCCTACCGCGTCCTGCCAGTACGGATCAGGACACCACAATTCAAACGTGAATCTGTCACCGCGCGGAGGATCAAACTGCGGGGCCTTGTCCACGAAGCAGTCAATACCGCGCGTCATGCCATCACGCGTAACGGTCAACCGCGAAATCTCGCACGGCACCATCGTCTCTAGCATCGCCATACGCTCTCTGACCGTTTCTGCGCCGCTGATAGTGCCGCTAACCCGTATCACCCTGGCCTTCGACAGCGAACCTAGCCACGCCTCGCCATCGCCGCTAAGCAGCATCAACCCGCGATTATCCACTTCCACGCCGTGCAAGCCGCGCAATTCCGTTACCCAATACGGCGTTGACGCTGGATTAACCGGCGCGGCTAGCTGTATAGAACGCCCGGCCTTATTCGTATACTCAATTCTCATACTTTTCCGCTCCGGCTAAAAACTGATAACACGCGTCGGCCATCGACGGATCATCCAGCTGTATCATGGCCTTCTTGCTCAAATTCTTAGTTATCACGTCGTCTATTATGCCGCTTACCATTATTCCAATGTATTGTATACTCTTTTCTTTGTAGTTTACCGTGTTTATATTAGTTATCCTGAAACTCCGGTACTTGTTATATATGTTCCTACCGTCACTCATAAGCGACACATACCGCAGCGAGTATTCTATATCGGCGTTATTTGCAGCTAAAATATATTCGCCATGGGCATCTTGTTTCAAAAGCCCTAGGCTTATCTGGTTTTGCAATGATATATTGGTCAATACCATCGTAAGCCTGTTTCCCGTTATCGTTGCATTGCTGCGCTCTATCTCCTTGCCCGCCTCGTCTATGTACAGGCTGAACGCGTCGGACTGTGCAACGGGTACACTAGCGTTCAGGCTGATAGCACCGCCTAGGCGCACGCCAGGCTTTGTCTCATAGTATCCTTCCGTGTGCGCCACTACCCTAGCAAGATAGACGTCGCCAATACCAGTGCATATGGCATTATCAATGCCGATATCGCCGCCATTATCGCCAGCATTGGACAGCACGGAATACCGGATTATCTTGGACTTAATCAGGTTGTCATTCTGATCGCGGCTATCCACGCGCGTAAACCCTGCGCCGATCATCGCGCTCTCGATGACGAGTGCAATATCATCCGCTTCCTGCGACTGTGTGACGAATACCTGTAACTCCGTTACTATCTCATCAAAGTTATACGTTTTGTTGAAGAATAACGCGTGCAGGTTGCCCGCTTCGGATACGGATACGCACGGCAGCTTTTCCAGCGTCTTAGGATAACCGCGCGTGATGCGCACATCCGGAAGCGCAGAGCCTAGCAATTCAATCACTTCCGCGCAGTATTGCCGCATCACCGCCTACCCCCTCATGTTTTCAGCTATGTATTCAAGCCCGGCCTTCTGGTATCCAGGCCAATTCTCCACATTGAATATCCGATAGTCGCAGCTATTCCCTTGCCCAACATGCACGCACACGCCCTGGCCATATTGCAGCCGCAAACGCCCAGGATAATACATATTGACGGTCTCTACGCTAACCTCGCCATACTCTCTGCTATCGCTGAACTGCTTGAAATTGTTCACAATGTTCAGCGGAGTTAGCTTTACGTTGATCCCTTGCGCGCCATCCTGCCATTTATACAGGCCATCATCATTATCGACGTTCACCGTCTCCGCGCGATCGCGCAGCCACACCGTTCTCATGTCCTTAAGCTGGAGACGCATGCAGGTTGACCACCTTTCCTAGCCGATAGCGATTCAGTGCCCTGACAACGTGCTGGGGAAGCGCATCAACATTCCACACAACGCCGCCAACAGAACTAGCGTTTGAACCTTCAAGCCCGCGTTGGTTGTATATAGCGGATGCTACGCGTATCTGTATCCCTATTACCTCATCCGGTAATTCATCAATCCATGTTGTTTGCCCGGTATACGCGGACATCCAACACCGCGCGTCGTCTAGCATCTCGGACAACAGATCGTCGATACTATCCGTTTCCTCGCTTTCAAGCGACTTGCCGAGCATTAACCGCAGCTTGTCTATAGGTTCCATAAACATACCTCAAAAGCGGCGGCGATAAGACACCGCCGCCGCACTCCATTACGCCTGCTCGTGAGAGTATACGCAGCTTACCTTGTTTAAGAATACATCCGTGTACCCAGTTGACCGGAAGCCGAACGACCAAGCATCCGCGCGCTGATTTGCATCGGGTTCGATTATCTTCGGTGCTACATGCTTCTGCACCTGGATAGCCGCGCCCTTTGCAATTGCCAGGAAATTCAGCGGATCAGCTTTGACCGAGCCGCCCGCAGCTGTCAATGTATACGTAGCATACATCCGCGAGGGAGGCATGCGGACAATGGTGCTAAACCTGGCCAATACAGCCCGGCTCTGGGTAGTGTCCATATCCTCGACTATACCCATCAAACCGGGCAGGATGTAGAGCACCCTATCCGTGTCAGGACATTCAGCATTGTCCATAGCCGTTACAGCGGCACGCAGAGCGGCCACGATATTCGCACCAGTTGTCAATGCGCCAGTAGCAGTGCCGATACCTGCCGCGCTAGCATACTTACTGATGCGCCACCCGTCCAACTCGGGTACATAAATCTGACGGATGAACTGGCCTGTCGCGTTGCCGAACCACTTAATCGCTTCATCAACGTCCAACTTATCCACGGAAAACATCCTGCCGCGCTCATAAGTCGGTGCTACGATTTGAGTGGCAACATTAACATCGCCTGTCACGTAGCCGTCGGATCGGCTGTAATTGGCCAACACTGGCAGTGTAATGCGCGGTATTTCCAGCTGATAACTCCCGGCCAACCAATTAACTAAGTCCGGTGGGCTGTCAAGGATAGCGGTGAGGCTGGAAAGCCTGTAAGCCTCGTCAAACATATCCACCCATTGGGTTGAGTGGGCTATAGTATTCGCCATTTAATACACTCCTTTAGGTTCCTTTAGATTCTGGCAATCCCATATACCGCCTTATCGCGGCGTTGCGCGTGTCCATCGAACCGCTAGTAGCCTTCGGCGGCTGGCCGCGCAATAACTCTCGGCGCAATGCCTCGCGATCTTCGTTGCGGTCATGCTCGTACGACTGCGCGAAACGCTCTATACTGGCATTTAGCTCATCACCACCGGAATAGTCAAGCGCATCAAGCAGCCACACGGGTAACTTACGCTCCGTAAGCGTTCGCACGGCATCCGCTTGCAGTTCCCGACGTGCGATTAACCGTTCACGCTCGATTAACGTACTCTCCCGTTCCTCGATAGCGTGCCTAGCCCTCTCGTCGGCCGTCATTGCGGCCTCGCGCTCCCATTTCACACGGCCGGTATCCAAAGCCTTGCTTATACGTCGGTCAAGTTCTGCCCGCGCTCCTGTGTCGTTCGCGATAAGCGTCTCAAACGGGCTTCTTGCGCTCGGTTGCTCCTGTTCCGTATGAATTTGAGCGGCTTCGAGTGTTTGCGCCGCGACTTCATTGGGCATTTCATCCACTATCCTATTCCTCCGTCATCCAGCGTGTACTCTTCCACGCCGTCTATATCATCATACCGTTTATATCGGTATAATGGCACCTTTCAGCCATGCGGTGTTTTCCGCGCCTCATCGGAAATATATACAAAAATCCCCCTAATTTCGTCTATATTAGCACTATCCAATCAATATATATCGTATCATATCCCTACACTATTGTTATCTATGAAAGACAATAGTGTAAGCAATCTATCCTGTGGTACTATCCCGTTAAGTGTGCTGACTACTTGTGCTTGCTCT